>JAZSDQ010000098.1:0-88637 GCA_045531235.1 Eubacteriales bacterium
CGGAAAGCATCCGCATAAGATCGTTTTCGTTCAATGCGTCGGCTCTCGTGATACAAGAGAATGCGGAAAATCATATTGCTCGAAGATATGCTGTATGTATACCGCAAAGCACGCAATGCTCACCAGAGAAAAATACCCCGACACGGAAGTGTACGTTTTCTATATTGACGTTCGTACCCCCGGTAAGAACTTTGACGAGTTTTACCGCAGAGCCGTGGGAGAATACGGCGTTCACTACATCAAGGGTATGGTAGGTAAGGTTTCTCCCGAAAACGGAAAGCTGATGGTTCGCGCATCTGACTTACTTGAAAACAAGCAGATGGTCATTGATGCCGATCTGGTCGTTCTTGCCGCAGCCATTGAGCCGGATAAATCTGCAAGACCTCTGGCAACTATGCTCACCGCATCCATGGACACCAACGACTTCTTTACCGAAGCCCATCCCAAGCTCCGTCCCGTGGAAAGTCCTACCGCAGGCATCTTCCTTTCCGGTTGCTGCCAAGGCCCCAAGGATATTCCCGAAACCGTTGCTCAGGCATCCGCCTGTGCAGCTAAGGTCATCGGACTTCTGGCAAAAGACTCCCTGACCTGCAACGCTTGCGTTGCTCATTCCGATGAAATGCTCTGTAACGGATGTTCCTCCTGCGAAAAAGTATGTCCTTACGGTGCAATCAGCTATGAGGAGAAAGAATTCCGTATGCCTGACCGCACTACAAAGATCCGCAGAGTAGCAAGTGTTAACCCCGCGGTATGTCAGGGTTGCGGCGCCTGCACCGTTGCTTGTCCCAGCGGTGCAATGGATCTGCACGGATTCTCCAACAGACAAATCATGGCGGAGGTAGATGCAATATGCAAAATGTAGAAGAAAAATTTGAACCCACCATCGTAGCGTTCTGCTGCAACTGGTGTTCTTACGCAGGTGCTGACCTTTCCGGTACCAACAGACTTCAGTATCCTGCCAATGTAAAGATCATTCGCGTACCCTGCTCCTGCAGGGTCAACCCCATGTTCATTCTCCGCGCCTTTCAGAGAGGCGCAGACGGTGTCATTCTTTGCGGTTGTCACCCCGGTGACTGCCATTACACCACAGGCAACTATTTTGCACGCCGCCGTATGTCCCTCCTCTTTTCCATGCTGGACTTTCTCGGCATTGAAAAAGAGCGCACCCGCGTAGAATGGGTCAGCGCAGCGGAAGGCGCAAAATTTGCCGCTACCATGAATGAATTCGTGGAAACCGTTACCCGTCTTGGCAAAAACAGAAGATTGGAGGATCTGAGATGCAAAAAGTAATTCGTGAAAAAGCAAAAGAGCTTCTGTCCTCCGGAAAAGTCGATCGCGTTCTTGCCTGGCAGGACGGTGAGTTTTTCTACGATCAGATGCCCTGCATCTTCAAAACGGCAGATGAAATTGACAAGAGCCTTGTTTACAACGGCTTTTCCTCTCCCAACCTTTCGAAATATCTGGTAAAGGAAAGCGCAAAGGAAGGCGTTGTCGGCGTATTTTTGAAGGCTTGCGACAGCTTCTCCTTCAGTCAGCTTTTAAAGGAGCACCGCATCAAAAGAGAAAACGTATGGGCGGTTGCCATTCCCTGCGAAGGCAAACTTGATATTGAAGCCTTGAGAAAAATGGGGCTTCGCGGTATCACTTCCATAGAAGAAAAAGGCGACGAGCTTTGCATCTCCACCATTTACGGAGAAAAGACCGTTTCCCGCAAGGATGCACTTGCAGAGCGTTGCCGCAACTGCAAGAGCCTGAAGGCTCCCCTCTTTGACGAGATCATCGGTGAAAACGGCGAAGCAAAAGAAAGCGGCCGTTTTGATATGATCGAAAACTTGGAACAGATGACTTCCGAAGAAAGATTTGCTTTCTGGCAGAAGGAACTTAGCCGCTGCATCCGTTGCAACGCTTGCCGCAACGTTTGTCCCGCCTGTACCTGCGAAAAGTGCGTGTTTGACAATCCCGCGTCCGGCATTGATTCCAAAGCTCCCGCTTCCAGCTTTGAGGAGCAGAATTTCCACATTATCCGTGCATTTCACGTTGTAGGCAGATGTACTGACTGCGGTGAATGCTCTCGCGTTTGTCCTCAGAACATTCCCCTGCATCTCATCAACCGCAAATTCATTAAAGATATCAACGAATTTTACGGTACTTATCAAGCAGGCGAGAATTTTGACGAGAAGCCCCCTCTGGGAAGCTTCAAAGAATCCGATCCCGAGCCTTCGGACGTTGTGAAGAAGGGAGTATGATCGTATGAAGAAAATTGCAATGAACCGACTGCCTGAGCTTTTGGAGTTTCTGGCAGAAAAAGAGGCGCTGTACCTCCCCGTAGATACGGAAAGCGGCGCAGAATTCAAGCGTTTTGAAAAAGGAGATGCCCTCTCCGAAGAAACCAATACCAACCGTTCCGCCAAGGACTTTTTCTTCCCTCAGGTAGAAAATATGGCGGCATTCAAGGTAGAAGGCAAGAAGGTCGAAGTCATCGATATCCGCGAGGAATGTGAAGACTTTATCATCTTCGGCGCAAGAGGATGCGATGTCAGAAGCTTTGATATTCTTGACAGAGTTTTCCTTGCCGATCCCGTGGATACCTTCTACAAAAATCGGAGACTTCATTCCACCGTGGTTTCTCTTGCCTGCGGTACCCCCGAGGAAAGCTGCTTCTGTGCTTCCTTCGGTATTGATGCTGCAAGCCCTGCAGGAGATGTTACCGCTTGGAAGATCGGCAATGAAATGTATTTCAAAGCAAACACCGAAAAAGGTGAAAAGCTTATGGAATCGGTTTCTTCCCTTCTGGAAGACGGCGAAGAAGCTAAGGTAGAGGAAGAAAAGAAAGCCCTGAAAAAACTTCTCGGAAAGCTTCCTTTACAGAATCTTCCTACCGATTATTTCAAAGCAGAAAAACTGATGGAGCATTTTTCCGATCCCAAATGGGCTTCTCTTTCTCAGTCCTGCCTGGGTTGCGGCACCTGCACCTTCGTTTGCCCCACCTGTCAGTGCTTTGATATCCGCGATTTTGATACCGGTAACGGCATTGAAAGATACCGCTGCTGGGATTCCTGCATGTACTCCGACTTTACCCAAATGGCAGCAGCGCAGCCAAGACTTACGCAGCTGGAGCGCTTCCGCCAGAGATTTATGCACAAGCTTGTGTACTATCCCTCCAACAACGACGGCATTTTCGGTTGTGTCGGCTGCGGCAGATGCCTGAAAAAATGCCCCATCTCTATGAATATTGTAAAAGTAATGAAAGAACTGGGAGGTGACAAATAATGGAAAAAGAAGCTTTGATCCCCGAAGTCGGCGTCATTACCGATATCCGCACGGATACTCCCGACGTCAAGACCTTCCGTGTTGTCACTCCTGACGGAAAGAAGCCTTTTGTTCACATTCCGGGTCAGTGCGCCATGCTCTCCATTCCCGGTGTAGGCGAAGCGCTTTTCTCCATCACCTCCTCTCCTACCAACGAGGATTTTTTGGAATTCTCCATTAAAAAATGCGGCTGTGTTACCAGCTTTCTCCACGCCATTGAGCCCGGTCAGTACGTGACCATTCGCGGTCCCTACGGCAACGGCTTCCCCGTGGATACGGAATTTCAAGGCAAGGATCTTCTCTTTGTTGCAGGCGGTATCGGCCTTGCGCCGCTCCGCTCCGTCATTAACTACTGCCGCCACTACCGTAAGAATTACGGAAAGATCGATATCGTTTACGGTTCCCGTTCCATGCAGGATCTCGTAGATTACAACGAGATCATCACCGAATGGATGGAGGAGGACGGCATCAACGTTCACCTTACCATTGACCGTGAACAGCCCGAGTGGACAGGCCACGTAGGCTTTGTTCCCAACTTCGTCAAGGAGCTGGGCTTTGACACCAATAAGACCGCCGTTCTGTGCGGACCTCCCATTATGATCAAATTCACCCTGGCAGGTCTTCAGGAGATCGGTTTTAAAAAGGATCAGATCTACACCACGCTGGAAATGCGCATGAAGTGCGGCATCGGAAAATGCGGCAGATGCAACCTCGGCGACAAGTTCATTTGCAAAGACGGCCCCGTTTTCCGTTTCGACCAGCTGGAAGAGCTTCCCGATGAATATTGATGAAAGGAACAAAACAATGGAACAGAATGTAAATATCTTCCTGTACGGAAAGAAATATTCCGTACCTTCTAATCTTACCATTATGGGCGCAATGGAATACGCAGGCTATCAGCTGGTTCGCGGCTGCGGATGCCGAAACGGCTTCTGCGGCGCTTGCGCTACTATCTACCGTATCAAAGGTGACACCGAATTGAAGGTTTGCCTCGCTTGTCAGACCAAGGTAGAGGAAAATATGTATATTGCAACCCTCCCCTTCTTCCCTCTTATCAAGCAGGTATACGATATCAACAAAGTTGGCCCCACCGAGCAGATCATGATGCAGCTTTACCCCGAGATCTACAGCTGTATCGGCTGCAACGCCTGCACCAAGGCCTGCACCCAGAGCCTGAACGTTATGCAGTACATCGCATACGCTCAGAGAGGCGAATATGAAAAATGCGCCGAAGAAAGCTTTGACTGCGTTATGTGCGGCGTGTGCTCCTCCCGTTGCCCTGCAGGTATCAGCCATCCTCAGGTAGCAATGCTTGCAAGAAGACTGAACGGCAAGTACCTGGCTCCCGAATGCGGCCATTTGAAGGATCGCGTGCAGGAGATCAAGGACGGCACCTTCCAGGAGCTTTTAGAAGCTTTGATGCAAAAGCCCTTGGAAGAACTCAAAGAGCTTTACAACAACCGTGAAATTGAGAAGTAAGGAGGAGAAGCAGAATGTACAATGACGAAATGCGCCTCTCTATGGAAAAAGTAGAGGCTAACAGAAAAGCAAACGTAGCTACCGAACCTCGCAGAATGACTGCCGATGAAAAGGAAAAGCTTCTCGCCACCTTCCATCCCGACTATATTGAATCTCAGTTTGCAACTCTCGAAGTGGGACCCAACAAGGGTCAAAAGGTTCCTTTGGAATTAAAAGAGCTTCTGGAGGCAAATTCCCGCGTAAAAGGAAAGAAGATCGACCTGGAAAACGCCGCTTACGACGTTGACGTACTCATCATTGGCGGTGGTGGAGCAGGCTCCAGCGCAGCCATTGAGGCTCACGAAAAAGGCGCCAACGTAATGATCGTAACTAAGCTTCGTATCGGTGATGCCAACACCATGATGGCAGAGGGCGGTATTCAAGCGGCAGATAAGCCCAACGACTCCCCCGCTATTCACTATGTAGACGCTCTCGGCGGCGGACACTTCGCCAACAAGCCCGAGCTTCTTTATCGCCTTGTAACCGAAGCTCCCGATGCCATTCAGTGGCTGAATGCTTTGGGTGTAGAATTTGATAAAATGCCCGACGGCACTATGGTCACCACCCACGGCGGCGGAACCAGCCGCAAGAGAATGCACGCCGCAAAGGACTACTCCGGCGCAGAAATTATGCGTACGCTCCGCGATGAAGTGCTGAACCGCGGTATTCCCGTTGTGGATTTCACCAGCGCCATTGAACTGATCCTTGATGATAAGGGACAGGCGGCAGGCGCCGTTCTCCAGAATATGGAAACCGGTGAAATTATGGTTGCACGGGCAAAGACAGTTGTCATCGCTACCGGCGGTTGCGGAAGACTGCACTATCAGGGCTTCCCCACCTCCAACCACTACGGCGCAACGGCTGACGGCTTGATTCTCGGCTACAGAGCAGGCGCAAAGCTTCTTTACGCCGATACGCTTCAGTACCACCCCACCGGCGCTGCATATCCCGAACAGATCTTCGGTGCGCTGGTTACCGAAAAGGTTCGTTCTCTCGGTGCAATGCTCATTAACAGTGACGGTGTTCCCTTTATGCATCCTCTGGAGACCCGTGACGTTTCCGCCGCTTCCATCATTCGTGAATGCAAGGAGCGTGGCAAGGGCGTAAAGACTCCCGAGGGCTACGGCATCTGGCTGGATACGCCTATGATCGAGATCAAGGGCGGCGAAGGCACCATTGAAAAGAGAATCCCCGCTATGATGAGAATGTTCGGTAAATACGGTATTGATATCCGCAAAGAGCCCATTCTCATTTACCCCACCCTCCACTATCAAAACGGTGGCCTTGAAATCAAGGCAGATAATGAAACCTGCATCTCCGGCTTGTACGTGGCAGGCGAGGCTGTCGGCGGTATTCACGGAAGAAACCGCTTGATGGGTAACTCCCTTCTGGATATTATCGTCTTTGGCAGAAGCGCAGGTAAGAATGCCGCTGATAAGGCCAAAGAAGTCCGCCTCGGCAAGCTTAGCCTGAAGCACGTAGACGATTTTGCCGCTGAAATGGAAAAAGCAGGAGTAAAGAGCGATATCGTATCGCCCAAGCTTCTTCCCGACTACACCCGCAAAGTTTAATGCATCAAAAAAGAGCAGACAAATGTCTGCTCTTTTTCTTTTTTACGGATGAATTTCTGTCAGCATATTCAAGAGCTTTTCTTCAACAAGCTCTGCCGTTCCGGGTATAAACCTTGAGCTTTTCACTTCATACCCACCGTTGGGAATGGCGTCCTTGTGGGGAATGTATCCGTAAGAGCCGTTGGTATATGCAGAAATGAGAGTCATTTCAAAAGGGGAGTTTTCTTTCACGGCAAGGCCGTTGCGGTGGTCCATTTCAAAAGGAGCCGTTGCAATGGCAACGTTGCCAATGGTCAGTACGGAAAGAGGAAGTTCTCCGATTTTTCCTTCGTCATATCCTTTTTTGGGATCGTACGAAGCTTCAAATACCGCTGTTTTTGCAGAAACGTCAGTCGCTTCCACCTTTTTCATCGTGGGAATGGCATCAATCAGATTTTTGGCAACCATTTTCCCATGCTCTCTGTATTCGTTCTTTTTCCAATAGCGCTCCGTGGTAAGCTTTCCTGTATGCACAAGAGATCCCGCAGCACCCTGAAGGAAAGCACAATAGGCATCCAGCTCTTTTTCCACTTCCTTACGGAAGGCTCCTACCCAATCGGCAGAAATCTCCGTTCCGCTCTTCGTTCCTACAAAGGTGGAATGGCACTGCCAGTTGGCAAGGATCACATCCTTTTGATTCTTCCGGTCAAATCGAAGGATCTGCAGCTGGGTATCGGGCTCGCACTCGGCGTAAGCCGTAGAGGCATCCAGACCTGCATCAAGACCGGGACCACCAAGGAAGGTACCATCGTTACTTAAATAGCGACGCACAAAATTCAGTCCGCGGGTATGGGTATCACCGATATACATTTCCGCCCTGTCAAGATCCGCCACGGCTTCCTTTGCAACCTGAAGGGCTTTGGGGTAAAACTCCTTCATATATTTTGACATGTGCATTGCATCGGATTGAGCCAATCCCGGTGCGGAGTGAGAATGGGTAGCATTCATAATAATATTCTGCTGAGGAATTCCCAGCTCTTTTTCCACCATTCTTGCCACTTGATTCCAAACAGGCTTATGGCTGCTTAAAAGATCAAGCCCGTAAATTAAAAGCTTTTCTTCTCCGTCGGAAATGGCAGTACAGGTCATATAAATATGATCCTTAATACTTCTGGATAAGCGCTCTTCGTAGTTGCCGAAGCCGCCAAGCCCCGTTCTCAAGGGCGTACTAATATCCACCGAAGAAAAACCTACGGCAAAGCCTGTAGGATCGTGTATTCCCTTATCTTCCCCGGTTTCGTTTTCCTCTTTCGTCGGCATATTCACTCCCGTTTGAAGGGAAATCTCCCGGGAACAAGCGGAAAAAAGAAACGTAATCAAGCAAAGCAATATACAAGTAAGCTTTCTCATAAAGGAAATCCTCCTCTCTTCTAGATTACCAATTTTTCTTCCCTTCGTCAAGAAAAAAAGTCACTTTCTTAGGAAAGTGACTTTTCTTTTTACAGTTTTTTCAGGAGTGCCTGTAGCGCTTTTGCTCTGTGGCTGATCTTGTTTTTTTCCTCGGCAGTAATCTCCGCTGCAGTCTTATTGTATTCCTCAAGGAAGAAATAAGGATCGTAACCAAAGCCACCGTTTCCGCGAGGCTCATCAATGATCGTGCCTTCCAGATAACCTTCCGCAAAGAGAGCGTTTCCCTCTCGCTTTCCGTCATTTACGGTATCGGGATACACAAGAGCAACGGCACAAGTATAATGTGCCCGTCTGTTTTCCGCGCCTTGGAGATTTTTGATAAGCAAACGGTTATTCGCCTCATCATCTCCGTGACGGCCGCAGTATCTTGCAGAGTAAATGCCCGGTTCACCGCCAAGAGCTTCTACGCAAATACCGCTGTCATCGGCAAGGGCGGCGCAGCCTGAGATCTGAGCGATCTCGTATGCTTTCTTATAAGCATTTTCCATAAAGGTCTTGCCGTCTTCCACGGTTTCGTGGTCAATACCCGCTTCTTTCATGGAAAGGATCTCGTCAAATTTTCCGCCCAGAATGGCGCGGATCTCACGGAGTTTTCCCTCGTTTCCCGAAGCAATGATCAGTTTCATTTCAGTCCTCGTAAATGGGGAACTTTTCGCAGAGTTCTACAACCTCGCGGCTGACTCTTTCTTTGTTGCCTTCAAAATCAGCTGCAATATCACGGATCCAAAGTGCGATCTTCTCCATTTCTGCAGCGCCGAAGCCACGGGAGGTAACCGCAGGGGTGCCAAGACGCATACCGCTGGTAACAAAGGGGCTTTCGGGATCGTCGGGAATGGCATTCTTGTTTACGGTAATATGTACGGCGTCAAGTCTTGCCTGCATTTCCTTACCGGTAACCTTGAAATTGCGAAGGTCAATAAGCATCAGGTGGTTATCGGTACCGCCGGATACTACGCGGAAGCCTGCTTTTTCCATTGCTTTGGCAAGAGCAGCCGCATTTTCAACGATCTTCTTCTGGTATTCGGTAAACTCAGGCTTCATAGCCTCGGCAAAGGATACTGCCTTTGCGGCAATGATGTGCTCCAGAGGACCGCCCTGGAGTCCGGGGAACACTGCTTTATCAATGATCTTTCCAAGCTCTTCCTTGCAAAGGATCAAGCCGCCGCGGGGACTGCGGAGAGTTTTGTGAGTGGTCGTAGTAACAACATCAGCATAAGGAACGGGAGAGGGATGAAGACCTGCCGCAACCAGACCTGCAATGTGAGCCATATCTACCATATAGTAAGCGCCCACTTCTTTTGCGATCTCGCCGATCTTTTTAAAGTCAATGGTACGGGAATATGCGCTTGCGCCTGCAATGATCATCTTCGGCTTGCACTCCAGAGCTACTTCTCTGATGTGATCGTAGTCCAGAACCTCGGTCTTTTCATCCACACCGTAGGAAACGATGTTGTAATGCTTACCGGAAATATTGGCAGGAGAGCCGTGGGAAAGATGTCCACCGTGAGCAAGTGAAAGACCCATCACCGTATCACCGGGCTGAACAAGAGCAAGAAATACGGCAAGGTTTGCGGAAGCACCACAGTGAGGCTGAACGTTGGCGTGTTCTGCACCGAAAAGCTTCTTTGCGCGTTCAATGGCAAGCGTTTCCACTTCATCGATATGCTCGCAACCGCCATAATAGCGCTTACCGGGATAACCCTCGGCATATTTATTGGTCAAAACCGTTCCTGCTGCCAGAAGCACCGCTTTGGAAACAATGTTCTCGGAAGCAATGAGCTCAATATTGTGTCTTTGACGAAGAAGCTCACGGTCACAAGCCGCAAATACTTCAGGGTCATACTGTTTCAGTTCATCAAAAAAATTCATTTTCTTTCCCTTTCGTTTGTTTTGATCTTGAGGACATTTGTTTTTATAATAGGGACATTGTATCACTTTCGCCCGATTCTGTCAATTTACGATTTGTAAAATATATAGAAATTTTCCCCTCATTTTATGGAAACTTCCACAAAACCCGTTTTTCTCATTTGCCACAAGGAGAAAAAGCCCATTTCCGAAAGCGCTTGGATGCTTTCTTCAAAATGGGTGGTCAGCGTATCCACGCTGTGAGAATCCCCGTTTAATACAAGTTTTGCTCCCTTTTTCTTCAGATGCTTCAAAATGAAATCGTCGGGATAAGGCGTTTTGCGATAGCCTCTGCCAATGGCGCCTGTATTTACTTCAATAAAGGGAACGTTCTGGAGAACCTCGTCTACCGCCGCAAGGGCAAGCTTTTGATACTCTTCCCCTGCCCCGTCGAAAAGGCCGTATTTTTGAATAAGATCAAAATGCCCTTGCACCTGAAACTCTCTTTTGCGACTATTTTCCACCACGGTATCAAAATAGCGCTTGGCAAGCTCCATAGGATCTCCCCGACCATGCTTGGAAATGAATTTCTGCTGACCTTCGGCAGATGCATCCATGGGAAAATATTCATCTTTCACATAGATATAGTGTACGGAACCAATGGTGTATTCAAATTCATGGGAACAGGGTCTTGAAAAATAATCTTGCTCAATCCCGCAGAAAATTTCCAGCTTCCCTTCGTATTTTTCCTTTAATTCCCCTATTTCCTTGCGGTATCGGGGGTAATCCTCCTCCACGGCACTGTAACCCGGATCAAAAGCCGTTTCACTGTGATCGGAAAAGCCCAGGGAAACAAAATCAAGGGCGATGGCTTTTTGCACCATTTCCTCAGCCGTATTCTTTCCGTCGGAAAAGGTGGTATGAGTGTGAATATTGGAATGACGCATATTGCCTCCTATTCTTCCAGACGGAAAAGCCTTTTGGCGTTTTCCCCTAAGATCTTTCGGTTTGCTTCTTCTCCAAGCTCCAAAGAAAGAAAGGTATCAAGCTCACGGATAGGATTCCACATAGGATAATCCGAACCGAAGAGAACGCGGTCAAAACCCCAGCGGCAGATCAGATCCTTTGCTTTTTTGGGATCGTAAAAAGGGAAGGTGGAAGAGCAATCTACATAAAGATTCGGCTCGCCGCTCAATTTTTCACAAGCCTCCTCCCAGATGGACCAGCCGCCCAGATGGGCGCCGATGATGGTGAGAGAGGTATAGATCCTCAAAATCGGCAGGAGTCTGTTGGGGTTGGAATAATCGTAGCGGTGATCCCCGGTATGAATAAGAATGGGAACGCCACGCTTTTCACATTCCTCGTAAATGGTAAGACAGCGGTAATCGTCCAGCTTGAATGCCTGAATGTCGGGATGCAGCTTTACTCCTTGCAGACCCATTTCCAGAAGATGCTCCAGATCTCCTTTGATATCCGTACTGTCGGGATGAAGGGTTCCAAAGCCGAAAAAGAGCTTCGGCTCTTCTTTTACCTCTTTGGCGATAAAATCGTTGATGCTGCGAACCTGATGAGGCGTCGTGGCAACGGAATGAACGAGAAAGCGGTCAATTCTGCCATCTGCCAAAACTTCCTTCAGCCCTGCGGTAGTTCCGTTGCAGGCACCTTTGGTATTATAAAAATGATCCGTCCCCGCAACGGCGCGGGCGGCGATCTTTTCGGGATATATATGGCAGTGGGCATCGATAACTTCCATATTGCCGATCATACGCTTCACCTCCGTAAAGTAACAAACTTTATTTTACACCCAAACACCGTTCTTTTCAATAGAATCCCCCGAAAATTTAGGAAAAATCATTGCGCCTGCTTTTCGTTTGTGATATAATACAGAAAATAACACGACCGAGGTAACAGTATGATTTTTGAAACCGTTCGCCTGCCCTACGGCGGCAAAGACAATGCCACGCTTACCGTATACAGCTATGAAATGCGGGAAAAGCCTGCCGTCAGAAAAAGACCGACCGTTCTCATTGCTCCCGGCGGCGGTTACGGAAACATTTCCGACCGTGAAAGCGAGATCGTAGCTCTCCGCTTTCTTTCCTGGGGATACAATGCAGCGGTGATAAAATACAGCGTTGCCAAGGACGCCGTTTTCCCTCAGTCCCTTTGTGAAGCTGCACTTGCCATGGCATATTTAAAGGAAAATGCCGAACGCTTTTACATTGATAAAACCAGAATCTATACCTGTGGCTTTTCCGCAGGCGCCCACCTGATGCTTTCCCTCGGTGTTTTTTGGGATAAAAAGTGGCTCTCCGATGCCATCGGCAAAGAAAACGAACTTCTCCGTCCCACGGCGCAGATCATCTGCTATCCCGTAGTTACAAGCGATCCCGAAGTCGGTCACGAAGGCTGTTACAAAAAGCTTTTAGGAGATGACACTTCCGAAGAAAAAAAGAATCTTCTCTCTTTGGAAAAGCAGGTAACGAAAAACACACCTCCCACCTTCCTGTGGACCACGCAAACCGATGCCACCGTGCCTTGCGAAAATTCCATTCTGCTTGCCGCTGCGCTCCAAAAGGAAAAGATCCCCATGGAATTTCATTTGTACGGCTGGGGCAGACACGGTCTTTCCGTAGCCGATATTACCACCCAGACTCGAAAGAATCTCTCTTTTGATTTTCTTGACAGCCACGTTCAGCCCCATGTTGCCACCTGGCTTCCCCTTTGCAAGGAATGGCTGGAAGTAAAATTCGGCATTGAAACGAATGAAAAGTAAAAATTTATACCCGTAGTCTTATCTACGGGTATTTTTATGTAATACTGATTTATGATATAATAAACACAGGAAGAAACATTTTTTCAAATCAACACATTTTCTGTTCCGTGTTGTTCAAGAAAGCTCCTTGAAAACGTAAAATATAATCACAAAATCAAAAGGAGGTTCTTGAAATGAACACAGATAAAATTTTAGCAGAATCCATCGCAAAGGATTACGCCCCCAAAGAGGACTCAAAAATTGTTGCTTTGAAAAAGTTGGACCGTCGCGCAAAGCTCCCTGCCACAATTTTCACTTACACTTGGGGTATTGTATTTGCCCTTGTTTTCGGCACGGGAATGTCCCTGGCTATGCAAGTGATCGGAAACAGTATGATCCTTGGTATCGTTGTAGGCGTGATCGGCATGATTGGTTGCGGAGTAAACTATCCCATTTACAAGAAATTACTTGAGAAGGGCAAGGCAAAATACGCTTATGAAATCGTTGAGCTCGCCCGTGAAATCGCAGACAAATAATCAAACCTTTGAGGGAGCGGTAATATGAATAAATCCGAAAGCAAATATTTTAATACTGCCACGAAAATAGACCTTGCTCTGATTTCTTTACTGAAAAAGAAACCGCTGGAATATATTACCGTCAGTGAAATTTGCAAAACGGCAGGTGTGAATCGCTCCACCTTTTACTTGCACTATGAAACCGTCGGAGATCTGCTAAATGAAACGGCGCGGTACTTGCTGGACGATTTTCTGGCATATTTTGCCGCCGACACGCAATCTGTTGCGCTGCATCTTTCCAACTGCGAGCTTGATGAATTGCTGTTTATCTGCGATAAGTACCTGACGCCGTATTTCAGCTATATCAAAGACCACAAGGAAGTATTTAAGGTGGCGCTGGAACAAAACAAAATCCTTGGCTTTGAAAATGTTTACAAACGAATGTTTGAAAAGATCTTCGATCCGATTCTGGAGAGATTTCACTATCCAACAGATATCAGGGAATACGTGATGATGTACTATCTGAACGGTATCAACGCCATCACTCTGGAATGGCTGAAAAACGGCTGTGACAAATCCACCGCTGAAATATCCAAAATCATTACCATCTGCGTTTACGGGAAGGACAATATCCATGGATAGGACGCGAAAGCTTGCGCTTTTCAGCTTGCTATTCAATACGGTGTACAGTGCCTATCACATTATTTTCGGCATAACAACACGCTCGTGGTGGCTGTTTACCATCGGTATTTACTATACGATTCTGAGCATAGTTCGCTTTGTTGTTCTCAGAGGAAAACGTAGGAAACGCTCTGCAGTTCGCTTTACGGGAATTATGCTGATGATGCTGTCTGTATCCCTCGTAGGAACGGTCATCCTTGCTTTTGTAAAAGACAGAGGCAGAGTTTTTCCTTTGGTGGTAATGCTTGCCATCGCAGTATATGCCTTTACAAAAATTACCCTTGCAACCGTAAAATGGTTTAAGTCGCGAAAAAGCAAATCGGTAAATGTGATAGCATTAAGAAACATCTCCTTTGCCGATGCCTTTGTATCTATATTTTCTTTGCAAAGGTCTATGCTCGTATCCTTTGAGGGAATGTCGGAATTGGAAATCCGCATAATGAACGTTGCAACCGGTTCTGCGGTCTGTATCATTGTTTTTCTGTTGGGATACCATCTGATAAAGCAAAACAGATCCACATAAAAAAAGATGCACGAAAAATTCGTGCATCTTTTTTTACAGATCACAGCGGATGAGATCCTCAAGGCTCTCTCCGCGAACCGCCAAGCGGTCATTGCCGTCTTTCAGCATAACCACGGGAAGGCGCTGAATACGGTTGTAGTTTGACGCCATAGAGTAATTGTAGGCACCTGTGGTGAGAACAGCGAGAAGATCCCCTCTCTCGACCGAACAAGGGAGAAGGATGTTCTCCTGAATAATATCGCCGCTTTCACAGCATCTACCCACGACGGAGCAGGCAAAATCTGCCTTTTCATTCATTTTCTCAGGCAGACATACGGTATATTCCGAGCCGTAAAGAGCAAAGCGGGGATTATCGGACATACCACCGTTGACGGATACGTAGTTCTTATATCCGGGAATCTTCTTTACCGTGCCTACGGTATAAAGGGTAAGTCCTGCATCGGCTACGATGCTTCTCCCCGGCTCCATAAGAATACGGGGAACCCGGATTCCAAGGGATTGGGAAATACGGCTTACCGTTTCCCCTACCTGCAGAAGGCACGCTTCCAGATCCAAGATAGGATCCTTTTCGGTGTAAGGAACGCCCCAGCCGCCGCCGAGATCCAATTCTTTGGCGAGGAAGGAGGTTTCCTCTTTTACATCCCTAATAAATCCCAGCATAATTTCCGCGGAACGGAGGAAGGTATCGGCATCAAAGACCTGACTGCCCACGTGGCAATGAAAGCCCATCAGACAGATGTTTTCACAGGCAAGGGCAAATTTTGTGATCTCCATTGCCTGCCCCGTTTCAATGGCAGAGCCGAACTTGGAATCCACCTTGCCGGTGGCAACCGCTTCATAGGTATGAGGATCAATGCCGGGAGTGATGCGGAGCAGGATCTTCTGCTTTACACCAAGCTCTCCTGCAATGCGATTGATCGCCTCCACTTCTTCCCGATTATCACTGACAAAATAGCCAACACCTGAGCGAATGGCAAAGAAAATATCCTCGTCTGTTTTATTGTTTCCGTGAAAATGGGCTTCGGCAAGGTCATATCCTGCGCTTTTGGCAGTGTAGATCTCGCCGGGAGAAACTACGTCGATTCCCATTTTCTCATCTTTCATGATCCGATACATTTCGCGGAAAGAGCACGCCTTGCTGGCATAAAGCACGGAATAATTATCACCGAAAGCTTTTGCCATTGCTCTGTGATACAGGCGGCACATTTCGCGAATACGGTCTTCGTCCATAACGTAGAGAGCATTTCCGTATTTTTCACGAATTTCTCCCAGATCCCGACCTGCAAAAAGCAGTCTTCCGTCGGGAGTGATGGACAAGTTTTTACAAAGCATAGTTTTACCTTTCCGGAACAAATTCTGAATAAATGGCCTGAATGGCTTTTTCGTAATCCTTTTCCTCCAGCGCAACGATAATGTTCAGTTCACTGGAGCCTTGGTCAATCATACGGATATTGATCTTCTCTCTTGCAAGAGCCGTAAAAAGACGGGCGGCAGTACCGGGAGAATTGATCATACCGCGGCCTACGACGGCGATGAGGCAAAGATCCTCTACCAGGTGGATACGGTCTGCCTGTACGGCAAGCTGAAGATCCTGAATGATCTCATTTTCTCTGCCCTGGATCTCATCGCGACCGAGAACTACAGTCAAAGTATCAATGCCGCTGGGAAGATGCTCAAAGCTGATCTTCTTTTTCTCCAGCACCTCAAGAACGCGTCTGCCGAAGCCGAGCTCACTATTCATTTTTCCTTTTTCAATATAAATGGCAGCAAAGCCCTTTTTGCCTGCAAGACCGGTAACGATGCTCTTGGATTTTTCCGCTTCCTGCACGATCATGGTGCCTGCATCTTCAGGAGCATTGGTATTGCGGATATTGATGGGGATACCTTCCTTGCGAACGGGGAAGATGGCATCCTCGTGAAGAACGGAGGCTCCCATATAAGAAAGCTCTCTTAATTCTCTGTAGGTCACACACTCAATAGGCTTGGGGTTCTTTACCAGGCGGGGATCTGCCATGAGAAGACCGGAAACATCGGTCCAGTTTTCATAAAGATCTGCCTTGGCAGCGCGGGCAACGAGAGAACCCGTGACATCAGAGCCACCGCGGGAGAAGGTCAGGATCTCCCCCTGTTCCGTTGCGCCGTAAAAGCCGGGGAATACACCGCGGGTATTCTTTTTCAGAAGAGAAGCTAAAGCCACATTGGTCTGTTCTTCCAAAAGCTTTCCGTCTTCGCCGAAAAGAATTCCATTCGCTGCTTCCACAAAGGGGAAATCAAGATAGGCTGCCAGAATACGGGAGTTAAAATGCTCACCGCGGGAAGCGATATACGCTTCACTGGCGCCGTTTTTAATGTTTTCATAGAAAAGATCAAAATCTTTTTCCAAAGAAAAATCAATTCCGAGATCGCGAATGATCTCATCAAAGCGCTCACGGATCTTCCCGAAGGGCTCGTCAAAATTCTCATTCCGACTTGCAAGCTTGTAGCAAGAAAGAAGAAGGTCCGTTACCTTAATATCGTCGCTGAAGCGTTTGCCCGGCGCAGAAGCTACCACGTAGCGGCGGCTCTTATCTGCACGGACGATTTCCGCAACTTTTTCAAACTGCTTGGCGGATGCAAGACTGGTACCGCCGAATTTAATAACTTTTAACATACATACTCCTTGGAACTTATTTGATAATATTCAGTTTCTTCATTTCTCCGAGAAGACGCTTTTCATTGGTTTCTTCCATAGGAGTCAGAGGCATTCGAAGATAATTTTCGCCGTATCCCATGGCGGCCATAGCGGCCTTCACGGGAATGGGGTTAACCTCGCAGAACAAATCGTGAATAAGGGGAAGATAGCGCAGCTGCATTTCCTTTGCTTCTTCGATCTTACCTGCAAAGAACTTTTTGCACATAGCATCGGTATCGCCGGGGATCACGTTGGAAAGAACGGAAATAACACCCTTTCCGCCGAGAGAAAGCACGGGGAGGATCTGATCGTCATTACCGGAATAAATATCAATACGGTCACCGCAAAGAGCAGCAACGGTAGCCACCTGAGAAAGGTCGCCGCTTGCTTCTTTCAGACCGACGATCCTGGGATGATCTGCCAGAACGTTCACCGTTTCGGGCTTAAGGTTGCAGCCGGTACGGGAAGGAACGTTATACATAATAATAGGCTTATCCACGGCATCGGCAATTTCGGTAAAGTGACGGATAAGACCCTTCTGGGTTGCCTTATTGTAATAAGGAGTTACCACGAGAAGCGCATCCGCACCTGCTTCACAAGCGTGCTGAGACAGTTCAACGGCGTACTTGGTATCGTTGGAGCCGGTACCGGCAATCACGGGAACTCTGCCCTTCGCCTGCTTTACAGCAAAAGAAATAACGTCTCTATGTTCTTCATCGCTAAGGGTACTTCCTTCACCGGTGGTACCTACGATTACAAGAGCGGAAATGCCGTCCTCGATCTGAAATTCAATGAGCTTTGCAAGGTTTTCATAGTCAACGCCCTTTTCTGTCATAGGAGTAACGAGAGCAGTGGCAGCGCCTTCAAAAATAGTGTTTTTCATAATAAATCCTTTCTAAACATTGAAAAATCGGCAGCCGCAATGCGGCTACCGACAAAACACCAAAATGAATCCCCTTTGGGAAGTCGGATAGCACTCCGCATTGCTGCGACAACAACAGAGATCTTCTCCCTGCTGCCAGCCAAGCCTTCCGCCGAGAAAAGCTCACTTCGGCACCCACCCCTTTCCCCCTCTCAGCTTCGGCAAGCCATTTCGATCCGGGTACTCTTGATGCAGTGCGCCTCTATCAAGGTTGAGAATACCATATTTTCAGCCTATTGTCAAGGTTTTCGACAAAATTTGCCCTAGGTTGGGAAGGAGCAAAAGAAGCCTTTCTATCTTTACAATATGCTCTTTCTCTCCCAAAGGGAACCGAGCTATGGGATTTTTTGAAAAAAGCATTGCATTTTTTCCAAAGCTATGATACAATATTTCTGTCCCTCGGGGCATTAGCGCAGTTGGGAGCGCACCACACTGGCAGTGTGGGGGTCAGGGGTTCAAGTCCCCTATGCTCCACCAGAAAAAAGCACTTGCAACGGCAAGTGCTTTTTTCAATGAAATCCGCCTCAATGACGGACGGATGGATTTCATTTCATCGTTAATTTCCATGAATAGGGCAATATCGCAGATTGTTGATTCCGTTCATCAACGCTGCCAAGGAGAATACCATTATGAAATTTTCTTTAAAATCCATCTTGCGTTGGGCAGGCGTTTTTCTTTTGTGTTTTTTGGTTCTTTACGTCACCGTCTTCTTCGGCGGATGGAAGCTTTTTGAAAGCGGCGACCCCATTCTGATAGAACTCGGCGCTGCGTTTATTCTATCCATCTTCGTATTTGCCGCAAACGAAGTAATCACAAATCTTGAAAAAAGAATCAAAGCACTGGAAGAACGGATAAAAAAGTTAGAAGACAGTTCTTTTGATAAATAGCAAACAAAAAAGCACTTGCAACGGCAAGTGCTTTTCTTTTATTTTTTGAGGGTATCCTCTTTGCCGCGGTAGACGATGAATTTGCAGAAAAGGTATTCCAGAATGAAATTGGAAAGCATGGTCAGAGCGAGAATGATAAAATCGTTCCAGCCTGCCTTTTCCGCCAGCTCGTCTTGGGAAAGACCGTGCTTTGATCTGAGTTCCAATATAATATCTTTCGTTTCCATCGTGCCACCGCCTTTGTTTACTGTAACTCTATTATAGCAAACCCCGGCAGGAATAACAAGCAACGTGCTGTTGCTATGGATTGTGTGTATATCAGTTCGTTGCTTGCGATTTCAGTGGTGCGCCTGCGAATCAAAATTGCCGTAATAAAACTCTTCAATGAATTTAGCCATATCGTTTTACCTCCTTTGCCTATATTGTAGCAAGGGAGGGTTATTTTGACGAATGTGTGGAATGAAAATCAGCACATTCGTTGTTTTGTCTTGAACAATTTCTTATTAAGTGTTATAATGTGCGTATAATAGTCCAAAAAAGAGGTGACAATTATTAACTCCATTTATACGATCGGTTATACTGCCTTTTCAATAAATGAATTTATTGAAACAATAAAGCATTATAATATTAATTGCGTGATTGATGTTCGCAGTTCACCTTTTTCAAATTATTACAGCGATTACAACAAGGATGCTTTAGAACGCACCTTAAAACAACATAATATTTTGTATCGAAACTACGCGAATGAATTTGGAGCACGCCAAACAAACTCAGATTTTTATTCTGGGGATATAGTTGATTTCGATAAATTCATTAAATCGACGCAGTTTTTACAAGGTGTTTCTAAAATAAAAAAAGGAATTGAATGCGGATATAATTTTGTTCTGATGTGCGCGGAAAAAGATCCTATCAAATGTCATCGTTCTATTATGTTAGGCAAGGGATTTTCTAATAGCAGTTTTGAGGTAAAACATATTATATCTAAAAATGAATTAGAATCACAAAAGGAATTGGAACAACGATTGCTAGAAATGTATCATCAAGATAGATTTCAGTTGACTCTGTTTGGTGAAGATCGCTCCGAATCCGATCTCCTTGCCGATGCGTATATGAAACAGAATTTAGCAATAGGATATAACAGAAACACTAAAATAGAACAGGAAGATATCGAATGATTTTTACAATCGGATTTACACAAAAAAACGCCGAAAACTTTTTTGGATTACTAACCCAAAACAAAATTGATTTATTAATAGATATTAGACTTAATAACACGTCTCAATTGGCAGGATTTGCGAAATTTCCGGATATACAGTTTTTCTTAAAAAGAATTTGTCAGGTGAGTTATGTGCATGATACTGTTCTTTCACCAACCGAAGATTTGCTTAAAAATTACAAAAGCAAGAAAATCTCTTGGCTTGAATATGAAGAGGTTTTCGAAAGCATCATGTTAGAACGTAATATTAATAATTATATTCAAGAGCGATATGCCAACTTATTTGATAAAAACATCTGCCTTTTGTGTAGCGAACCAACTGAAAAACAATGCCATAGGCGGTTAGTGGCAGAGCATTTTAAAAAAGTGTTGAAAATGGATGTAGTACATTTATAAAGGAAGTTTTATCATGGTTAAACGTGTAATAGTGTTAACGTTGTCTTTGAAATTTGATGGATATTGTATTGCGGCCTATGATGCAGAAAATAATACGATGATTAGATTAGTAAAGGATTCTTCAAGAGAGAACGGTATTCCAAGACCATATGCTCGCGGGATTCACTTGCTGGATGAAGTAGATATTAATATAGTTGAATATTGTCCAAAAGAACATCAAACAGAAAATGTAGTTATTGATTTGCATTATGGCTTGAGAAAAACCGGAAGAAGAGCTGATATTGAGAATATTTATAACAACTTGCAAAAGCACTCTCGTATCTTTGGTGACAACAACTACAAAGTTTTAAGTGTTGACCACCTTGACCATTCCCTTGAGATAATTAAATTTGAAAACATGCATATACAAACAAGGATTATCAATGAAAAAAACAAGACAAAGGCAACTTTTGTTTGTAATTCTCAATTTCATTTAGATTATAGTGTTACTGATGCTCGTTTTTTTGATGAGGATGTGTCAATACCTTTTGGATATTCAATAATAAGTTTGCCTGCAACTGATAACTTTACGGAACAATATGGATATTTTAAATACGTGTCTGCGGTATATCCAAACTAAACATTGTTTTCAATCAAACAACACCGCTTGCTGAGTGATTTCAGCAAGCGGTGTTATCTTTTTTCGGGGGTATAATTTTGCGTGTGTTGGGAGCGCACCACACTGGCAATGTGGGGGTCAGGGGTTCAAGTCCCCTATGCTCCACCAGAAAAAAGCACTTGCAATAGCAAGTGCTTTTCTTTTATTTTTTCAGGGTATCCTCTTTGCCGCGGTAGACGATGAATTTGCAGAAAAGGTATTCCAGAATGAAATTGGAAAGCATGGTCAGAGCGAGAATGATAAAATCGTTCCAGCCTGCCTTTTCCGCCACGGTACCGAGCCAGGTGGAAAGAGGGGTAAAGACAAGATAAAAGCCGAAAACCTTTGCCATTGCCACGGGAACGTTAGCGGCAGACTGAAAGGTATAGCGTCGATTGAGAGTGAAATTCCAAAGAATGGACAAGGTAAGGGAAATAAGATACGGGATCCAATAATCCTTGATAAAAATTTCAAGAAGGGCAAAGGAAGCTACCTGAATGATTCCTGCCGACACGGAGAACAACGTAAATTTTAAAGCTCTCAGCAATTCTTTTTTATCCTTCATTTTTCTTTCCTCAGATCTCTTTTTTATAGCAGCGACGGCGCTTATGCTGACGCTTTTCAAATTGATTCCACATACTGTGCACGGCGCCGTTGGTTTCCAGCTGAGGGCCGGTTTCACAATATTTTACTCCGTTTTCAATCAGCTTTGTCAAAAGGGTATCAATGATAATGGCAGGTACGCCCTGGTTCTGATATTTCGGCTCTACCGCCACAAAATACATTTCCAAGGTATCGTTTTTACCCTTCAAAGCGCGGAGCATTCTTACGATACCAAAGGGAAAGAGCTTTCCGTCAGACTTTTTCTGCGCTTTTGCCAGAGAAGGCACCAAAACGCCGAAGCCGACGATTTTTCCTTCTTTGGTCTTGACCGAGCAGATATAATCCAGATTGACCAGGGGAACGTAGCCGTCAATAACATTTTGAATAACGGCAGGGGTCAGCGGTACCGTGCCGTAAAGCTTGGAAAACGCCACATCGATCAGGCCGAAGGCTTCAAAGGCTTCTTTATAAAGGGTCTTTCTATCCTTATATATTACAACTTGAAAATCGTGCTTTTTCTGCACGTGCTTTGCAATACGCGCAATGCGGGGATCATTTTTCTCGGGAACGCGAATCAGGTACTCGATCCAGTCAATATCCTTTTTCAGTCCCAGTTTTTCCATATGCACAAGATAGTAGGGATCGTTATAAAAGGTGATGGCCATATTGAATTCATCAAAGCCTTCCACAAGCATTCCCTCGTGGTCCATATCCGTAAAGCCGATGGGCCCCATAATCTCCGTATAGCCCTTTTCCTTGCCCCAGGCTACCACAGCATCAAAGAGGGCTTGGGATACTTCATAATCGTCTATAAAATCAAAGCGGGTAAAGCGCATGGCGTTTTTCTCCCACTTTTTATTGTAGGCGTGGTTGATCAGCCCCGCAATACGACCGACGATCTTCTCATCCTTATAAGCAAGAAAGAGCTTGGTTTCGCAAAATTCATAGGCGGGATTTTTCCCTTCGGTGAAGGTATCCATTTCGTCACTTGCCAAAAACGGAACGAAATTGGGGTTATCTCCAAAAAGCTTATTGGGAAATTCCACCCACTTCTTTTTTTCTTTTTCGCTGAGTACCTCTTTTACAGTTACACTCATAATCTTTTCCTCGTTATAAAATTTGCCTTATTTTTCGGCAACTCGCTCCAGTCTTTCACTGATAATGGATAAGCTGCGGTAAAAAGCAATTCTTTCTTCTTCCGTCAGGCCGTCATTCAGCGTTTCCAGAACACCGTCCACCTTTTCCAGAATCGTTTTCCCCATCTCTTTCCCCTTTTCCGTAAGAATGAGAGGGTATTTATAGCGTTTTATATTTTTTCCGTCAGAAACAAGATATCCGTTCTTTTCCAAAAAGCCTACGGCCCGGGAAACGGTCGCCTTATCTTCCTCGCAGCGCTCACACAGCTCTGTCAGGGTAAGACCGCGGGAAAGGTGCAAATAATAAAGGCAGGAAATGTGGGCGCTTCTCAGGCCATACTCCGCCATTTCGCGGTTTTCAATTTTTCTGATGCTACGGGCGATGCGATGGATCAAGATGGTAAACATTTCAAAGCGCTGTTTCATTTTCCCTCCCCAAAGATATATCAATCACACATTCAATTTATCACTTTTTTGTTGAAAAGTCAACAAAAATTAACATTAAGAAAATATGAAGATCAAAAAAAGACGGCCGAAGCCGTCTTTTCTTTATTTTATTTATTTTCCAACCAGAATTTAATACGCTTGGAACCTTTGTGTTCTCCAAGACAGCCGCGGAGACGACCCTCCTTGTGGAAGGCGTACAGAACGCGGTAGGTCAAAGCTACCTGTGGCTTGAAAGGAGAAAGTCCGTTGTTGTATTTGCACTCGGCAATAGGCTCAGACCAAAACGCCTGCCAGTCGCTGCTATAGTCAAATTCACCAAGGGACTTGGGTTCGCCCTCGCTGAGGATCTTTTCCAATCTTTCGTAAGCCACCTTGAAAGCACGGGGGGTTACAGGCTCTACCCGAATGCCGTCAAAGCCCTTACCTGCGATGTGCATCTTACCGGGAGTTACCTGAGTAACAGAGCCGTGAGGCACGGAAACGATCTGCTCAATGCCCGCATCCTCGGGGAATGCAAGGGCTGAGGTAGCAAGGTAGCTTTCTTCCCCGTTCATACCAACTTCAATGGCGCGGGTAAAACAGCCGATGGTGATCAAGCCGGGAAGATCGGCATGTACGGAAAGAGAAACATTTTCACAAGGAAGCAAAGAAAGAGCATCTCTCATTGCATTTTCTGCCTTTTCGGGGGTAGCGCCTTCCAGCAAAGCTTCTCCAAGCTGTTGTACCGTAGGCTCCATTACGTGGAAATACATACCGTTTGCCAGATGATTCTTTTTCAGCGTAGCGGTTTCATAAGCGGTGACCATCATACCACGGTCGTAGTAACTCTGCGCCGTTTTATTGAGAAGCTCGTACCACTCGGGCGTGGTAACAGTACGCAAAGTGCCGTTTGCAACGAGGGCACATTTGCCGTCGTGGCTGATAAAAGGATGAGCATGCTCAACTCGGTTGGCAGCGGGACGGGAATGGATCAATCCGCAAGTACCGGGGAAATTGATGGCGTCGGTTTCCCGGAGAAGATCGTCCAGCTCACCAAGAACTTTGGCGGTATAGATCTTTCCTTCGTGGATGGTAACGATTCCGGTTGCCTTTCCACCGTCAAAAAACTGCTCTCTGCGAAGCATTTCAATAAGGATAGGGGCGGCACGTTTGTTACCGGAATAACCTGCAATGACACACATAACGTTTCTCCTTGTTTTTCATATTATGATATTTTGATGATTTATTTTACCATTTCAAAAAAGACGTGTCAACCTTTTGACCCGCTTTCTCCATTGTTTCAGAAAACTTTATAAAATCTTGATTTTTTTGTCATTATTCTTCCCCAAAAATAAAGAAAAAAGACGGCTTTCGCCGTCTTTTATGAATTCAGGGTTTCCAGCAGGGAAAGCATTCCCTTTACCATCACTTCATCTGCACCTTTTTTATAGCTGGAGGTCAAAACTTCATAACCACCCTCTTCGTAAGCGCGGCTCGTTCCCACATATCCGCAGGAAGCATTGGTCTGACAAGCCAGGATCATCTTCTTAAAAGGGGATGTTTCCGAAATCCGTCTTCCAATCTCGGTAAAAGGCTCACCGGGAAGGCCTGCAAACACAAATTCTCCCAGGCGAACAGCATATATGGAAAACTGATAAAAATCAGGCTCTTTTTCCATTCTCACAATGCGTCTTGCCTCGGGAACGCTCATTCCGCAGGGAACATATTTTTCTCCCTTTTCATAAGCGGCAAGATATTCGCTATAGATTTTCTTCGCTTCTTCCAAGCGAAAGGAGTCGCGGTTGGTGGGAAGATTAAGCTCTACGGCACCGAAACTGATCTTGTCTGTTTTCACTTCCTCGGCACGGTCACAAATCTTCAGGACCTCTCCTGCAATGACTCTGCCCATATAGCGGGCGTGATCGATTTTGCCTTTGGGATCTCCCTTTTCTTTTTTCTCATTGATCACACCCCAATCCGGCGCAAACGGGGTAATATGGTTCACATCCCCTTGTGGCCCCAAAAGGAACATGCATCGGCTTTCAGGGACCGCTCCTTCCAGAACAGAGCACAGGTAACCGGGCCAATCGGCACTGACGTATTCCCCGCCGACGGTATCAGCGTGAGTACCGAAATTCACAAAATAGATATCCCCTGCCCCGTCTCTTTCCACCTTCAGAAGACGTACTTCTTCATTTGGCACACCCAAGGGATGATCGACCTCGGGATCCAGCGGTTTCGGATTGGTCTTTACACTGCCGTCTTTCATACGGTAGCGACGAATAAAGGAAATTCCCTTGGCTTCCCCTTTGGCAAAAAACATTCTTGACGGCGCAAGATCCTCCAAGGCCTCCAGACTCGCTTCAACCGCGCACTGCTTCAAAAATTCAAGATAAGAGGGGTCTACATAGGTATCTGAGGCAAAATCTTTGCCTGTTAAAGGACCGGTATGGGTATGGGAAACGGAAAGAAGAATGGCATCGGGAGAAAGTCCAACTTTTTCAGCAACAAGACTACGTATTTCCAAGGAAAGCGGCTTAGAAATCAGACAGATATCCAGGGTCATCACAAGTGCCTTTTCACCCTCAGTTTCCAATATTGCCGCACGGACAAAAAGAGGATCCAATACGCCCTTGACAACACGGGAACGATAATAACCCACCAAAGGAGTCCCCAAAGGCGGCGTGATTTCTTTTTTACCAAATCCAACACTTAAGCTAAGACCTTTTTTGTCCATCTTCCTTCTCCAAACATTTCTTTCATTTTAGCAAAAAATAGAAACACTTGTCAATCAATTCCCACAAGAAAACTCAGCAAAAAGACAATCAAAACTTTCCCATTTCCGTAATAAATCTCTTAACATCACCTTTTGAGAGTAATTTTTTAGGTACTTGCCAAAAAAATTCATAAAATATTCATTGAAAACAAAAAAACAAAAGCATTATATCACATCGACTCTCTTTTTCTATTTTTAGAAAAATAAATTAATGAGCCGCCCTCGCCTTTAAAAAATAATTTTTTAACTTTATATGTTTATTTTGAAAAAGGAATCTCGTTTGCTTGCAATACTTGGAAAGAACTTGTAGAAATTACCGAAAATCCATTGTAAAAATTGGAAAAAATGCTATAATAAATCCATTGTTTGCTTAAATTTTCAATTTGGGCATAATAAATATGCGTTTCGCGAAGAGAAAAAAGGAGTTACGATAATGAACGAATATGTAAAGCGCGTCATCGACTATGTAAAAGAAAAGCATAGCAGTGAACCCGAATTTGTGCAGACGGTAGAAGAAGTACTTTCTTCCGTTTCCCCTATGATCGACAAGCACCCCGAATATGAGAAGGCAGATATCCTGACCCGCATGGTTGAGCCTGAGCGTATGTTCACCTTCCGTGTGGTCTGGACCGACGATGCCGGCAATACTCATACCAATATCGGTTACCGTTGTCAGTTCAACGGTGCCATCGGCCCCTACAAGGGAGGCCTTCGCTTCCAGAAAAATGTTTGCCCCAGCATCATCAAGTTCCTGGGCTTTGAGCAGACCTTCAAAAACAGCCTCACCGGTCTTCCCATGGGCGGCGCCAAGGGTGGTTCCGATTTTGATCCTGCAGGTAAGAGCGATGCGGAAGTTATGCGCTTCTGCCAGTCCTTTATGACAGCACTTTACCGCTACATCGGTCCCGATATTGACGTACCCGCAGGTGATATGGGCGTAGGCGGTCGCGAGATCGGCTATCTCTTCGGTCAGTATCGCCGTCTGAAGGGCGTTTGGGAAAACGGCGTTCTCACCGGCAAGGGTCTCAGCTACGGCGGCTCTCTGGTTCGTCCCGAGGCTACCGGCTACGGCGCTGTTTACTACCTCCAGGAAGTATTGAAGCACGAAAACGATAGCATTGAAGGCAAGCGCATTGCCGTTTCCGGCTACGGTAACGTAGGCTGGGGTATTATGAAGAAGGCCGCAGAGCTTGGCGCTAAGGTTACCTATTTTGCGGGTCCCGACGGATACATTCACGATCCCGAAGGTGTAACCGGTGAAAAGCTTGACTATATTCTGGAAATGCGCGCGAAGGATCCCATGCACTGCCAGCCCTACGCTGAAAAATACGGCGTAGAATTCGTTCCCGGTGAAAAGTGCTGGGGCGTAAAGGACGTAGATATTTATATGCCCGCTGCTGTTCAGAATGACGTTCGTATGGATTCTGCAGAGAAGATCGCCGCCTCCGGTGTAAAATACTACATCGAGGTTGCCAATATGCCCACCACCAACGATGCCCTTGAGTTCCTGCGCAAGCAGCCTCACATGATCGTTGCTCCCTCCAAGGCAGTAAACGCCGGCGGTGTTGCTGTTTCCGGTCTGGAAATGAGCCAGAACTCCGAGCGTCTCAGCTGGTCTGCCGAAGAGGTTGATGAAAAGCTGAAGACCATTATGAAAAACATCCACGATATGAGCATGGAAGCTGCCGAGGAATACGGTCTCGGCTACGACCTGGTAGCAGGTGCAAACCTTGCAGGCTTTAAAAAGGTTGCCACCGCTATGATGGAAGAAGGTCTCTTCTAAAAAGCAAAAAAAGCACCCTTTCGGGTGCTTTTTTTATCGATGATAAAAGCCTCGATGAAAGTCATCGAGGCTTTTTATTTACGCGCGTTTTTTGGTTTCGGTGGTGATCTTTTCGATAAAGGCTTCGAGAGACATCACTTCCGTTTCTGCCGTATCGCGGTTACGAACGGAAACCGTGCCTTCATCCACTTCCTTGCCGCCGAGAATGAGCATATAAGGAACACGGTCTACCATCTGCGCTTCGCGGATCTTGTAGCCGATCTTCTCGTTTCTGTCGTCCAGCTCGCAGCGAATACCTGCGGCACGAATGGCCTTATAAACCTTTTCGGAGTATTCCATGCTCTTTTCGGAAACGGGAAGTACCTTCACCTGAACGGGAGCAAGCCATGCGGGGAACTTACCTGCAAAATGCTCGGTAAGAATACCGATAAAGCGCTCAATAGAACCGAAGCATACTCTGTGGATCATAATGGGACGCTTCTTTGCGCCGGTTTCATCTACGTATTCCAATTGGAAGTTGATGGGCATCTGGAAGTCCAGCTGAATGGTGCCGCACTGCCAGCTTCTGCCAAGGCTGTCTTCCAGGTGGAAGTCGATCTTGGGACCGTAGAACGCGCCGTCGCCTTCATTGATGATATAATCAAGACCAAGCTTTTCCAAAGCGCCTTTCAGACCTTCGGTAGCTGCTTCCCAGTCCTCATCGCTACCCATGGAGTTTTCGGGACGGGTGGAAAGCTCAATAAAGTATTTAAAGCCGAATTTGGTATATACTTCGTTGATCATATCTACAACGCCCATAATTTCGCTGGTGATCTGATCGGGGCGCATAAAGATATGGGCATCGTCCTGAGTGAAGCAGCGCACACGGAACAGACCGTGGAGCGCGCCCTTCAGTTCGTGTCTGTGAACAAGACCAAGTTCCCCTACGCGCATGGGAAGATCACGGTAGGAGTGGGGGCTGGAACGGTAAACCATCACGCCGCCGGGGCAGTTCATCGGCTTGATGCAGTAGGTTTCTTCATCAATGGTAGTGGAATACATATTGTCCTTGTAGTGATCCCAGTGACCGCTGGTTTCCCACAGGGCGCGGTTCATGATCATAGGAGTGGAAACCTCTACGTAATGATCTCTGTAGTGGATCTCTCTCCAATAATCAATGAGGGCATTTTTCAGCGCCATACCGCGAGGCAGGAAGAAAGGAAATCCGGGGCCTTCCTCGCAAAGCATAAACAGACCCATCTCCTTGCCGATGCGGCGATGGTCACGCTTTTCTGCTTCTTCCATCAGTCTCAGATGCTCTTCCAATTCTTCCTGAGAACGGAAAGCAATACCGCCGATACGGGTAAGCATCTTATTGTTTTTATCGTTCTTCCAATATGCGCCGGACTGCTGGGTGATCTTAAACGCCTTCAGCGCCTTGGTGTAGGTCAGGTGAGGTCCGATACACATATCAATGTATTCGCCCTGCTGATAGAAGCTGATGGGGGCGCTCTCATCCAGATCGCCGATATGCTCCACCTTATACTTCTCTTTTCTCTCTTCCATCAAAGCAATGGCTTCTTCTCTGGGAAGAATAAAAGGCTTAATGGGAAGATTCTCTTTCACAATTTTGCGCATTTCGTTTTCGATGCGAACCAGATCTTCATCGCTGAGCTTCTCCTCGCCAAGATCCACGTCATAGAAAAATCCCTTTTCCGTGGCAGGGCCAAAGGCAAAATCAGCCTGGGGATACAGGCGCTTTCCCGCCTGGGCAAGCACGTGCGCCGCCGTGTGGCGAATGACCTGAAGCTCTTCTTCGGGAGTCAGATCGTCACGGATCGCACCGTCATAACAAATTACTTTCATCATGTCCTCCTTATTCTCGGGGGGTAAAAAAATAACACCCCGAAAGCATTGTGCTTTCGGGGTGAGTTTGATCCCACGGTTCCACCCGAATTCGGATAAATATCCGCACTCTTTTCTCCGTTTCGCGGAGCGCGCCGCCATTTCCTGCGGAACTTAAAAGGATGGTACGAAAAAAACACCGAACGGCAGCTTACACCTTGCCTGCCTCTCTGTGGAACGGCTCTTTCTTTCCGCTTGTTCCTATTTTCATTATAATCCTTTTCTTTTTTCTTGTCAATATTTGTTTTCCTTTACAAAAAAAGTGGGCTATGGTAAAATGAGAAAAATACGAGCATATCCTATATAAAAATGAAAGGATACGGTATGGCAAATTTTATTGAGACTTTAAAGGTTCTTTTCCTCGGCATTGTGGAGGGAATCACCGAGTGGCTTCCCATCAGCTCCACGGGGCACATGCTCCTGGTAGATGAATTTCTGCAAATGAAAGAAACGGAAGAATTTAAGGAGCTGTTTTTCATTGTGATTCAGCTCGGCGCCATTCTGGCGGTGATCCTTCTGTTTTGGGAAAGGCTCTTCCCTTTTGAGATCCGCAAAAAGGCAGAGGGCGGCATCAAGATCAAAAAGAACATTATGATCATGTGGGGCAAAGTCGTTTTAGCCTGCATTCCCGGTGCGGCGGCAGTTTTCCTTTTTGACGATTATATCGAAGCCCATTTTGAAACGCCTACGGTTATTGCATTGGCGCTGATCCTTTACGGCATCGCTTTTCTTATCGTTGAAAAGAAAAATGCCGATTCCCCCGGAAAAATTACTTCCGTAGACGAGATCAGCTACAAAAATGCGTTTCTCATCGGTCTGTTTCAGGTGCTTTCCATCATTCCCGGCACCAGCCGTTCCGGCTCTACCATCATCGGCGCAAGGCTTCTCGGCATCAGCCGCGTAGCTGCCGCGGAATTTACCTTTTTCCTTGCCGTCCCCGTTATGGCAGGCTACAGTCTTTTAAAGCTCTTGAAATTCGGCTTTGATTTTACAGGCTCTCAGCTCCTGCTTCTCGGCATTGGCTGTCTTTCCGCTTTTATTACCTCTTATTTCTGTATCAAATTCTTAATGGACTATGTAAAGAAGCATTCCTTCGCTGCCTTCGGTTGGTACCGCATCGCTCTCGGCGCGGTGGTATTAGCTTACTTTCATCTTTTTCTCTAATATGCAATAAAAAAAGACCAAGCCTTGGCTTGGTCTTTTTTCTTTATTCAATTAATACATTCCGCCTGCGCCGCCTGCAGCCTGAGCCATCATGGCAGCCTTTTCGTCTTCCTTATTCTCGGTAACGAGAACTTCGGTGGTCAGTACCATTGCAGCAACGCTGGAAGCGTTGGCAAGAGCAGAACGGGTCACCTTGGTAGGATCAATGATACCTGCTTCATACATATCCACATACTCTTCGGAGTAAGCGTTGAAGCCGTAAGCGGTACGCTGAGAACCGAGGATCTTATCAATGATAACGCTTCCGTCAAAGCCTGCATTTGCGGCGATCTGACGGGCGGGCTCTTCCAGAGCGCGGAGAACGATCTTCACACCGATCTTTTCTTCGCCTTCGGTTTCCTCAAGAACCTTCTGTACTGCGGGAATGGTATTGAGAAGGGCAACACCGCCGCCGGGTACGATACCTTCTTCTACTGCGGCACGGGTAGCGTTGAGAGCGTCCTCAATGCGGAGCTTCTTATCCTTCATTTCTGCTTCGGTAGCAGCGCCAACCTTAATGACGGCAACACCACCGGCAAGCTTAGCAAGTCTTTCCTGAAGCTTTTCGCGGTCGAAGTCGCTGGTAGTAATTTCAATGCTGTTCTTGATGGAGCCGATGCGGTCCTGAATTGCCTTGGCATCGCCCTGGCCGCCAACAATGATGGTGGTTTCCTTATTGATCTTCACCTGCTTTGCTTTACCGAGCATATCCAGAGTGGTCTCCTTAAGATCCAGACCGAGGTCGGAGGAAACAACGGTACCGCCGGTGAGAATGGCAATATCCTCAAGCATTTCCTTTCTTCTGTCACCAAAGCCGGGAGCCTTGACTGCAACGCAGGTAAAGGTGCCGCGGAGCTTATTGACAAGGAGGGTAGAAAGGGCTTCGCCTTCTACTTCTTCTGCAATGATCACAAGCTTTTTGCCGGACTGCATAATCTGCTCCAGAAGGGGCAGGATCTCCTGAATGTTGGAGATCTTCTTATCGGTAATGAGAAGCACGGCATCGTCAATGACAGCTTCCATCTTATCGGTATCGGTTACCATATAGGGGGACATATAACCGCGGTCAAACTGCATACCCTCTACCACTTCGCAGTAGGTTTCTGCAGACTTGGATTCCTCAACGGTAATAACACCGTCAGCGGAAACCTTTTCCATAGCGTCAGCCAGAAGCACACCAACCAATTCATCGCCGCCGGAAATAGTACCGACGCGAACGATATCTTCCTTACCGGAAACAGGCTTGGAGTTTTCTTTCAGACAAGCGATGGCAGCATCCACTGCCTTGGAAATACCCTTTTTGATGATCATGGGATTTGCGCCTGCAGTAACGTTCTTCATACCCTCGCGAACGAAAGCCTGAGCAAGAACGGTTGCGGTGGTGGTACCGTCACCTGCTGCGTCATTGGTCTTCACTGCAACTTCTCTTACCAGCTGCGCGCCCATATTTTCAAAAGCATCTTTCAGTTCGATCTCTTTTGCAATGGTAACACCGTCATTGGTGATCAGGGGAGCGCCGAATTTCTTATCCAGAACAACGTTTCTACCCTTGGGACCGATGGTAGCCTTCACAGCGTCAGCCAGCTGATCAATACCTCTCATCAGTTTATTTCTGGCTTCAATGCCGTAAATAATATCTTTTGCCATAACTTTTCCTCCTTAGTCTACAATGGCGAGAATGTCACCCATTCTCACGATCACGTATTCTTCGCCCTGGTACTTCACTTCAGTACCTGCGTATTTGCTCATAATAACCTTATCGCCTTCTTTTACGGTCATTTCAACCTTTTCGCCGTCTACTACAGCGCCGGGGCCTACTGCAATAACCTCTGCGATTTCAGGCTTCTCTTTTGCAGCACCGGCAAGAATGATACCGGAAACGGTCTTTTCTTCTGCGGCTGCCATTTTAAGGACAACTCTGTCGTTAAGGGGTTTCAACATTTTCTTTACCTCCTGAAAATGATCTTTTTTGTGATTAGCACTCTCGCTTCTTGAGTGCTAAATTCTGTTTTTATTATACCCTATCCCCGGCAAAAAGCAAGGTTTGGGAATGAATATTAACACTTTTTTCACATTTTTCCAAGCCTAGGAATGAATGGTATCGTTTTCTGTACGATGAAGCAGTCCCGAGCGCAAAATGGCGCCGAAAACCTTCTCCTTAATATCGGGATTTTCTTTGGCGAGAGTACGAAGGAGATTTTTCATATCTTCCCGCACCGTATTTTTATCCGCAGGGCAAAAAGAGGGACAAACGGGCATGGGATTTTTATTGGTAAAATACACAAGATCCTTTTCCTCGGTATACACGAAGGGGCGGATCACCTTAACACCGCTTTTCGTCAGCTCCGTCACAGGCAAAAAGGTATCGATCCTGCCTGCATAAAAAAGATTCATCAAAAAAGTATCAATAAGATCGTCCCGATGATGGGCAAGAGCGAGGGTGGACGAGCCCATTTCCTTGACGGCATCGCAAAGGATCCCGCGCTTCATTTTTGAGCAAAGAGAGCAAGGATTCTTTTCTTTTCTTACATCAAAGATCAGTTTTCCAAGTTCCGTTTTTTCCACGCGATATTCTACCCCAAGCTCCTCAAGATAACGGGCAATGGGGCTGTAATCCGCCTGAGGGAAGCCCATATCCACCGTCAGCGCTTTGACAGTAATCCTCTTTGGGTGAAAGCGAGATAAATGAGCCAAAGCAGTCACCAGTGCAAGAGAATCCTTGCCGCCGGAAACGCCGACCACCACCGTTTCGCCCTCTTGGAGCATAGAAAAGTCATCCAGCCCCTTACGGGTGATGCTCATCAGTTTCTGTATGGTCACTTTTTTCTCCTTGGCTGATTTCTTTTTCTTCCGAATTCAATTCTTCTTCCGTTGAAACCGCAAGGGTTTCTTCTGCAGTTATTGCGCTTTCTTCTTTTTCCTCAGCACCCGTCAATGCCATAGGCTCTTTTTCGGGGAACAAGCGGAAGCCTTTTTTCTCTGCCACGGCAAGGCAGACAAAAATAAGAACGGAAACAAGGGAGATCCATCTTCCCTTGGCATAGCCTGCAGGTGAATAGGAAAAGCTGAGGCTGTGCTCCCCTTCTTCCAGATACATACCGACGAAAGCGCCGGCAAAAGGAACAAGTTCCGCCTTTTCACCGTCTACCAGAACCGTCCAGTTCTTATCCAGCTCCATGGGAATGGAGGTGTAGAGATAACCGTCTTCCTTGGCAGTCACGGTTGCGGTAAGGGAAGTATCTTCAAAAGAAGTCAGCTTCATTTTGTTTTCTTTCAGAATGGCAAGACCTTTTTCCCACAAAGCGGTATCAATGACACAAACGTGGAAGGTTGCCGTTCCCGAAAATTCACTCAGCCCTTCGTCGTCAATGACGGTGCGGAGAATAAAGCTCTCTCCCGAGGAAAAATAGCCTGCCGAAAAGAAATTGGGATATTCTTCAATGCAGTGCCAGGCATTGTTGACCTGAACGTAATTTGCCATGGGGACATCTGCATAAATATAGACATTTCCCGAAGACGGCACGGTGTAGGAAAGGCGAAGGACGCGCTCTGCCTCTTTTCCTTCCTCCACCGTATCACTGACAAATTCAAACAGACCGTTCTCTTTTCTGTCTGCCTGAATTCCCAGCTGATCCCCTGCAGAAGGATCGATTCTTTGGAAAAGATCCCCTTCCAACCCCGTCAAAGCGGAGAACATGGCGTTCTGCTTTTCATAGGGCATCATCGTATCATCAAAAGCAAATTCCCCTGCCCCCTCGTCTGCCATAAAGCCAAGGCCGAGAAATTCCGTGTTTTCATACAAGGTAACGTTACTTCCGTTGGGGAAAGACTGCACCAATTTCAGTCCTTGATCCGTCAAAGTTCCGTTTTTGCTGATAAGATATTTAATACCCAAAAGGGTATTCATCAGAGGCGTTCCGTGAACATAAACGAAGCGGTTGCTGCCATCATCGGCAGGCATACCCACTTTTTCCATAAATCGGGATACGTTTCGATTGGCGGAAGATGCAAATTGGGAAATTCCGTTATAATTGTAAAAACAGGAATCGTTAAGGCTTCGCCACTCCGTCACTTCCGTACGGTAAAAGAGCTCTCCGTCCTTCTCCAATTCTGCCGCATGATCCACCACAGACTGCACGGCTTCACCGGTTTCTCCGTCAAAATAATATTCGTAGCTTGTCGTACCTACTTCGTGGATACCAAGATACGCCGCCGCAGTCAATTCTACGGTAAGAACGGCGCAAAGAATGGCGGAAAACGTCCTTTTGTTCAAAATTTTCACTGAGAACAGCACACAAATGATGGTCATTAAGGCAAAAACAGCCACCGTCGCCAAAATACTCCAATCGGGATAGTAGCCGTAGGCGGAAAAGGTGATCAGACCGGAGAACAAGATCATTCCGATTCCATCCACCAGATCAAAGCCCAAAAGTCCCTTTTTGTAATAGCGATACGCCATAACCACCACTACGAAAGCAAAAAGAAAGGCAAAGCGGTAGGGGATCATATTGGTAAAGTGCATACCGTGCCAAACATAGTTTGCAACACTGAAATTCATAGAGAAAAGAAGGATCGCCAGGAGGAAGAACGCCACCATTTTTTCGCGGAAGGGAATCTTCTTTGCCCACAGAAAAGCAAAGGCAAAAAGGGAGATCACCGCCGCGGTGGAAAGATTAGGCAGACCGTCCATCACTGCGGGAATATGGAAGGAGGTAAGAGGCGTAAAGAGATCTCTTACGGATTCGTAAAATGAAACATATACCCCGACCTCTCCCGTGGTGGAGGCAGTATTCATAAGCCCGAAAAATGCAGGGAGCAAAAGAACCACCGTCATTCCCGCGCCGAGAATGGAGGTGAGAAGCAAACGAAATCCTTTTTTGAAAAAGCCGGAAAGACTCACCTTGTCAATGACACAAAGTGCAAAAAACAAAAGAATGATGAAAAGGCAGCTCATATAGCCAATATAGTAATTGGAAAAAAGGCTGAGTGCCAGAACAAAAACGTAAAGAGCCGTCTTTCCTTCTCGGAACAGCTTTAAAAAGCTAAGGCACAACAGAGGAAGCAAAGCGACCGTATCCAGCCACATCATATTCCAGAAATAGCCGAGAATATATCCGCTGAGGGCGTAACCCAAGGAGAAGAAAACACCGCCCCAACCTGTATTTTTAAACGCTTTCCGTAAAAACAGGTACATAAAAAAGCCTGCAAGGGCAATACGGATCACCACAAAGAGAGTGAACAAAAAGCGGAATTCTCTGACGGGCACCAAAAGAAGCAATAGATTCAAGGGACTGGAGCCGTAGTAAGAAAGCATGGAAAGAAAATTGGTTCCCATACCCATGGACCAATCGTAAAGAAGGCTGGTGCCCTCATGGAAATGATCCCACAGCTTCAGAACAAAGGGGTAATACTGATGCCAGCCATCATAGTTTATGATCTGTCCGTCGCCAAAAGGATACACTCCCTCCACAGCAAGGAACAGAGAGAAAATAAAAAAGGGCAACAAAAACGATGCGAGAAGGGGTAGTTTTCCCGATCTCGTCTTTTCCACAAAATCAAAGAAAGAATTTCCTTTTTTGATTTCTTCTTTTTTCGTTTCTTCCTCCCGAGAGAGAGGGATCATTTTTTCTTCCATAAAATTCTCCGTTTTAAAACAAAAAGGAGGTCTTCGCCTCCTTTTTATTTACGAATAGATCTTAAAGAGTTCCTTTGCCTTTGAAGCGCTGATGGCATAAAAGCCGGCAGAAGTCGTAGAGCCGGGAATACGGGTGTAGGTCTGCTCATAGCTATCAAAGCTGAAAATAACCTCACCTAGGGTATTCATATCCAATTCTTCAAAATCCGTTTCCACATTGTACATCACATTATACATAATGGCTTTTGCACGGGAAAGATTCTCCGGCCGAAGGAAGGTGCTGCAGAACGCACGGACAAAATTAAGCTGCGTATCTTCTCTGGCAGTATCACCGTTGGCGTATCCGCGGTAAGAAACAAGTTGAACTGCCTGATCGCCGGTGAGAAGCTGACTTCCCTTTTGAAGATTGATCTTCAGATTCTGGGTGGGATCAAAATAATACATATCTTCCGGCACGGTATACTGAATACCGCCTAGGAAATCGATGAGATTAGAAAGGGCATACATCGGCATGGAAACGTAGTAATCTGCCGTAATACCTGTTTCCTGAGCAACAAACTCCCGATAAAAATTGGCGCTGCGGGTAGAGTAAAGGGAGCCCAATTCGTATTTTTTATCCGCCTCGGGAACCACCGTGTTGGAGGGGATCAAAGAAACCGTCGCCTTTTTTTCGGTAGCATTGATACCTACGAGAAAAATGGCATCGGCATTTTTTTCATTATGATCTACACCGAGAAAAAGAAACGTGGCGGTAATATCTTCCTCGGAGGTCTGAACATTGTCACTTCCTGCAGGAAGGGATTCCTGAGTTTCGGGGGTTAAACCTTCTTCTGTCTTCGTTTCTTCCTCCTGGGCGCCGATCTTATGTACCACATCGCCCATCAAGCCTTCTGCTGCGCGGATCAAAAACACGGCAACTACGGTAAATACTGCAATTGCTACCGCCAAGGTGAGAAGATAATCTCTCAGCGAACGTTTCATTTAGCGCCTCCTTTTCCTCATTCTCCCTTGATTATACAGGATTTCAAAGAGCATTGCAAGATTTTTTTATTCATTACAGTGTTCTTTCACTGCCTTTTACAATAAATTAAGATTCCAATATCCATTTCAGTATCAAGACTCTGAAGCTGCGAAAGTTTTTTTATATCCCGAGGGGAGGTTTTGTGAGCGTAAGGAGTCATGCCGAAAAGATTGAAAATATCTTCCCCGGAAGAAAGATGTATCTCTTTTTTTACGCGGACCTCCTCGGAAAGATGAAAGCCCTCGCCGATAACAGCCGCAGAAAGGTTTTTCGTAGGATTTTCATACACTTTTTCCTTTAAAGAAAAAAGATGATCCTCCAGCGGAACCGCGCGCACCAAATAGCCACCGGGCTTCAATATACGTAAAAATTCATTTTCCGAATAAGGAGCAAACAGAGAAAACAAAAGATCTGCGCTTTCTTCCGCCACGGGAATATGAAAGGTGCTTGCCACAAAAAAGTTTCCTTTGTCACGAAGCCTTTTTGCGCAAAGGCGAACGGCATCCTTGGAAATATCGAATGCAAAGCCATGGGGATTTTTCCCGCTTTCATAAAGCCGACGGAGAACGCCTTCGGTGTAATACCCTTCTCCGCAGCCGGCATCAAGAAAAGTACCGTTTGTCGGAAAGAGCTTCATCGCTGTCTCCTCAAGCTTTGAACGCAAGGGTTCATAATAGCCTTTCTCCAAAAACGCTCTGCGGGCCAAAAGCATATTTTTATCATCGCCGTGGCCGCGAGCAGAAGAATCCATAAGAAGATTAAGGTATCCTTCCTTGGAAACATCAAAGCTATGCCCTTTTTCACAACGTGCTGTTTTTCCGTCAAGACAAAGAGGCAGTGAGCAAACGGGACAAATCAGCATTCTTCCTGATACTCCGCGGCGAGAGAAGTGTACATCTCAGCATTTTTCTTGATTTTTTCTACGGTCTTCTCATCAAGGGTGCGAATCACCTTTGCAGGAACGCCTACCACAAGGGAATAGTCGGGAATTTCCATTCCCTCTTTTACGAGCGCTCCCGCGCCAATAAGGCAGCCCTTACCGATGACGGCTCCGTTTAAAATACAGGATCCCATGCCGATCATCGTCCCATCCCCTACGGTGCACCCGTGAACAATGGCATTGTGACCGACGGTAATATCTTTTCCCAAGCAAACGGGAAAGCCTTCGGCAGCGTGAACCGTTACATTGTCCTGAATATTGGTGTTTTCTCCGATTTCGATCGTATTCTCGTCACCGCGGATCACGGCGCCATACCACACGTTGACCTTCGGAGAAAGCTTTACTCTGCCAATGACCGCGCAAGTTTCCGCAAGAAACACGGATTTATCGATCTCAGGCATCACATTTTGATGGGGTCTGATCATTGTTTTCCTCTTTTGATTTCTTCTCTTTTTTATAAATAATAATTGCCAGAATGCCAAAAATCACACCCAGCACAAAATAAGCGATACCAAAATTTAACATTTTTTGTATTACGGTATTACCAAGGGTTACGATCAAATCTTTCAAATATACAGGTTCCACGCCAAGTCTTGAGAGATAGTTTCCCATTTTTAGCCACAGAGCCGGTGCAAAAAGCAAAATCCCTGCGGATACAAAACCAAGATATCCAAAAACAAAGACTTTTTTCTTTTGGATCAGAACAAGCAGCACAAAGGCAAAGACAAAAAAGATGCCTGCAGCAACAGCAACGGGAGAAATAATTTTTTTCACCATGCGCAAAGGAGAGGCGAGCATAGAAAAAATTCCGCTCATATTCATCGCGGAAGAGAATTCATCCACGTAATACTTCGCCAAGACGGGAAAATCCTCTTTCATTTCCGTCCACTCTTCTTCGCTGATCTCCAGTTCTCCTGATTCACGAAGAGACATAGCATACGCTTCCACCTTTTTGCAGAAAGCTTCTGTTATCTTCTCGCGATCAAAAGAAGCCGTATCATCAGAAAACATTTTGGAAATGGGTGAGATCGCAAGATCAAAGGGAAGTTCCTCTTCCAAAAAAGCGCTGCAAACCGACGCAGGCACCCCTGAAGTCTCACTAAGAAACGTATACTTCTTCAAAAGATTTTCCCTCATTTTTTCTGCATAAGCGCTTTGCTGCGCCAGCTGCAACCAGCTATCGGCAGATGAAACTGTCTGAAGAAGGGGCAACAGTCCAAAAAGCACGAAAGAAAGAGCAAGAACCAAAGACAAGAAAGAGGAGATCACAACTCGGATCGTTTTTTTTGCAATAGATTCCGTTTTCATTTTGTTCCTCCTTTCAGTGCAAGATCTCAGGACCGGAGATCTTGTCTGCATATACGAAGAATCGATATCTCGTCAGTCGGAGGGTGGTAAAGGGGTAACAGGTGTAGAGGATCAATTCTTCCTTTTCCTGCGAAAGATCAACGGCTGTAGGATCATCTTTATCTTTCACGACCGTTTCTCTGATTTTGTATTGATATACCCCGTAGTTGGTGGTGATCGTTACTACATCACCCACTTTCACATGCTGCAAGGCGTTGAATTTTCCGTTATTATGTCCACAGATAAGGATCGGTTTTCCGTATCCGGGAATCTTGGTGCCGTAATTCTGGCCAACACCACCGCGGGAAAGAGCTTCATCGGAATCATCAAAATATACATCCGTTTCCAAAGAGCAGGATTCAATGGTAAGACGCGCATAAAGCGCACCGCGAGTGGGAAAGCGGATATCGTTTCCATCGATCACTTCTTTGGAATCGTCTCCCTCGTAGCCTTCAAAAATATTGTCAAATTCTTGCTCTTGGCTTTGCTGTTCTTCGTGTGACAGAAAAAGATTCACAATGGAAAGGTAGGGAGAAATCGTCTTCCCGAAAGAAAGATAAAGAGCAAAAACTACCGTTATTGATAAAATCAGTGGCGCTATCAATATCGCCACTGATTTTAATACCATATACTGCTTTTTCATTGTTCAAACTCAAAAAAGCTGCGCTTTTTTAGAAACAAACGCGCAAGCGCAAAGGAGGGTCATTACAGCAGATGCAGCTACAAAAATACCCGTTGCATCAAGACCTGTCGGTTTGATAACCGTCTTATTGGGAGTAGCAACAACAACAGTCTGCCCCTTCTGATCCTTCACGGTAACGGTACCCTTCGTATCTGCCACTGCAGTACAATCAACAACGCCCGCAGCTTCGTCAATACGGTCCAAAACTTCATTACGGGTTTCCGAAGACCACTCTTTGACAGAAGCACCGGCCTCTTCTTTCTCTACTGCTGCAACCGCTTTTTCCACTTCACTCTTGATCATATTGATCTGCTCGTCGGTCAAAGGGATCGCAAGAGAAGCAATATAGTTTTCTCCCTGAGCAAGAGCGCCTGCAACGTCTTTGGTACCGTCATCCAAAATCGCGAGGGCCTCTTTCAGGTAAACGAACAAATCTTTTTCCGCATCCGTCAAATTTCTTGCGCTGACACTCATGGGAATCAAAGAAACAACCAAAAGTGCAACAAGAAAAAACGCCATTACTTTTTTCATAATACATGACCTCCAAAAAAATGCTAAATCGTCTGGCCGAAAGCAGCTTCTTCTTCCACTTGAGAATGGACTTTCCGCGGAAAGAGCAGCTTTTTACCGTTTTCATTGACAAAAGGAAGAAGACTTGCTTCCTTCTTTTGTATCTTATTCAAAATAATTCGTCTTTTTTCTAAGGAAAAACATTCCTCATGAATATCTTCTCCCAGAAAATCAATGTAGCCCTTACGATACAAGGATATCAGCCTTCTCCTTGAAAAACAAGAAGAAAATGACGAAAAATTTGCTTGGAACATACAACCGTTTGTTTTCAACTTGTTAAGAAGCTTCTCATCTGACACAAGGAAGGGGTATCTGTCAATATGGGCAATTACGGGAGTAATTCCGTAGTCTGCGATCAAACGGCGAAGCCGAATTTCTGTTTCTTTGGAAAACATTTTTTCATATTTCGGCTCTACAAGCATATAATTCGTATCTTTGTAGCATAAGAGAGAAAGGTCTCTCGTGTTAAAGAGTGTAGAGGACAAATACACCTCGGCACCTAAGGAAAAAGAGAATTTCTTCGCCTCAGGCAAAGTCAAAAGCTTCTCAAACGCCGCGTTTCTTTTGTTCAAAAAGCGTTCCAAAGATTGACTGTACGGATAAAAATGAGGTGTTAGCGCTAAGTGAGTTACACCGTTTTCTGCCAAAGAAGACAGCAAGCGGCAGGAAGTCTTAAGATCGGGAGCGCCGTCATCCACAGCGGGCAAAAGGTGAGAATGGATGTCGACTGTCATTCTTTATTACTCCGCTTTGTTTTCGGTGCTGTTTGGCATCTTTTCAGGCTGTTCTGCAGCCTTGCCATAGCCATAACCGTATCTTCCGTATCTTCCGTACCTACCATATCTTCCGTAACCGCGCTTCTTTTCCTGCACGCCGTTAGCAATCAGACCAAGAATCTTTCCGCCAACCAGATTTACCTGATCAATGGCTCTCTGAACATCTTTCTTTGCCGTATACTTGGGACGGGCAACCAGAACGATTCCATCTGCGTGCTGAACCAAAGATAACGCATCAGACACAATATTCAAAGGTGGCGTATCAATAATTACGAAATCATATTTTGACTTCATCTCCGCCAAAAGCTTTGCCATTCCTTCGCTGGCAACCATTTCCGCAGGGTTGGGAGAGATCGTACCTGCACAAATCACATCCAGATTGGGGCAGGCTTCCTTGTGAACAACTTCATCAAGAGTATTAAAGCCACTGAGGAAATTCGTCACGCCGGGAACGTTAGGCTTTTTTAAAAGCTTGTAAATATGAGGATTGCGAAGGTCTAAGTCGATAAGAAGCACTTTTTGGTTGTTTCTGGCAACGGAGAATGCCACGTTGGCCGCAGTAGTCGTTTTTCCTTCGCCGGAAATTGAGCTGGAGATCACAATGATCTTACAACCTTTTTTCGCAACAGAAAACATTAAATTGGTACGAATGGTTCGATAAGCTTCTCTTACACCAAACCATACGCCGTCGCTCTGAGTTTTATAAGGACGTCTTTCAACACTTGCCATGAACTACACCCCCTTCTTTTCGTGGGAAGAAAAGTCCGGAACGATACCAAACAGCGGAAGCCCGAAATTTTCCGTCAGTTCCTCTGCGGAACGGATCCTGTTATCCGTCAGCTCGCGAAGAATCACGATGGCCGCGGAAAGAATAAAGCCGAAAATAAGCCCTACCAAAGTGTTGCGCACAACATTGGGTCCGGACGGGGAAGTGGGCATTACAGGATTACTCAGCACAGAAAGGGAGCCGATATTCTCATAATTTGCAATCTGAACAGGTGCCATTTCCGCAACGGAAAGAGCAACGCTATAGGTCAATGTAGGATCGTTGGTAGTGATCAAAACGAAAAAGGAACTGGTTTCCTCAATCACAGAGGAAAAACGCAAGCAAGAAGCAATTTCCTTGGGAGAAACGTTCGTCTCCGTGCTTTCCGCCAAATCTTTGGATACCAATTCATAGAATTCATTGATGTTCAAAAACTCAACAAACTGCGGAGCTACTGTTTGATTCAAAGACGAATACATATCATCTTCGGAAGCGCTTGCAAAAAATTTCACCTGTGCAGTATAAGTAGGAGCCACAAAATACTTTGTATAAACAAAAGCGCCGACACCAAACAAAATAGCTACAACCAAGATAAAGACAATACCCTTCATCATCCAATTGAATAGGTCTTTTAATGTAATTTCCACAGATTCTGTTCCTTTCCTCACGTTATTTTGCGTAACGACAGTTGATCTCCTGCATGAGAGGCAGCTTTTCTTTCATATCCAGAGCGAGGGTCAGCTGACTTCTTCCTCTTTCCAGATTATGCTCGGGATGTCTGGTCTTAAAATATTTATCTCCATTGAGATAATCTTCCAGGAATCGAGCAGAAAGCTCAAAAGCCATAGTAACTGCGCCAAGGGCCAAGCTATCCAATTCTTCGGAGGTGCAAAAATCCTTAACCGCGGGGATAAATCCGGAAGCAAAAGCCTCGTAAAGTTCCAAATTCAAACCAACCTTGGAATAATCCGGCTCATCCTCTGCCGCAAAGTTGGCAGAAAAACGAATGGCATCGCCGAAATCATAAGCACAAAGACCGGGGATTACCGTATCCAGGTCAATGACACATACAGCCTCGCCGCTGTCTTTATCGATGAGGATGTTGTTGTACTTGGTATCGTTGTGGGTAACGCGAAGCGGAAGAATACCGCTTGCTCGCTTATTCTCCAACTGTCCCCAAAGAGCTTCGTTTTCTTTCAGGATTTCAATTTCCTTTTCGATAACGTGCCGTCTTCCCGCCTCGTCTCTTTCACAAGCGGCGAAGAAGTTTTTCATACGAACGGGGGTGTTGTGGAAGTTAGGCATCGTATCCACAAGCTCTTCCATGGGAAAATCGCAAAGCTGCTTTTGGAAAGTGCCAAAAGAATAGCCTGCGTTTTTCAGGATCTCGGGATCCTCTGCCTGATCGTAAGTAATAGAATTGGGAATGTAACGGTAAATACGCCAGAAGTTGTCATTATCGGCAAAATAATAATTGGTGCCGTCTTCCCTCTTAAGAAACTGAAGAACTTTTCCTTCAGGATCTTTTCCTTCACTGATCAGCTTTTGACGAATATGACTTGTAACCTTGTCAATATTCCCCATGATGCCTACAGGATTAGGAAACACATAAGTATTGATTCTTTGGAGTACGAAGCTATCCGTCTTTCCTTTATAGCGAACATCCACTCTGTGAGTAGAGTTAATATGCCCGCTGTGGAAAGTTTCTACTCGAAAGGAATCAAATTGAATTCCGAATTTTTCCAAAACCGAGGTAATTTCTTTACTGTTGTATGTCATATCGTTTCTCTCTGTTTTTCTAAATTTACGGGCTGCTCTTCTTCAAATGGGCAAAATCACCCAAAACTAGCATCATAGTCATTATAACATAGCCTTTGAAAAAAAGCAAGAGTTTTCCCCAAACAGCTTTTTTGCCAAAAGGTGCAATGACAAAGCCTTTAAAACAAGAAAAAGTTGCCAAAATCGGCAACTTTTTTCACTTTGTTTAATAGAGAGAAAGGATCTTGCTTGTGCGAATCAGATCATCATCAATTTCTTTTTTCATAGAGAGCGCATCTTCAATGTCCAGATCCACGATGCTGTCCCCTTTCATTGCAATAATTTTACCGTAAACACCCTGTGCCAAAAGCTCAGTCGCCTTCGCCCCCATAAGAGAAGCGGCAACGCGGTCCCGTACCGTGGGACTCCCCCCTCTTTGCTGATGGCCGAGAATGGTAGTGGTTGTGGAAATGCCGGTCTTGGCTTTGATTTCCTCAGCGATTTCCATGGTTCCGCCCACGCCTTCGGCATTGATGACAATATAGTGATTTTTGCCGGCGTTGCGGCAAGAAAGAATGGGTTTTATGATATCCTCGTCCACACGGAAGGATTTTTCGGGGATAATACAAGCCTCGGCGCCGCCGGCAATGCCGCAGTTTAATGCAATATAGCCTGCATTTCTGCCCATAACCTCCACGACGCTGCAGCGTTCATGGGAATATGCGGTATCTTTAATGCGGTCGATAGCTTCTTTTACGGTATTCATTGCCGTATCGTAGCCGATGGTATAATCGCTGCAAGACACGTCGTTATCAATGGTAGCGGGAATCCCAATGACGGGAAAGCCGATTCGGTGAAGATCTCTCGCGCCGCGGAGAGAACCGTCACCACCGATGACCACGATGGCATCCAGGCGAAAAATATCTGCCATTGCCTTTCCTCTGGCAATTCCCTCTGCAGTTTCAAATTCTTTGCAACGGGCGGTCAAAAGCACCGTTCCGCCGCGGCTGATGATATTGGAAACGGAATGATTGTTCATCGCCTGGATAGATCCATCGAGCAGGCCCTCATATCCACGCTGAATGCCGTACACCTCAAGACCATGATACAAGCCCGAGCGCACCACCGCACGCAAAGCCGCATTCATTCCCGGCGCATCTCCGCCTGATGTCATAACGCCGATTCTTTTGATGTTTTTTCCCATCCTTCTCAGCCTCCGATTTTTGTTAATTTCTGATTATATTCACATTATAAAAGCATCTTTGTTATTTTTCAATAGTTATCTTCCGAAAAATGAAAAAAATATAGAAAAGTTTTCATTTTTACCAATGATTCACTGACCAAAGAATTCCTTCACCATATCCGAAAGAATTCGGGAATATTCTTTGTCCTTCGCGGAAAGAAAGCTTTCCTGCACGTGTTCAGCCAAGGGAACACGAAGGGTGATTTGACACATTTCTCCCTTTTTCTCCAAGGAAAAATCAAAGCCCTCTCCATCACAAAGCAAAGCGGCAGCAAACAAAGGAGAAAACGCCGCAAAGCGGGAAGCCGAATTCTTTTTGTTTTCCTTTAAAAGGTATTTGCCAAACAGTTCGAAAAGCTCCTCGCGATCAAAAAAACGAAGAGTCAGACAACACGTTTTCTCTTCTTTTTCCCCTTGTAATTCAACGTTTCTTTCTCCTTCAAAAAGAGAGACAAATTGAAGGGAATTTAAAAGAATCTCTGCCAGAAAATCCGGATGGATCATAATTTTCAAATCATGGTCAAGAGACAATGTGGTAGAAAAACCCGCTTCTTTTAACGCAGGAGAAAAGAACGAGAAAAAGCCGGACAAGCTGCAAGTGGCTTCTTCCATGGGGTTTCGGTTTCTCGCAGCGCGCATTCTGAAATACGCAGCCCGTTCTTCACGAAAACGGCGGGTTCTCACCGAAAGCCTTTTGCAATACGAAACCAAAGTCGAGGAAGAATGTTCCTTTTCTGCACAAGCAAGGATTTTTTCTTCTCCTTCTTTTAAAAGCTTGTGGCATTCCTCAAGAAGATATTCAGAAACAGGCAAGCCAATCAGACCAAAGTCTTCAAAAAAGAAAATATGGCGCAGCTCGGATTTTCCGTACCTTTTAGCAATCACAGCAATGAAATATCTTCTTAGATCCAAAACCGCGGAAAATATCCCCTCTTTTGAAACCTTTTCCTTTTCCTGCACAAAGAAGCGCATCATTCCCGTAGGAGGCAAAAGCAAGCCCCTCGCCATACGGTTGCGGTAAAGGATTTTATTCTCTTCGCCCAAAACTATCACGGAAAACGGCAAATTTTCCACCGGTGCAAATCGTTTCTCCAATTTTTACCCCCTGAAATTTCTTTTTGTTATCGTATTTTACCCATTCTATCACAAGTTTTGCTATTTGTAAAAACATTTCAAACATCATAAAAAACAGTTTCTTTTTCTTTCTTCTTATGTTATAATAGCTTAATAATGGGTTTTTGTACCCAAATGCAAAAACATTCCAGAAAGGAAATCCCCTTTTATGCCTAGTTTTACCGAAAAATTGGACCGTGTTGCACTCCCCGTCATTGCCCTGCGCGGTCTTGTGATCTTCCCCGGCATTGACACCAGTTTTGAAGTGGCCCGTCCTCTGACGGTTCGCGCTGCAGAAATGGCCCTTGCCGCTGACGGCATGGTCTTTCTCGTAGCTCAAAAAGATGCTGCTGTGGAAACTCCCGAACCTCAGGATCTATATAGAATCGGCGTGATTGCACGCATCAAGCAATCCGTTCGCCTGCCTGACAAAAGCTACCGTATTATCACCGAAGGTATTGCCCGCGGCGAGGTTCTGAATTTCTTCCGCTTAGAATCCGGTGCTATCACTGCTGAGGTCATTCGCAAAGACGTTTTTGTAGAAAAAGACATTATCAGTGACGCCTACCGCAGAACCGTACTTCACGGTGTGGAAGAACTCACCCCTTTTCTTTCCAAATTTTCCCCGGAAGTAACGAGCGCTCTGCAGACCATTGAAGATCCCGCATTTCTTTCCGATTTCGTTGCCGCAAACATTTTGCGCCGCACCGAAGATAAAATGGCGATCCTTTCTATCTTTGATCCCCACGACCGCGCGGAAAAGCTGTGCGAGATCCTTTCCAGAGAGCTGGAAGTGTTGAAATTGGAAGGCCGCATTACCCGCAAAATTCAGCACCACATGGATCAGCAGCAGAAAGAAGCATACCTGAGAGAACAGCTTCGCGCCATTCAAAGCGAGCTTTCCGGCGGTATGGAAAACGGTGACACCATGGATTCCGACGAGGAGGATCTCATGGGGCGCATTGAAAAAGCAGAACTTCCCGATGCCATTCGTGAAAAGCTGATCGCTCAAGCAAAAAAGCTCCCGCAGATGCCCTTCGGTTCTTCGGAATCGGCGCTTTTGCGCAACTATATCGAAACCTGTCTTGAATTGCCTTGGAACCGTTTTACCGAGGACAGCATTTCTCCCGAAAAAGCAAAAGAGATCCTGGACAGAGATCACGACGGACTGGATAAAGTAAAAGAGCGTATTCTTGAATTTCTCGCGGCGCGCTTGCTCCGCGGAAAAGCCCAAGGACAGATCCTCTGTCTGGTAGGCGCTCCCGGCGTGGGAAAAACGAGCATTGCCTCTTCCATTGCAGAAGCCCTCGGGAGAAAATACGTGCGCATTTCTTTGGGCGGCGTCCGTGACGAAGCAGACATCCGCGGCCACAGAAAGACCTATATCGGTGCCATGCCCGGCAGAATCATCACTGCCTTGACACAGGCAGGCTCTATGAATCCTCTCATCACCTTAGACGAAATTGACAAGCTCACCCGCGATTCCCACGGCGATCCCGCCTCTGCCCTCTTGGAAGTTTTGGATGCAGAGCAGAACAAAGCCTTCCGCGATCACTTTGTAGAGCTCCCCGTGGATCTTTCCTCTTGTATGTTCCTTGCTACGGCAAATGAAACCGATACCATTCCTCCCGCACTGCTTGACCGTATGGAGATCATTCGCATCCACGGCTATACCGAAAGCGAAAAATGCGCCATTGCCGCGAATCACCTCATTCCGAAGCAACAGACAGAGCACGGCTTGAAAAAAGGAAATCTTTCCATTGACGAAGCCGCCATTCGCAAGATCATTCGCTCCTACACCCGTGAACAGGGTGTGAGAAAGCTGGAACGGGAGATCGCCAGGATCTGCCGCAAGAGCGCAAAAATGATCTACGACGGCAAAAAGCGTATCCGAGTAACGGAAAAAAACCTGGAAAGCTTTTTGGGCAAAGAAAAGATTCTGCCCGAAAAGAAAGATTTCACCCCTCGCATCGGCGTGGTCAACGGACTTGCCTGGACCATGAGCGGCGGCGAGATGCTGAAGGTAGAAGCCCTTGCCGTAGAAGGCAGCGGAAAATTGGAATTGACCGGCTCTCTGGGCGACGTGATGAAGGAATCTGCCAAGGCGGCAATTTCTCTTGTCAGGTCCCAAAGCGAAGCCTTGGGAATTCAAAACCTTGAATTCTATAAAAACCGGGATTTACACATTCACTTCCCCGAAGGCGCCATTCCCAAGGACGGCCCCAGCGCAGGCGTAACCCTCGTTACCTGCCTTGCCTCTCTGCTTTCCGGTAAAAAAGTGCGTGGCGACGTTGCCATGACGGGAGAGATCTGCCTGAGAGGAGATGTCCTTGCCATCGGCGGATTGAGAGAAAAAGCCTCTGCCGCTTTGCGTGCGGGAATGAAAACCGTTCTCATCCCCGAAGACAACGTGAAGGATCTTGATGAAGTAGATCCTTTGGCAAAAGAAAACATTCGTTTCGTTCCTTGCAAAACCGTTTGGGATGTATTGAAGGAAGCGTTGGTAGAAGAATGAACTTAAACAATATCACCTTAAAGATCTCTGCAGGCAGAAAAGATCAGCTGATCCACGACGGAAAATGCCAGATCGCCTTTTCCGGTCGAAGCAACGTGGGAAAAAGCTCCGCACTCAACAAGCTGATGGCGAGAAAAAGTCTGGCCAGAGTATCTTCCACTCCCGGCAAAACCATCACCGTAAACTTTTTTGATCTGGACGGCAAGTGCTATCTTGTAGATTTGCCCGGCTACGGCTTTGCTCGGCGCAGTGAAAAAGAAAAGCGCGTTTGGTCAAGCCTTACGGATGCATATTTTCAAAATCACGAGGATCTCGCTCTGGTACTTCAGCTTGTTGATCTGAAAACAGGCCCCAGCCGCGACGACGAAATGATGATCTCCTTTTTGCAGGAGGTAGGAATTCCTTTTGTGATCGTAGCCACAAAGCTTGATAAACTGAACAAGACGGATCAAAAGAAAAACCTCGCCGCTTTGGAGGAAGCTTATTTTCCCACCCCCGTTTTTCCCTTTTCTTCTTTGAAGGGAGACGGTGTGGAAAGCGTCAGAAAACTCATTGAAACCACGGTAGAAGCATTCGAAAATACAAAATAAGTAGGTTTTTGTATGCATTCTTTCTTTCGGGCAATACTAAAACAACCGAAAAAAGAATGGAGAAAACCAATGAGGATCGCCTTATGGGAGCCCTTTCCGCTGACGGAAACGCTTCTTTTTACCCGTTTAAAAAACAGCGCTGCAAAACATTCCGTTGCCGTAGAAAAAGCCCGTATGGGTCAGCACTACAATTTGGTCTTATTTGAAGGAAGTTTCTTTCCGCAGTATCCCCTTTGCAGCTCGGATCTTTGGCTGGTTCCGTCTTCCTGCAAAGTGAAAAAGCTGCCCTTGGGCACCTTTCTCACCGGTGGAATGGGCAGCGAGGATGACGTTTCTCTCTCCAGTATCGGTGAAGAAAACGCTCTTCTTTGTATTCAAAGGGAAATCGTGCACGGCGGGCGTACTCTGTTTCCTCTGGAAAAAACGATTCCCTTTGATCGGAATTACAGCCTTTATAAAAACCTTGCCGCAGGCTTTGCCCTGCTCTCGGTAAAATTCTTTTTGGGAGAGGAGTTATAATGGAAACACGCTTGGACGAAGTACTTTCTTTGATCGTACCGCTTTCCGAAGATCAGCCTCGCCGTCCCACCGATGGTATGCGGCGGGAAACGGGCGTGATCGACAATGCCGATACCTTTTATGATACGCCTCTCACCCTTCTCCTGCGCGTAGGAGAAGAAGAGCTTGCCATTCGGGGAGAAGCTCACCGCATCAAAAAAGACGGCGATACATATACCCTGGAGGAAGAAATTTACCTGGACCGCAAAGTGGACTGGGAACTGTGGCGGGAAAGATGCACCCTTCGGGGAAAAATGCTGGCTTTGGCGCTGATGTATACAAAAAAAGCAGAAAAGATCACCTTGATTCTCTCCCTCTATGCAGAAGGAACCTTGGAACAAAGCAGATTTCTCCTGGAAAAAGAACTCCTTAGCCAAAGCCTTTCTCCTTACGCCGCAAAGATCCTCGCCCTGTCCCCTCTTTGGGAGAAGGCTGCGCCCACGGTAGAATTTCCTTATGAAAAGCTACGTCAAGGGCAAAAAGATCTGATCCATTCGGTATGGGACGCCATCAAGCATAAAAACGATCTTTACGCTTGCGCGCCTACGGGAATCGGCAAGACCCTTGCCGTACTGTACCCTGCATTGAAAGCCCTGCAAGCGGGAAAAGCGGAGCAGATCTTCTACGCTTCTCCAAAAAACACTTTAAAAATGCAAGCCGCCACGGCAGTGGAAACTCTGCAAAGCGTGCGCACCTTGCGGTGTCTCGTCCTCAGTGCAAAATATGCACTTTGTCCCGAAAAGCAAGAGGAGTGCGAAAAAGAATTTTGCACTTATTATGAGGATTTTTATAAAAAACTTCCCGATGCCCTCAGTTATCTCGCCGCTTTTTCCTGTATTACGGAAAAGGAGCTTTTGGCGGCGGCAGAGCATTTTCACCTTTGCCCCTTTGCCCTGGCAAAAAAAATGATCCCCTACTGTCAGGTGATCATCGGTGACTATAACCATGTATTCGATCCGTCCAGAGCCGTCTTCCCACCAAATAAAAAAGCAGTTCTTCTGGTAGACGAAGCCCACAATCTTCCCGTGCGGGTACGGGAAAACAATACACAGTGGCTTCAACCCTCGGATTTTGATTATTTTTTCCGCGATCCCGACCGCCCTTGCGCTATGCTGAAAGAGCATTTTTCCGCCATTCTCACCCTGTTTGCAAAAATTGATCAGAAGAGAAACAGCGACCGCAATTTCTTCACCTTTGATGCGCCGGAAGAAGCAGGCAAAGCGGTAAAGGAACTGATCCCCAAAGTCGCCTTTGTTTTGCGGGACGGATTCGGTATACTGAAAGACGAAACCAAAAAGCAATGCCGCGATCTTTTTATGAAGCTGAAAAAATTCGATCAGCTGTATCAAGGCTTTAACGAGAATTTTGCCACCATCTTCCCGCCGGAGGGAGGAATTAAAATTTATCCCGTCAATCCGGCGCCTATCATAGAAAAGGCAAAAGAAAATTGGCTCAGCTCTGTTTTCTTTTCCGCGACCTTACTCCCCGAAGAATATTACTTCAAAATGCTGGGAGGCAAAGAGGAAGACCGCTTCCTTGTTTTGCCATCTCCCTTCCCCAAGGATAATCTTTTCATCGGTCTTTGCGACGTAGACGTATCTTACAGTCAACGCTTTGCCACAGCGCCGAAGATCTGCAGCATCATTCGCACCGCAATTTCCGCAAAAGAAGGAAACTATATGGTCTTTCTCCCTTCTTTTGAGTATTTACAGCTGGTTTCTCAGGAATATAAGCGCCGCTTTTTCCGGGATCGTGTTCTCATCCAGGAAAGAGTGATGACGCGAAAGAAGAGGCAGGAATTTCTTAATGCCTTTGAAAAAAATCGAAAAGGCACCCTCATAGGCTTTTGCGTCATGGGCGGTATTTTTTCCGAAGGCGTGGACCTAAAGGGAGATTCCCTTTCCGGTGAGATCATCGTAGGAACGGGCTTTCCGCCGCCTACCCCCGAAGCTGAGGCAGAATGTGCCGCCTTTTATAAAAAAGAAATGGACGGCAAAAGCTTTGCCTATACCCTTCCCGGCTGGAGCCGCGTACTGCAAGCCGCAGGGCGGGTCATTCGCAGTGAAAACGATCGGGGTTTTCTCATTTTATGTGACTCCCGTTTCTGCACAGAGTCCTCCAGAGAGCTGTTTCCCGATCATTGGGAAGATGCGGAAATTATGGAACGGGATCAGATAATGAAAGATAAGCTTGCCGAGTTCTGGCAATAAAAACGAAGGAGGCCGCAATGTTCGGTCACAACCCAAAAAAACAAAGTCGCCGCCAAGAAAGCTTCTTTCTCGGCGATATTGAAGCCAAAGAAAAGGCACCCGCTTCTTCCGAAAAAGAAGAAGCAAAGCCGAAAATTGAAAAAAAGCCTCAAAAGAAGCATCTGCGTGCAAAAAGGGATATTGATAAGCCCAAATCCGTTCCAAAAAAAGCTGAAAAAAAAGCTCTTTTTCCCGCAAAGAAGCATTTGCGCGCCTTAAGAGATTTGAAAAAAAGCGGCAGCGCGCCCTTGCAGGAAAAAGAACCCGTATCTGTCGCTGTTTCTGCAGAACAGGAAGCCAAAGAAAAAGAAGCCGCCGTTCGCAATTCTTTGGACGGAATGTTCGGCGTATACAAAAACAAGAATCAACGCCCCAAGAAAAGTCTTTCCCGAGGGGATATTGTTCGCTACGCCGTTTTATTCGTTTGTATTTTCGGTTTTTTTCTCACCGGTTATTTCGTTTTCCGCAAGCTCTTTGATTATTACCGTTCTTACCTTGTCTATTCCGGTCTGCAGGAAATGGTGGAAGAGGCAGATCGTTTTGCCGATGATTATATGAAAAAAGCTGCCTCCAGTGTAGTATCCATCACGCCGGAAGAAGCTTTTGACGGAAAAAGCAATCAGCAGAACGGCGGTGCTTTTTCCAATGAGCAGGAAACGCTGGTCAGAAAAATCAGCCAGCTGAAAAAAATAAACCCCGATACCGTCGGTTGGATCAACATCAACGGCACCGTGGTCAATTACCCCGTGGTACGCTCCGACAGAAAAGATTATTATCTCCGCCGCAATTTCTACGGCAAGGTGCTTTCCGGCGGCTCTATTTACGTAGACAATCGCAATTCTCCCAATCTTTTGGAAAACAGAAATACGGTCATCTACGGCCACAATATGGCTGACGGCAGTATGTTTGCATCCATTCACGATTTTGCCAGCGCAAGCGTTTTTTACAATGCAAAAATCGAGATCACAACAGAAGAGGGCGTATTTATCTACACCCCCTTTTCTGCTCACGAATCTCACGAATACGATAACTATTTTGAAACGGATTTTGTTTCAGACGAGGACTTTATCAGCTTTTGCCAGCAAGTTTCCTTTTTATCCATCTATGAAACAACCTTTCTCCCCAACAAAGACACACAGATCATTACCCTGTCTACCTGCTCCAACGACGAAAACGCAAGAGAACAGCGCTTCGCCGTTCATGCATACCTGACCGAGGTCATACGCTGAGATCAATACCCGCGCGGCTCTCGCGCAAGGGACGCATAAAAGCGCCCACCGCCTTGTGATCGGGGTGAACCAGATATTCTTCCAAGGTTTCCAGGGATTCAAATTCGGAAATGAGGATCAAATGGGCATTTTCCGGATTTGCTCCCTCTACGTTGATATGTGTTTCGCTCTTTAGGATCTGAGGGATCTTTCCGGGGAGAGCGTCCAGCATTGCCTTGGTGGCAAGAACGTTTTCCCTGCGGCTTTTTCCGTCTGCTTCTTCTTTGAAGCGGAACATAACGATGTGACGAATCATAAAAACACTCCCTATATTTTTTCTTTATTGTAGCATATCCCCTCCCCAAATTCAAGAAATCCTGTGATGTTAAAGCAGAAATGTCACTTTTTGTAAAATAAGCACAAAAAAGTTGCAAAACATCTTATTTTTATTAAAAAGCTTGACATATTTTTTCATCGGTGCTATAATCCATTTTAGGTAATTGCAGAAAGAGGTAACCATGGCGGATACAAAGGTTAAGACCACCACTCCTTTGCAAGATCTTACGCCGGAAGAGCTGATTCAGCGCTTTCGAGAAGGTGATGAAGAGAGCTTCTCCCTTTTGGCAAAGATTTATGAAAAAGCATTGTGGGGCATGACCGACTCTCTTCTCGTACCCGAGGAAGAAAAGGAAGATCTTCGTCAGGAAGGTCTTGTCGGACTTTTTAAGGCCGTCCTTCTTTTTGATTCCTCCCTTTCCTCTTTTTCCACCTTTGCCCGCATTTGTATGCGTTCCGCCATTTCCGACGGCTTGCGCAGATACAACCGTATTCAAGAAAAAGGCGAAGCTATGGAGGAAGATCTGATCTCTCACGATGAAGATCCTGAAAAAATGCTCATGGAGAAAGTCAGCCTTCAGGAGATCATAAAAAAGATGGAGGATACCCTTTCCCCAATGGAGCGCCGAGTTTTCGGCTTGCATCTTGGCGGCAAAAGCTCTGCTGAGATCGCTTCCGCCACAGGGAAAAATACGAAAAGCGTGGAAAATACGCTGTTTCGTGCGAGGAAAAAGCTTTCTTCCTTATTTTCAATTCGCTAATATGCCCGTGTAGCTTAAAGAGAGCGTTTTGATCGGCAACGATCTAAAAGGGTGACGGTGCAAGTCCGTTCTGGGCAATTTTATTAATTTTACGAGGTATGGCAAATGTACGAAGACAAGACACTGGTATGCAAGGATTGTGGCTGCGAATTCGTTTTCACCGCAGGTGAACAGGAATTCTACGCTGAGAAAGGATTCCAGAACGAACCCCAGAGATGCAAACCCTGCAGAGACGCAAAGAAGAACGCTTCCAGACAGGCAAGAGAGTATTTCACTACCACTTGCGCTAACTGCGGCAAGGAAGCAAAAGTTCCCTTCCAGCCCACCAGCGATCGCCCTGTTTACTGCAGCGATTGCTTCGCAGCAATGAAAGAGAACAACTAATTTCTAAAAAAGAACCACCGACGGTGGTTCTTTTTTTTGCAATTTTCTTCTGTTTAGATAAAAAAGGGCCCTTTCGGGAGCTTTGTTCTTATACTTCTTCTACGTTGATGTAGCTCTGGTAATCTGCAAGAGCAGTACGAGCTGCCTGTACGCGGGAAGTGTAGGTAGATACGAGAGTATCATAGTTAATGTCGGTACCGGGAATATCTTTTCCATTGTTAGAACCAACTTCAGAAAATACCTGGATCTTACCGAAGTTGTAACCAACTACGGGATCGTAGATCTTGTTCTTCAGTGCCATCTCCAACATTCTGGGGGAATCGTCATCACGAACTGCCTGCTTCATAACAACCTGATCGTAGAAAGCAGGAGTCAGGATCTGCATGGAGTAGTAGGAGAATGCTTCCAGGAAGTATGCTGCCTGCTCTACACCGGAATCAAAACCGTTACTTGCCCAGTCGGAAGCATTTTCAACGGTGGTAGGAATGCAGTATGCAGCAAGCTGAGAATAGCTTACAGCGTTGTAGTACTTATCCTGCTGTTCGTTAAGCTTGGGCAGGGGGAGAATACCGTAATCAAAAGGAACCTTACCGGCATTCATCAAAGTACCCAGGTTGCAGCAATAGAAGGTACCACGGCCTGCAGTAAACTGAGCCATCTTATCGGAAACCAAACGGGTGGGAGAAGTAATGAGGGGACGAAGTTCTTCCCAAACAGTAAGGATCTCATCTGAGGGCTGATCGGGCAGAGTCCAGTTACCCTGAGCATCAACTTCTGCAAGGCTGACGCCACATGCCTGTACGTGGAACAGGTTGTTGCCTCTTTCACCGATATAACCAAAACGGTCTTCGGCATTATCAAAGGTGATAGCACCGTCACCGTCACCGTCTTTTGCAGTGTTGGTCATAATTTCATACATCAGATCAATGGTCCAACGGCCGGCATCTACTTCATCATAAAGGTTAAGATTTGCCTTATATTCCTTTACGTACTCCTTGTTGAAGTACATGATCCAGCAAGCTCTGTCATCCAGAGTACAGCCGTCACCATTCACAAAGAAAGTCTTGCCGGCGATATTCATACCGTAAAATCCGGCAGAATCCCACCATGCCTTGGTAAGGTCAATGGTCTTTACGTTGGTAAGGTCTGCAAGCAGATTGCTGGCTGCAAGGGTACGGGTATTTCTAACATCAGCGAAAACGAAATCAGCAACATACTCGCCTGCAGTCAAGGGATCCTTCAGTGCAGTGTGAGGTTTCGAAGTTCTGTCTTCTACGATCTTGCAGTTGTACTTATCCTCAAGCTGAGAGTTGCGGGCGTAAACGGCATCATTGATCTTGTCGCCGTTGGGAGCCTCTGCATACACTTCGTGAGTGGTCAGACCTATGGTCTGAGCATCTCTAACCACAAAACGGAATTCGTGGTCATTCAGGTTTTTGATCTCGGCATCGTAGATCTTGCTTTCATCTTGGGTTTCTTCCTCAATGATGAGGTTTCCGCCGCCTGCGCCTTCTCCTTCGCCTTCGCCGCCACCGCAGCTGACGAAGAATACGGAACAAAGCATTACGATCGCGAGAATCAAAGAAAGGATTCTTGCTTTTTTCATTGTTGTTCTCCTTCTTATAATTTTATGAAATTTTGTGAATTTCAAAAGATTATTTCAATTATATCATCAAATTTCATAATTTACAATAGCTTTTTTCAAAAAAATCACTTTTTTTAATGAAATTTTGATGACAAAAAAAGCACCCTTTGGGGTGCTTTTTGTTTTTTATTTTTATACGTCTGCGGTAATGTAGCTCTGATAATCAGCAAGAGCTGTGCGAGCTGCCTGTACACGGGAAGTATAAGTAGAAACGAAGGTGTCGTAGTTTACATCGCTGCCCACGGTCTCGTTGGCAATAGAACCTACTTCACCGAAGATAGAAATCTTACCGAAGTTGTAACCGACAACGGGATCGTAGATCTTATTCTTCAGTGCGATCTCAAGCATTCTGGGAGAATCGTCGTCACGAACTGCCTGCTTCATAACCACCTGATCGTAGAAGGCAGGAGTCAGGATCTGCATAGAATAGTAGGAGAATGCTTCCAGGAAGTATGCTGCCTGCTCTACACCGGAATCAAAACCGTTACTTGCCCAGTCGGGAGCGTTTTCAACGGTGGTGGGTATACTGTATGCGCCCAGCTGTCTGTAGCCTACGGCATTGTAGTATTTATCCTGCTGTTCATTGAGCTTGGGCAGGGGAAGAATACCGTAGTCAAAGGTAAGATTACCGGCATTCATCAAAGTACCCAGGTTGCAGCAGTAGAAGGTGCCAAGTCCACTGGAGAAGTGAGCGATGAGCCAGGATACTTCACGGGTGGGAGAAGTGAGAAGAGGACGGAGTTTTTCCCAAACGGTAAGAACTTCATCTTTAGGCTGATCGGGCAAGGACCAGTTACCCTTTTCATCCACTTCAGCCAAAGTAACGCCGCAAGCCTGTACGTGGAAAATGTTGTTGGAAATTTCACCGATATAGCCAAAACGGTCTTCGGGATCACCAATGGTAATAGCGCCGTCACCGTTGCCGTCTTTCGCAGTGTTGATCATAATATCATACATCATATCAACAGTCCAACGGCCTGCATCTACTTCGTCGTAAAGATTAAGGTCAGCTTTGTATTCCTTTACGTAAGCCTTGTTGAAGTACATGATCCAGCAGGCTCTGTCGTCCAGGGTACAGCCGTCACCGTTGACAAAGAAGGTCTTGCCGGCGATATTCATACCGTAAAATCCGGCAGAATCCCACCAGGCCTTGGTAAGGTCAATGGTCTTGACGTTGGTAAGGTCTGCAAGCAGGTTGCTTTGCGCCAGGGTACGAAGATCGTACACACCGGTAAAGACATAGTCGGCAACATATTCACCTGCAGTCAAGGGATCCTTCAGTGCAGTGTGGGGCTTTGAGGTTCTGTCTTCCACAATCTTGCAGTTGTACTTGTCCTCAAGCTGAGAGTTGCGGGCGTAAACAGCGTCGTTGATCTTGTCGCCGTTGGGAGCCTCTGCAAATACCTCGTAGGTAGTCAGACCAATGGATGAAGAGGTTCTGACTACGAAGCGGAATTCGTGGTCATTCAGGTTTTTGACCTCGGCATCGTAGATCTTGCTTTCGTCTTTGGTTTCTTCCTCGATAATGAGGTTTCCGCCGCCTTTGCCATCGCCGTCGTCTTCATTGCCGCCGCAGCTGACAAAGAACACGGAGCAGAGCATAATGACCGCAAGAATCAAGGATAGGATTCTAACTTTTTTCATTGTCGTTCCCCTTCTTAATATTTTAAATTTTGTGAAATCCACAAGATTATCTCAATTGTATCACCAAAAATCATAATGCGCAATAGAAAATTCAAAAAATGTTTATTTTTTCTCTTTTTTTTACACAAAAAAGGCACCCGAATTTCGGGTGCCTTTTCATTTGATTCCTTACAGTTCTGCGTTAACGAAGCTCTGGTAATCTGCAAGAGCAGTGCGAGCTGCCTGTACGCGGGAGGTGTAGGTGGAAACGAGGGTATCGTAGTTTGCATCGCTGCCTACGGTACCGTTCTTACCGGGAGTACCTACTTCAGGGAAGATATTGATCTTACCGAAGTCATAACCCAGTACGGGGTCATAGATCTTGTTGGCAACGGCAATCTCCAACATTCTGGGAGCATCGTCATCGCGGACGGCCTGCTTGGTCAAAACCTGATCATAGAAAGCAGGAGAAAGGATCTGCATGGAGTAATAAGCAAATGCTTCCAGGAAATATGCTGCCTGCTCTACGCCGGAATCAAAGCCGTTAGATCCCCAGTCGGGAGCATTTTCAACGGTATTGGGAATGCAGTAGCAACCAAGCTGCAGATAGCTGACAGAAGTATAGTACTTATCCTGCTGCTCGTTAAGCTTGGGCATAGGAAGAATACCGTAGTCAATGGAAAGCTTACCGGAGCCCATCAAACCGCCCAGGTTGTTGCAGTAGAAGGTAGCAAGACCGCTCCCAAAGTCACCCATAGCAGCGTTATGGATCATACGGGTATTGGTGGTGAGCACAGGACGGAGCTTTTCCCAAACAGTGAGGATCTCATCCGTGGGCTGATCGGGGATAGTCCAGTTGCCTTCAGCGTCTACGCTGGCCAAGGTAACGCCGCAGGACTGTACGTGGTTACGGTTATTGGAACCGCCGCCGATGTAACCGAAACGGTCTTCAGGGTCACCAACGGTAATGGAACCGTCACCGTTGCCGTCTTTTGCAGTGTTGATCATGATCTCATACATAAGATCGTAGGTCCTACGGCCTGCATCTACTTCGTCGTAAAGGTTGAGAGTGGATTTGTATTCCTTAACAATGGACTTGTTGAAGTACATGATCCAAGCAGCTCTGTCATCCAGAGTACAAGCATCGCCGGTTACGAAGAAGGTCTTACCTGCAATATTCATACCGAAAAGGCTTGCCTGGTCCCACCAAGCTTTGGAAAGGTCGATGGTTTTTACGTTGTTAAGATCTGCAAGCAGGTTGCTTCCTGCCAGACCGTGAAGGTTGGACACACCGGTGAAGATGTAATCGGTTACATACTCACCTGCAGTCAGAGGATCCTTCAGGGCAGTCTGAGGCTTTGAAGTTCTGTCTTCAACGATAATGCAGTTGTACTTTTCCTGAAGCTGAGAGTTGCGGGCGTAAACAGCATCGTTGATCTTGTCGCCATTGGGAGCTTCGGCATACACTTCGTGAGTATCCAGAGCAACGTTGGTGCTGACATCTCTTACGGTGAAGCGGAACTCATGGCCGTTCAGGTTCTTGATCTCTGCATCGTAAATTTTGCTTTCGTCTTGGGTTTCTTCCTCAATGATGAGGTTTCCGCCGCCTTCGCCTGCGTCTTCGCCTTCATTGCCGCCGCAGCTGACAAAGAATACGGAACAAAGCATTACGAGTGCGAGAATCAAAGAAAGGATTCTTACGTTTTTCATTCTTTTTCTCCTTTTAAAAGTTTCCCTCTTGGGATATTTCATTTTATCACAAAATATCTCCTCAGTCAACCAATTTGAAAGAGTTTACATTCACATCACATTTTCACTTTTCTTTAAAAAAACGCCTTGTTTTTTTGTTTGTTTTGCCCAAGACCCCCCCTATTTTCCCGTACTTCCGAAGCCTCCGCGGCCACGTTCGGTATCACAAAGCTCTTCTGCTTCAAAAAAATCTCCTTTGAGGAAAGGAGCGATCACCAGCTGAGCAATGCGATCACCGGAAAAAACCGTGCGTTCTTCCGAGGAATGATTATGAAGAGCTACCATAATTTCTCCCCGATAATCCGCATCCACCACGCCAACCTTATTGGCAGGAGCAAGGCCGGATTTTGTCGCAAGGCCGGACCGTGCATAAATAAAGCCGCCGTAGCCCTCGGGAATTTCCATGGCAATTCCTGTATGAATCAGCTTGGTTTCCCCGGGTAAAACAGTCAGTGCTTCCTCGCACAGAGCGTAAAGATCGGCGCCTGCGGAAAAGTCCGAGCCATAGGAAGGAAGCTTTGCCTCGGGGGAAAGCTTTTTTACTGCAATCTTCATTTTTTCTCTCCTTTTGTGTTTGCTGTATTCATTTTACCATCATCTCCAAAAGCGGTCAAGAAAAAAACTTTACTTCCGAGAGAATATCCGTTATAATATGGGCAGAATTGGGAAAGGTGATATTCAAATGAAAAAACTTCTCTTATTTTTATCGTTACTGACGCTTCTTTGCTTTTCTTCCTGCGTCAAAGAAAGTCCGGAACCCGTTTTTTCTCCGGAAAACATTGATGAAAAGGATCGCAAAATGGTTTCTTCCGAAGAGGTCATGGGAATGAATATGGTGTTTTTTAACGATGGCACGGCAGAGATCCACGGCTTTTCCAAAGAAAACACCCAAAACGTCCTTGCGGTCCCTGAAGCCGTAGGGAATTACACCGTAACGGTTATTGCTGACGACGCCTTCAAAAACGCGCCGTATTCTTCTGTTTCCCTGCCTAAAACCGTAAAGAAGATCGGGGAAAGAGCGTTTCAAAAAAGCCTGATCAAAGAGATTACTCTTCCCGACGCTCTTACCGAGATCGGGCCGGAAGCCTTTGATAACTGCCTTCAACTGGAAAAAGTAACGTTCGGCAAAAATTTAAAACGCATTCCTACCGGCTGCTTTTTCGGCTGCAAGAACTTAACGGAGCTGAATCTTGCCGAGGGGCTTGAAAGCATTGAAGAAGAAGCCTTCGCCTCTCTTCCGGCGCTGAAAAAACTTACGTTCCCCTCTACGTTAAAGAAAATCGGAGATTATGCCTTTTGGAATTCCGGCGCCCAAGCCCTTTTAATTTCCGTACCTGCCTCCGTGGAAAAGATCGGCGAGGAAGCCTTTGCAGGGAATCAGAAGCATAGTTTTACTTACGCAGGAGAAAACAGCGAAGTGAAAATCGCCCTCGGCCTGGCTCCCAAGGAGAGTGTATGATCCTTTTTGTTTGTGTTGATAAAGAAGACGGAATGCTGCTTTGCGGCAGACGGCAATCCAAAGATAAATTGTTGCGGGAAAGAATGTTAACTCTCGCCAAAGAAAGCCGCCTTTTGGTCAATTCCTTTACGGCAAAGCAATTTGAAGAAGAAGGCTTCGTCCTTGCAGAGGATCCTATAAGCGAAGCGAAAGCGGGAGATTTTGTTTTTCTCGAAAACCTTCCGTTCCCCCAAGATGCAGTGGAAAAAATTATTCTCTACCACTGGAACCGCCGTTACCCTGCCGACCGATTTTTCGATCGCAAGCTGCTGTGCGGCAGAAAAAAAGTAAAAACGACCTTTTTCCCCGGCTCCTCTCACGAAAAGATCACCGAGGAGATCTGGGAATAAAAAAAGCAGAGCAAATTTGCTCTGCTTTTTTTATAGATGCAATAAGCTTTGGGCACTGCGGAAAAGGATATCTTCTTTTTCCTCCTTCGTCAAAGGGAGATGAAGAATATCCTCTACGCTTTTCTTTTGGTGAGTCCACGGGCTGTCCGTGCCGAAAAGCACTCTTTTCGATCCAAAGCAGCGGACCAAGGAACAAAACGCTTCTTCGCTTAAAAGCTTTTTTTCTTCCTCGGAAAAGCGATCGTCGGTAGCTTCGATCATACCGAGAGAAAACGCCGTATCCAGATATACCGACGGGAACCGGGAAAGAGGCGCTACCCTGTCCCAATTCTTCCAGCCGCCCATGTGGGCAAGAACGGTTTTTACATTACCGATCGCGGAGAGCGCTGCAGCAATTTTTTCCGGCGAGGAACGGACCACACCGGGAAATCCGATATCGTCCCCTGCATGCATCACCACCACAAGATCAAGCTCTCCTGCTTTCTCCAGAATTCTGAGAAAACGCTTGTCTTCAATATCCGCATTTTGGTATACCGGGTGGATCTTTATGCCCTGTACCCCTTCTTTCTTCAGCCGTTCCATTTCCTCCAGAGCATTTTCACTATCGGGGTGGACGGCGCCAAAAAAGATCCGTCCGTCTTTTTTGTTTTGGGCGATGGAAACATCGTTAAGATGGGAAATTTTTAATGGGTTGGTAGCCACGGGCAAGATCACGGAAGCGGCGATGCCCGCCTCTTTCATTGAACGTTTCAAAGAAACACAAGTGCCGTCTGTAAAAGGGCGAGTGTGACTTGCGGCGGCAAGGCTTTGCACTGCCCTTTCTGCGATGGCATCGGGGAAGGTATGTGCGTGAAAATCTATGATCATAATTTTTCCTTCTTCAAATAAAAAGTAAAAAGAGAGCCGTGGCTCTCTTTTTCAGCATCCCCAGAGGAAGATCAGGGGAATGGTAATACAGCTGATGGCGTGGGAAACGAGGGCAAGACCCGAAGCCTTGGAAGTATCGTTGCCGTAGGCGGCGGGAATAACGATGCTGCTCAGTCCCATAGGCATGGAAAGCGTTACCAAAGCACAAACGTAATCTACTCGGACAAAAGGAATCAGCTTCGCTGCCAAAACGAAGATTACGGGAATCACCGCAAGGCGAATAAGACTGACGGTATACACGCTGGGATCGGTAAATACGGATTTCAATTTCACATCGGCAAGGGTAATTCCCACAAGCATCATAGCCAGGGGGGACATACAGCTTTCCGTAGCGTTGATCACGTTCTGAGCAAATTCGGGAATAAAACGGCCAAGACCGAAAAGGCCGAAAACGGCACCGATGATAAGACTGATGAACATAGGGTTAAGAAAATTCTTCAGTCTTTCTTTGAAGCCGCCTTTGCCCTCGGGCATGAGAAGCGCAGGCGTTGCCCAAATGTAAATACCCGCCCACATCGGCATGGTATAAATAACGTAATCCATATAAAATTCGGGGAAGATGGCCTTTACTACGGCGTAGCCCATAAATCCGAAATTGGAAAAACTCAGCCCGTAAGCGTAGATCTTCCGAAGGTACCCATCTTTGGTGAGAAAGCGGGAGCTGACCATAGCAACGATCACCATCACCACCATCAAAGCAATGCTGACGAGAATACTTCTCCAGGCGGAAGACAAAGTCTTTACCGTAAACTGATTGGTAAAGGTATTAAACACCATGGCAGGCAAAAGAAGATTGTTTTCCAATTTGGAAATAACCTTTGCCGTTCCCTCGGGCAAGCCGTGGATCTTCATCAATAAAAATCCGAGAAAAATAAATGTAAAAAGATACCCCATCTGGGATAATGCCGTGAAAAAAAGCTCCATAATTCTCCTCTTTTTCCGTCAAAAAAATAGATAAACCAACGGAAACCATAATATGCTCTTTCCCGGAGAAAGTCAAGCACAGAAAGAAAAGAAAAAATAATATTCTCCTGTATTCCTATTGAAAAAGCCGTTTTTCAAGGTTATAATGTGGGCAGAGCAAGAAAAGGAGAAAAGCAATATGAAAACTCGGATTCGAGCCCACTATCACTGGGTCATTGCCGCCATCGCGCTTTTGATGGTGTTTATTCACAGCGGCGCTGCCAATAATATTTCAAGCCTCTTTACCCTTCCCGTGACAAAAACCCTGGGCATCACCCGCGCGGAATATTCCTTTGCATTTACTGCAAATGCCGTGGCGGCCATGTTCTCAAGCTTTCTTTCGGGCGTTGTTTTCAACAAGCTCGGTTTCCGCAAAGCCTCTGCCCTCGGCCTTCTCGCTGCCGCAAGCGGATATGCTCTCCTTGCCTTTTCTCAAAGTTACTGGATGATGTTCCCTGCCTGTGCCTTGCTGGGCGCATCGCTGGGTATGTGCGGCACGGCAGGCGTTACCCGCGTTGTAGGTGACTGGTTTGTCCGTCACAGAGGCGTTGTAATGGGCGCAGTCACTGCTTCCTCTGGCATTGGCGGAAGCGTCGTTTGCATCCTCCAGACTCTGGTTATGGAAAGCTTCTCCTGGCGCATTGCTCTTGGTGCAACTGCCACCGTCCTTGTCCTGTTGGCAATCATTTCCTTTTGCTTTACCCGTTCCAGCCCCTCTGATATGCAGCTAAAACCTTTGGGTGACGGAGAAGAGGTCGTTGGAAAGCGCCGCCGCATCTCCGAAAGAGCCCATCCCGGTCTCTCTTTTGATCAGCTGAAAAAGCGCCCCTCCTTCTATTTGATGATCCTTTGTATCTTCCTTTCTTGTTTCCCCCATTATTCCGCGTTCAACGTCATCGTTCCCCATCTTGTGGATTGCGGACTTTCCTCGGTGGAAGCGAGCAGTGTGCAAAGCATATATCTTCTCCTGCTCACAGCAACGAAGTTTTTAGCCGGCGTATTCAGCGACCGTTTCACCCCTTATCGGGTGCAGATCGTGTGTCTTGCCACCACCGTTTTAAGCCTTGTTCTCATGCCCTTTATCCAAGGCGCAGGGTTTGCCCTTTTTGTTCTCATCATCTACTCCGTCGCAACTCCCGTAATGACGGTAATGGTACCCCTTCTCGGCTTTTCCCTCTTTGGTTATAAGGCACAGCAAAACTATTCGGGCATTTTTATTTCTGCAGTTTACGTCGCAAATCTTGCAGCATCCCCCTTGACCAATACGCTCCACGAGATCTTCGGTTCCTACCGCGTTCCTTTTTTCATTTCCGCAGGAATCGCCGCACTCGCTTTGGTATTGTTCGTCGTTCTCCGCCATCTGACTAAGAAAGACAGAGCCTTGGAAACAGAAGAATAAAGATTCCACAAAAAAAGCTTCGGAAAATTCCGAAGCTTTTTCTTTTTTATTTGATGGATTCCGCAATACGGAGAATCAATTCGTAGCTTTTCTCCCAGCCAAGGCAAGGATCGGTAATGGACTTGCCGAAGACATCCTCTCCGATCTTCTGGCTGCCGTCCTCCAGATAGCTTTCGATCATAAGACCCTTGACCATCTTTTTGATATCCTCATTGTGATTGCGGCTGTAGACCACGTCTTTGGCAATGCGGATCTGCTCTAAATATCTTTTCCCCGAATTGGCGTGGTTGGTATCTACGATACACGCAGGATTCAAAAGGTGAGAATCACGATAGAGATCGTAAAGCCTTGCCAGATCCTCATAGTGATAATTGGATACGCATTTTCCCGTGTAATCCACGTAGCCTCGCATAATGGCGTGAGCATAAGGGTTGCCGTCGCTGTGAACTTCCCAGCCGCGGTACAGGAAGGTATGGGCGCCCTGAGCAGCGTGAATGGAATTCATCATTACCGTAAGATCGCCGCCGGTGGGATTTTTCATTCCCACGGGTACGTCCAGCCCAGAGGCCGTCAGTCTGTGCTGCTGATTTTCCACCGATCTTGCGCCTACGGCAATATACGCCAGAAGGTCGGAAAGATAGCGGTGATTTTCGGGGTACAGCATTTCATCGGCACAGGTAAAGCCGTAATCGGAAAGGGCGGAACGGTGAAGCTCGCGAATGGCAATAATTCCCTTGAGCATATCCGGTCTGCCTGCAGGATCGGGCTGATGAAGCATTCCCTTATAGCCCTCTCCCGTGGTACGTGGCTTATTGGTATAAATACGGGGGATTATGAGAAGCTTGTCCTTCGTTTCTTCCTGCGCACGGCAAAGCTTTTCCATATATTGAAGAACCGCATCCCGATTGTCTGCAGAGCAAGGACCGATGATGAGAACGAATTTATTACTTTTTCCCGCAAAAACATCTCTGAGCTCCTGCACTTTTTCTTCCCGCACCTTCACCCATTCGGGCTTTAGGGGGAATTCTTTTTTGATCTCCTGAGGAATGGGGAGTTTTCGGATAAAATTCATTTCATTTCTCCTTTTTATCAAACAAAGCACGGCGAGCAGTGGAAAGGCGCATCATTTCTTTCATTCCCTCCACGTCTTCCTTGCGAATGGCATCGGCAAGAGCGGAAAAAGAAGCCTGAAATTTATCGATCTGACGAATGAGCGCATCTTTATTCAAAAGGAAGAGCTCACTCCAAAGATCCTCCTGAATTCTTGCAATGCGGGTGAGATCGCGGAAGGAGTCACCGGTGTAGTTAACAAGGCCCGTATCGTCCCCTGCGCACATCAGGCTGACGGCAATGCAGTGGGTCAGCTGAGAAAGGAAGGCGATCATTTCGTCGTGCTTTTCGGGAGTAAGTACGGAAATGCTGCGGAAACCAAGCTCTCTGCCAAGCTCCTTACAAAGCTCCACGGCAAGATTTGAATTTTTCGCCGTGGGAACTACAATGTAGTTTGCTTCCCGGAAAATGCTGTCATCACTGTTTTCCACACCACCCTTTTCTTTCCCTGCCATAGGGTGCGCGGCAATGTACTCCACGCCGTCGGGAAGAAGCGACTGCACCTCATCCACCACGGCGCTTTTAACGCCGGTAACGTCGGTAAGAATAGCTCCTTCGCGGAAAAGATGGCCGTTTTCGCGGATCCAATCCACAAATACGTGGGGATACAGAGCAAATACCGTAATATCCGCCTCGCGCATAAAGCTTTCCTCTACCCGTGTGCTGCCTCGGTCAATGATGCCTTTTTCCAAAGCGTACTGCACGGAGGAGTTTTTCTTTTCAATGGCAAACACCGTATAGCCCTTCTTTTTCAAGGCGCGGGCGTAAGAACCGCCGAGAAGTCCGAGACCTACGATAAGAATTTTTGTTTCAGCATTTTTGTTCAGTTTCATTTTTCCATCACTTCAATTCCGAGAGATTTTATTGTTTCATAAAAATCGGGATAGCTTTTGGCAACTGCCTCAGCTCCCTCAAGGATGCCGCCGATGCGGCTGAGGATCACACTCATTGCCATGGCAATTCTGTGATCGTTGTGACTTTTTATTGTTTCCGTGGGGGGCTTTAGTTCCCCTTTGGGTACGATGATCTCATTTTCATACAGCTGAAGGCAAATTCCGCATTTTCTAAGCTCCTCCGCCATAGCAGCGCCGCGGTCACTTTCTTTGATGCGAAGCCTTGCCGTACCCGTAAATCTTCCGCCGTGGAAATACGCCGCCAGGGCAAAAAGCACGGGAGCAAGATCGGGGCAGTCGGAAAGATCCACTGTAGGACTCCCCGTTTGAAGCAAAGGGAAAATATCACGGTACACCCGATCTCCCTGGAGAGAATCGTCCCGCAATCCCAAAACAGATACGTTTCCGCCCACCAAAGTAAAAGCATCAAGAAATGCAGCGTTGGAAAAATCGCCCTCCACCGTAAAATCGCGGTTTTGGAACGAACTCTTTCCCGACAGGAAGAAGCTGTTTTCCTTTCTTTCAATTTTCACACCAAAAGCAGAAAGCGCAGAAAGGGTCATATCAATATACGAGGCGCTTTCCATTCCGCCCGTGACCTCAAGAGTGCTTTCCTCCGGCAGAAGGGACAGGGCAAACAAAAGCCCTGTAATGAATTGACTGGAAATATTGCCGGGTACGGAATATTTGCCTCCCGAAAGCTTACCTGCCACGCGGATTCCTTCCGACGAACGCTGAAAGAGAAAGCCTTTTTCACGGCAAAGATCTTCATATACACCCAAAGGACGCTCCATGAGGCGGGGCGCTCCCTGAAGAAGAAATTCTTCTCCCGTCAGAAGGCAAAGAGGTATGAGAAAACGGAGGGTGCTGCCGCTTTCCCTGCAGCAAAGAGGCTTTCCCGTATTTTTGGGAAATCCCATTCCACGGACGAGAACGGTTTCTCCATCACGGCGAAATTCCGCTCCCAATGCCGCAAGGCAATCCATGGTTGCCAGCATATCCTGGGAAAGAGCGATGGGAGAAAGGCGGGTTTCTCCTTTGGCAAGGGCGGCGGAAATCAGCGCCCTGTGGGCCATACTTTTGGAAGGCGGCGCACTCGCCTTACCCTTGGCAAACGAGGGGGTAAATTGGAGTGTCATATTTTTTTCCTCTGTCCGTCAATGAGAATATCCATAGCTTCCAGATATCCTGCAAATCCTTTTCCCGTTACGGTAGCAACGCAAGCAGAGCGAACGTAGCTTATCTGACGGAATTCTTCTCTTTCATTCACTTTGGAGATATGCACCTCCACCGTAGGAATGGAAACGGCCTTCACCGCGTCCAGAATGGCAACGCTGGTGTGGGTATAAGCGGCAGGATTGAATACGATGCCATCGGTATTGCCGAACGCTCCCTGAATGGCATCTACCAGAGCGCCTTCGTGGTTGGACTGAAAAAATTCCACTTCCACACCACGCTTTTCTGCATGAGCGCGGCAAAGGGCGCACAAGTCTTCATAGCTTTCACTGCCGTAAAGTCCCGGCTCCCGAATTCCCAAAAAATTCAGATTCGGTCCGTTGAGTATAAGAAGTTTCATAAGATCTCCTTTTTGATCGCCTTAAGATTTTCTTCCAGATTCCGAGTCACGGGGACGATCACGTCTGCCGTGGCGCAGTAAATATCGTAGCGTTCTTCATAGCGCTGACGGAGAGCCTCGGGTGTGGAAGAAAGGGGTCTGTCCGACGTAGAAACCAAGGTTTCAAGGGGCGCATCGAGGAAAAAGATCCTGCCGTTTCCACGAAGCAGGTCAACGTTTCTTTCTCTTAATACCGCGCCGCCGCCTGTGGCAAGCACGATACTCTCTTTTTCGCCGAGTTTGCGGATCACACGGCTTTCCAGATCGCGGAATGCCGCCTCTCCCTCTTCTTGAAAGATCTGCGGAATGGGCTTTCCTGCCTCACGGACGATTTCCTCGTCACTGTCAAAAAATTCTCTTCCCAAAGCAGCGGCAAGGGCTTTGCCCACAGTGCTTTTTCCACTGCCTGGCATTCCCGTAAGAACGATGTTTTCTTTGGAGGAATAAATTTCTCTTGCAATCTCCTCACAGCGCTCCAGCACACTGTCATCCTCTGCAAAAAGCCGTGCGGCGTACATTGCCTGAGATACCAGCATAAAAAGGCCGCCCGTTGTGCGAAGCCCCCTCTTGGATCCATCCAGAACGATCTGGCTCTTGAGAGGATTGTATATGGCATCTGCCACCGCCTCAAGGCGGGGAAACGCCGAAAGATCGATAGCGCTTTCTCCCATATTGGGATACATTCCCACGGGCGTAGTATTGATGATCACTTCCGTATCTTTACGCGTCAGAGCCTCTTCATAGCTGATGGCGCCGTCTTTTGCCGTGCGGCTGACTCTTTCCACACGCCTTGCCCCCTCCATACGGCAAAGGCAAAGCGCCGTGCCGGAGGTGCCGCCGGAGCCGAGAATGAGAACGTTTTTATTTTTCAGTTCGATCCCTGCGCGGGAAAGCATGTGCTTCATGCCGAAAATATCGGTGTTATAACCGTAAAGCTTACCGTCACGGCGAACAACGGTATTCACCGCGCCGCAAAGCCGCGCTTCTTCGGAAATTTCCGCAAGATACGGGATCACGGCTTTTTTATAGGGAATGGTAACGTTGATACCGTCAAAATCGGCTTTGGTCATAAATTCATGAAGCTTTTCTTTTTCTATAGGCCAAAGCTCGTAGCTATATTTTCCAAGTTTAGAGTGAATGATCCCCGAAAAGCTGTGTCCTAATTTTTCTCCGATGAGACCGTATTTTTTCATTCTTTTTCTCCCGCAAAAAAATCCGTGCCGAAGCGGGCAGTCAAAGCATCGGCAATGACAAGGGCCGTGACACTGTCCTGAACGATCCTTGCCCGATGAACGATGCAGGGATCGTGTCTGCCGCCGGAGGAAATCACATCCTTTTCTCCCGATTTCAGATCTACGGTGTTCTGCTCTTTTCCGATGGTAGGCGTAGGCTTGATCGCCGTGCGGAACAACAGGGGCATACCATTCGTGATACCGCCTAAGATCCCGCCGCAGCGGTTGGTTGCCGTCGTTTCGCCGGAGATGGCAATGATAGCGTCATTGGACTCGCTGCCGCGCATTTCGGCAAGCTGAAAGCCGTCGCCGAATTCCACTCCCTTGACTGCAGGAATGGAAAAGAGAGCGTGGGAAAGCAAGCCTTCCATGGTATCAAACCAAGGCTCGCCGACGCCGCATGGCATACCGACAACCGCAGTTTCCAATACGCCGCCGACGCTGTCACGATCGGCTTTTGCAGCAAGAATGGCCGCTTCCATTTTTTCTGCCGCTTCCTCGGAAAGGGTGGCAAAGGGTTTTCCCGAAAGGGCTTTGATGTCCTCCCGAAGATCGCCAAAGGCGCGGTCGCGAATCCCTGCAACGGAATGAACGTGGGTGCCGATCAAAATTCCCTTTTTCTCCAGCGCTTCCGTGAGCATAGCTCCTGCTGCTACCAGGGGCGCGGTAATTCTTCCTGAAAAATGACCGCCGCCGCGAGAGTCCTGAAAGCCGTGATATTTCATTTCGGCAGTCAGATCGGCGTGACCGGGACGGCAAAGGGTCTTGCCCTCGTAGTCTTTTGAGTGCTGATCCATATTGGGGATCACGATGCAAAGGGGCGTGCCCGTGGTTTTTCCGTCTTTTACACCGCTGACAATATGAACGGGGTCCGGCTCACGGCGAGCGGTAGAAACTGCTCCCTGAGGACGGCGAAGCGCCATTTTTTCATTGATTCGCTCTTCGTTTACGGTCATACCGGGGGCAAGTCCGTCCAGCACACAGCCGATGGCAGTGCCGTGACTTTCCCCAAACAGGGTCAAGGTAATGGCGTTTCCAAAGGTATTTTTCATTGTAAGCCGCCTTTCACTTCTTCTTCAAACTTTGAAAAGGGAATCTTATCCAAGCGGTAAGTACCGATCTTATCTACACGAACTACCGAAATGGAATCTCCCGACATTTTTTTATCGTGGCGCATTGCCTCTGTCAATACAGAAGGATCCCCCTGCCATACAGTGGGAAGGCCGATCTTTTTCAGCAGTTTTTCCAAGCGAGGTCGGTCCGAGGGAGCGCACATGGGAAGCATACCCAGCGCAACGCTTTCTCCGTGGGTAAAGGGCTTCCCGCTTTTATGGCTTTCGCTTTCAATGGCGTGGGCAAGGGTGTGGCCGAAATTCAAAACCTTTCTCAGACCGGCTTCCCTCTCGTCCTGTTCCACCACCATTTTCTTTACGCGAAGGCTTTTTTCAATGACAAGATCGATTTCCGCCAAGGGATCCTTTTCTTCCATCAATTGGAAAAAGTCTTCATCAAAGGTGGCTGCCATTTTTACCGATTCCGCAAGTCCCGAAGCGATCTGCCTTTGGGGGAGGGTTTTCAGGGTTTCGGAATCAATAAGAACGCCCTTGGGAGGATAAAAAGCACCTACCATATTTTTAAGTCCCATAAAATTCACCGCCACTTTGCCGCCGATGGACGAATCCACCTGACTGAGAACGGTGGTGGGAATGTTGTAAAAATCCACGCCTCTGACGAATGCCGAAGCCACAAAGCCTGCCAGATCTCCTACCACGCCGCCGCCGAGAGCAATGACACAGTCGGTTCTGGTAAAGCCTTTCTCAAGCATTTTTCCGAGGATCGCTTCAAAAGAATGAAGGCTTTTAGAGCCCTCTCCTTGGGGAATGACAAAAACGGTAGCGTCCTTGCACTCCTTTTCCAAGGTCTTTACGTATTCTGTAGGAATTCCGTCATCGGTGACGATCATACATTTCCGATCCAGCGGAAAGATCTCCGCCGCTTTTTTTAAACCGCCGCGCTCCAGATGAATGGGATATTCCCCGTCACGGGTGGAAACTGAAATTATCATAGATCTACTCCAAAACGATCTCTTTTTCAAAAGATCCGAGAATTTTCAAATCGTTGCAATTTTCCGAAAGAGCGGCAAGCATTTTTTCGCCCTCGGGGCTGAATACCGGGCCTTCGCCTTCACAGAAGAAATAATACTCCCAGGAAAGATGCTTGGTAGGACGGCTTTTGATGGCACGCAGATTAAATCCGCTTTCACCGATAGCGGAGATTGCTTTTGCCAAAGCGCCTGCCTCATTCTTTACGGTAAAGAGCATCAAAAAGTGGCGATCCGCAGGTTTTTGCTCTTTCATGGTGCGGCTGAACACTGCAAAGCGCGTGGTGTTGCCGCCTTTTTGATGAATGTGGCTCTGAAGCACGGCAAGGTCATATTCCTCTGCCGCCTCAAGACTTCCCACCGCCGCAAGATCCATACGGTCGGACTCGGCAACTCTCTTTGCCGCTTCCGCGGTATTCACCGCTTCTTCCGTCTGAACTCCAAGCTTTTTCAAGAAGGGCGCGCACTGACCCAATGCCTGGGGATGGCTGATAACGGTTTTGATGTCGGAAAGGCTCGCTCCTTTTTTAGCAAGAAGATTCTGCACCACCTCAACATCATAAACACCGTTAATGTAGAGAGAGCCGAAGAAGGCGAGATCCATCACCGTGCCCACATCACCGTTGGTACTGTTTTCCAAGGGAAGAACGGCCACGTCACACCGTCCGTCTTCCACGGCTCGGTACGCCTCGGCAAAATCGGAAAAGCCCACGGGAATGGCATCGGGGAAGATCTTCTTTGCGGCAATTTCCGCAAAGGCACCTTTTACACCGGAGAACGCTACGTGCATTCCCTCTAAAATTCTGGACTGATATGCCTTGGAAATATCCATCACGGAATGGAGAAAGCTAACGTAATATCCTCTTACCGTTTCATCTTTTACCCGTTCTCCGCCGCGCTGAATGATCTCATTTTCACGGGCGGCATCAAAAATGGGCATGCCCACTTCTTTTTTATACTTAGCGACTCTTTTTGCCGCTTCCATTCTTTTCCGGAACAAACGGGCAAGTTCTTCGTCTACCTCATTGATGACTTTTCTTGCGCTTTCCAGCTCTTCTTTATTCATTTTTTATATTCCTCCATCAGACTGCGGAATGCAGGGAGCGAACGCTCAATGGTATCCAGCGAAACGCAATAAGCAATACGTACAAAGCCCTTTGCGCCGAAGGAATCTCCCGGCACCAAAAGAAGCTCGTGCTTTTTCGCTTTTTCGCAGAATGCGCCTGCATCCTCCTCCAAAGCCTGTACGAAAAGATAGAATGCGCCGTCGGGCGGGGTAATGACATAGCCCATTTCGCTGAGAGCACTGTAAAGAACATCTCTGTTCTTCCGATATTCTTCCACGTCACTTGTTTCGCCAACGCATTTTTCAATCACTTTCTGCCACAAAGAAGGAGCACATACGAAGCCAAGGCTTCTGCCTGCACCGCAAATTGCCGCAAATACGATCCCTGCATCAGGCATGGTGGGAGAAACCAGAATGTAACCGATACGCTCACCGGGGAGGGAAAGAGATTTACTGTAGGAATAAGCGACCACCGTGCGGTCGTAAAGAGAGGGGATCCAGGGAAGAGCCTCCTTGCCGTAATAAAGCTCGCGGTAAGGCTCGTCGGCAAGAAGATAGATCTCCGTACCGTATTCCTTTTCCTTTTCTTTCAGCAATGCGGCGAGCGCTTCCAGACTTTCCTTGGAATATACAGCGCCTGTGGGATTGTTGGGAGAATTGAGCATAACCACCTTGGTCTTTTCGGTGATGCTCTTTGCCATAGCGTCAAGATCCAAAGCAAAGCTGGGACGAAGGCAAGGTGCTTCCACAAGCTTTGCCCCCGTTTTTTCCACAAACACCCGATATTCGGGGAAGAAGGGAGAAGGGACGACCACTTCGTCTCCGGGATTACAAAGGGCGTGGAGGGTGCAGGTAAGACTTGCCGCCGCGCCGCAGGTCATATAAATCAATTCTGCCGAAGCGGGCGCACCGTGGGTCTTTTTAATATGCTCGGCAATGGCAGATCTCACGTTCAGATCTCCTGCAGAAGAAGTATAGCCGTGGAGCTGGCAAGCAGGGGTATTCCCGATCAAGTTAAGCATTGCCTTTTCTACTGCAGGGGGCGCAGGAATACTGGGATTGCCCAAAGAAAAGTCATATACGTTTTCTGCGCCGATCTCATTTTTTCTTTTTCTGCCGTATTCGCTGATGGCGCGGATCACCGAGCTTTGCTGTCCCAAACGAAGCATTTCCTGTGAAATCATAAGTTTTTCCTCCAAAAAAAATATCCGCATCTTCCCACGTTCCAAGGAACGCACGAATTGCGGACGATCTGAACCGGTTTTTTATCTTACCGAGCACAGGCAGTCCGCTGTCGCATAATAATAAAATCGAGCGTAAGAAAATCTTATCATACTGCCTATCCCCTTTCCGGAATTTTTCACCATTATAGAAGATTTATCCCTAAATGTCAAGCATTTCACCAAAAAAAGACGGACAGAAAATCTGTCCGTCTAGCTTTCTTCGGAATAAAAATTTTTTCGCAGCTTTCCAAGGATCCGTTTTTCCTCCCGAGAAACCTTCACCTGACTCATCCCTAGCATTCGCGCCGTTTGCTCTTGGGTAAGCCCCTTGAAATAGCGAAGCACAATGAGCTTTTTCTCCTCCTCGGGGAGAGAAAAGACCAGCTCCCGCAGAGCAATGGAAAGAGAAGCCTTTTCAATATTATCCTCTCCGATGACCTTTTCGGGAGAAAAGCCCGTTTCCTCATCGCTTTCATACAGAGAAAGGGCAGGCCTTGACGATTCCAACGCAAGAGCAACCTTTTCTTCGGAAAGCCCCGTTTCCCGACACACGGTCTCCAAGGTGGGCGAGACACCGTTTTTCTTTTCGTATTCTTCGGTAAAGCGGAAGATCTTGACGGCGTTGGATTTGGTTTCCCGACTGATCTTGATCCAGCCGTCATCCCGCAAGAAGCGGCGGATCTCTCCCATAATGAGTGGAACGGCGTAGGTGGTAAAACGACATTCCTTATCGGGATCAAAGCCGAGAATTGCCTTGAGCATTCCTACGGTACCGATCTGGATCAGATCCTCTAGTTCCACCCCTCTCCCCGTAAACCGAAGAGCAATGCTCTTTACCAGGCCGAGATTGGTTTCCACCACGAGCCTTTTGGCTTCTTCATCTCCCGATTTGGCAAGAGAAAGGGTTTCGGGATCGCAGACGTAGGTCACTTCAGCTTCTTTCTCATCACCACGCGGGTACCGCCTTTTTTGGAAACGATGCGAATGGAATCGGTAAACGCCTGCATAATGGGAAGCCCCATACCGCTTCGCTCCCCTTCCCGATCGGTGGTGAAAAACGGCTCCATTGCCTTTTCTATGTTTTCAATGCCCCGTCCGCGGTCGGTCACGGAAATAACGAGGCTTCTGTCGCTGTAGTATTTCAGTTCCAATAAAATGTAGCTTGTTTTGAGATCTCTGCCCCGATAACCGTGAACGATGGCATTGGTCACCGCCTCGCTGACCACGGTTTTCAGATCCGCCAAAATTTCAGGCGTTACGCCGAGATGCATTAAAAAACCTGCCGTGACCACACGGGCAAAGCTCTCATTTTCGCTGACCGCGGGAAAGCGTACCCGCGCAGAATTCAATATCTCCTTCATTGTTTCTTCCTCACAAATATTTTACCGTTATCATTTTTTCCACTCCTGCAAAGCGCAGAATTTTTAAAACACCGTCATTGGGATTCAAAAGGACGAATTTTATTCCCTTTTCCTCGCATTTGCGAAACCTTCCCAAGATCAGCCCCAACCCCGAGGAGTCCATAAACTGCATTCCCGAAAGGTCCATCAAAAGTCTTTTTACGTCCCCCTCTTCCAAAAACAGGTCGATCTCCTCACGGGTGCCTATGGCGCTGTGGTGATCCATATCTCCTGACAGACGAACGATGGCGTCGCCGTCTTTTTTTGCAAATTCCATTTTCATTTTTCCTTCTCCTTCCTTACAGCACCATCATAGCAAAGGGAAAAGCGAGATTTTGTCATATTTTGCGCCGAAAAAGCGAATTGACATTTTTTTCTGCCGCCGATATAATCAAAGAAAAGGAGAGTATTATGAAATTTGTATCTTGGAATGTAAACGGACTGAGAGCCTGTATGCAAAAAGGCTTTCTTGATTTTTTCACTGAGGCAGATGCCGACTATTTTTGCGTGCAGGAAAGCAAAATGCAAGAGGGTCAGGCAGAAGTTCCCACCCCCGGCTATTTTCAGTTCTGGAGCAGCGCCGAAAAGAAGGGCTACTCCGGCACGGTAATCTTTGCAAAAAAAGAGCCCTTGAACGTCTTTTACGGCATTGACGGAAAATACAGCGACGAGGGACGGCTCATCACGCTGGAAACGGAAAAATTTTTCCTCGTCAATTCCTACACACCCAACGCCCAACCGGAATTGAAGCGCCTTCCCTACCGTATGGCTTATGAAGACGACGTGAGAGAATACCTTTCCTCTCTCGCTGAAAAAAAGAGCGTGATCTTTTGCGGCGACTTAAACGTTGCCCACGAGGAAATCGACTTGGAGCACCCCAAAGCAAACGTAGGCAATCCCGGATTTTCCAACGAAGAAAGAGAAAAATTCTCTCAACTTTTGGCGGCAGGCTTTACCGATTCCTTCCGTCACCTTTATCCCGAAAAAAGGCAAGCCTATTCCTGGTGGAGCTATCGTATGAAAGCCAGAGAGAGAAACGTAGGCTGGAGAATTGATTATTTCGTCACCAGCCGCGACCTTGCGCCTCGCATCGCCGACAGCCGTATATTAAGCGAGATCCACGGCAGCGATCACTGCCCCGTGGAGCTGACCCTTTCTTTGGAATGAAATTCTTTTCTCTATGGAAAAAAAGTCTTTTTTCTTTGGCCTTTCGCCCGGCAACCTTTGTTTTCGCCATGCTCTTGCTACTGACTCCCCTCTCGGGCGCATTTTTCTTTACCAAAGCCGAGAAAATTCCGCCTGCAAGCTTTGAAGACGAAAAAGAAGCGCTAACGGCGGCATACGAAAAAGCAAAGGAAGACTATGAAAACCTTGCCGAAGGGGAAGACCTTGCCCAGCCGCGGCAAAAAATTCTTTTTTATGAAACCGCACTCCGCTTTGAAGCAAACGTGTGGTCCTCGGACTTTCTATTTGAAGCGGCAAGCGTTTACGCTGAAATTCTACGGGAATGGGAAATTTTAAATACCTATCCCAAAGAAGAAACGGCAGAACGAAAAGCCTATCTGGAAACCATGGAAAAGCGCCTGCAAACGATCTTAAAAGAAAAAGATCTTGCGTCTTATATTCAATTTACGGAAGACAAAATGAAAAGTGAAGGAGTGCTTTCCGAAGACGAGATCCGAGCGGAAACAGACGACCTTGCCATCCGTCTCAGCGCCACCTACGCTTCCAAAATGACTCCTGCCAAAAGCCTTTTGGTAACCAGCATCCGCCTTTTGCAAAAAAGCCTGAATGAAAACAAAAACCGTTTTGATCCCGCTTACCAAAACGCGCCTTTGAATGAAAACAGTAAGAAACGAATAGAAACGCTGAAAGAAAGCTATCTTCTGGCCTTGCAAGAGGGACAATTTGACCCCGTTCCCGCAAATTCCGCCACCCTTTCCTTTTTGGAAGATCTGGGGCTGTTTCTCCTTCTTCTGTTTCTCCTCGCCCTCACCCCCGGTGCAGAAAAAGAAATCCATGAGAAAAAAAGGCTCGCACCCACCCTTTTCGCCCTCTTTTCTCTCGGTATGGCGGCAGTTCTCCTCTTTGCTATCTCTCTTTATCTTTCCGTTTTCTTTTTTGCCGAAGGAAGCATTCTTCCTGCATTTTGCTCGGTAGGAAAACTTTTCACCGTAGACTTTTTCCCGGCAATGCTTTTACGCCTTGTTTTATCCCTGGTTTCCCTTGCCCCTTGGGTGATCCTTTCCCTCTTTCCCGTAAAAAATGAAAAAATAAAAAAAGCAAAGCTCTTTTTTACAGGCTTTGCCGTCATTCTTTCCAATCTTCTTTCTTTGGTAACACGCTTCGGCGGCGGTACGAAGGCCATCACTCCATATCTCCCCTTCGTCCACCTGGATCTTGCAAGCGCCTTTTTTCCTCGCTTTCCCTTAAGCCTTGCCGTATCCCCCGTACCGATTTTATCCCTCGTTCTTATTCTTTCCCTTTCGGCACTTCTCCTCTTTCTTTTTAAAAGAAGAACAAAAAGAGTATAAGAAAACACAGAGAATTTCTTCTCTGTGTTTTCTTTTTTTATTTCTTATTTGCAGAGTTCGTAGGTATCCTTTGCGATCATAAGCTCTTCGTTGGTGGGGATAACAAGGAGACGAACCTTGGAATCGGCAGTAGCAACATCGATTTCCTTGCCTCTTGCATTGGCATTTGCCTCTTTGTCCATCTTTGCGCCCATAAAGCCGAGCTTTTCAGCAACTCTTTCACGGTAGCTGGTGTTGTTTTCACCGATACCGCCGGTAAATACGATAGCATCTACGCCACCCATAGCTGCGGTGAAGCCACCTACATACTTGGTAAGCTGATGGCAGAGCATATCCTCAACCAGCTTGCATCTTTCGTTGCCTTCCTTGGTACCGTTCTCTACATCACGGTTGTCGCTGGTAAAGCCGGTAACACCAAGGATACCGCTCTTCTTGTTCATCACAGCGTCGATCTGATCGGGAGTGAGGTTTTCCTTCTTCATCAGAAGGGGAACGATAGCAGGGTCAATGGAACCGCAACGGGTACCCATGATGATACCTTCCAGAGGAGTGGTACCCATGGTGGTGGCAAGGCACTTGCCCTTCTGTACAGCGGCAATGCAAGAACCGTTGCCCAGGTGGCAGGTAACTACGTTGATCTCTTCCGGCTTCTTGCCGAGCATTTCAGCAGCGCGGAGAGATACATAGCGGTGGGAAGTACCGTGGAAGCCGTAGCGGCGGATCTTATACTTTTCATAGTACTCATAGGGAAGAGCGTACATATAAGCGTACTGAGGCATAGTCTGGTGGAAACCGGTGTCAAACACGGCAACCTGAGGTACACCGGGCATAATTTCTTCGCAAGCGCGGATACCGGTGAGGTTGTGGGGGTTGTGAAGCGGGCCAAGCTCGCAGCACTCTTCGATTGCCTCGATAACCTTTTCGTTTACAACAACAGAACCGGAGAACTTTTCACCGCCGTGAAGTACGCGGTGGCCTACTGCGCCGATCTCGGAAAGATCGCTGATAACACCGTAAGTAGGATCGGTGAGGGTCTTAACGACAAGAGCAATTGCCTCGCCGTGGTTTTTCATATCTACGTTTACTTTGTAGGCATCCTTGCCGGGAACCTGATGCTTGAAAGCACCGCCGTCAATACCGATACGCTCGCAAAGACCCTTTGCCATCAAAGCGTCGGTGGTCATATCGATGAGCTGATATTTAACGGAGGAAGAACCTGCGTTGATAACCAAAATTTTCATAGTTTTATTCCTTTCATCCTTTTTTCTTCCAAAAGTTTACCACAATTCTTCTTTCTTTGCAAGGGTTTTTTCGCTTTTCCCTTAAGGTAGTTTCCCCTTTTCCCGAAGAATACGGACCTTCAGCTCCAAAAGCTTTTCCTCTGCTTTCAGAAGTCGCCCGATTTCCGAAAGGCTTTTTCCCTCTTTTAAAAGTCCCATCACCGCATCATCGTCATACAAAAGATTTGCGGCAAAAAGATTTGCCTCATATTCCGGCTGCAGGCGCATATCCAAAATAAAATGATCCTGCACGATACTGTTCTCCGCCATTTCCCGATGAAGGGCGTCGTGCCCCAATTCGTGAGCAAGGACCTGCCCCGCCTTTCTGCGGGTAAGGTTTCCGTTGAGAAAAACGAATCTCTGATTCAAAATGACCTTATACATTCCCTCCAAACGCTGAAAATCCTTGCAGGATACCACGCGGATTCCCATGGCATCGGCAAGATGAAAGGGATTTCTGGTGCCGTATTTACGGCAGAGCTCATCGGAAAGACGGGCAATGCGCGTCATTTGACTTATTTCTGTTCCTGCCATTTCGTTTTCTCCGCTTTACGACCTTCTTTTTTTGCTGCCCAATACGCGGCAATGATCGCTTCCATGGCTGCATCCCTGTCTTCATCGCCGATCTCACCGCCGGAAAACAGTCCCGATACCGCCTGCACCAATTCCAAAAGCTGTTCTTTTGCTCCCTGAGGGGCAAAAATAATGCTCTCCTCCCCTGCGGAAAGAAGCTTCTCCGCAGACGTGCCGCAGGCGCTCGCTAATTTCAAGGTGATCTCAATGCTGGCAGGATACCTTTTTCCCATTTCATAATTCTGCAGGGTGCGTGGAGAGATCCCCGCCTTTTCCGCCAAAGCGGCCTGACTTAGACCCGCTTCTTTTCTTGCGCTTTTCAATTTTTCGGCAAACGTCATATTCCCCTCCGAAATACGAATATTTTTTCATAAATTTCCCATTGACAACGAACGAATTTTCGTATACAATCAAACACGAAACATCGTTCGTATTCATTATAAAAAAGCCGAACGGATTTGTCAAGAGGGGAAGTGAAAAAAACGGATCGGGTGATTTTGCACTGTGATATGAATAATTTTTACGCTTCTGTGGAGCGCCTTTTTGATCCCACGCTTTTCGGTGTTCCCGTTGCCGTTTGCGGAAGAGAAGCGGATCGCCACGGCATTGTGTTGGCAAAAAGCGAGGAAGCCAAAAAATGCGGCGTCAAAACGGGAGATACCATTTGGCAAGCCAAAGAAAAATGTCCCGAAATTCGCATTGTAGAGCCACATTTTGAGCGCTACGTCAAATATTCCCGCATTGCCGGAGAAATGTACGCGGAATACACCGACCTTGTGGAGCCTTTCGGTATGGACGAGTGTTGGCTGGATGTTTCCGCCTCCCGTCTTGCTTTCGGTGACGGTCATTCCATCGCCGAGGAGCTTCGGCAAAGAATGAAGAAGGAAACGGGACTGACCATTTCCATCGGTCTTTCCTTTAATAAAGTGTTTGCAAAATTAGGCAGTGATATGAAAAAACCCGATGCCCTCACCGTCATTCCACGAGAAAAAATAGAAGAAACCGTTTGGCCCGTGGCGGTGGAGGAAATGCTCGGCGTAGGGAGGCGCACGGCAGAGACCCTTCATTTATTCGGGATCCACAGCCTGGGGGATCTGGCAAAAGCAGACGATCTTTTTCTCAAAATGAAATTCGGCAAAGTGGGAGAACGAATGAAGGCTTGGGCACGGGGAGAAGACAATTCCCCCGTTCTCCCACACGACTGCGAAGCACCTATGAAAAGTATCGGCCACGGCACCACGCCGCCAAAAGATCTTTCCACTCACGAAGAAGTGTGGCGCCTGATACTCGCCTTGATGCAGGACGTGGGCGAAAAGCTTCGCTTCCACGGCAAAAAGGCAAACGGTATTGCCGTAGATTGCAAGGATCGGAATTTTTCCCTGCGCTCCATGCAAAAAAAGCTTCTCTCCCCTACGGATTGCACCATGACCCTTGCCCGAGAGGCGTACTCCCTTTTTCGGGCAAAATATTCTTTTCACCAGCCCATTCGCTCTCTGTCCGTCCGTGCCATTGATCTGGAAAGAAGCGATGCTACCCAGCTTTCCCTTTTCACGGAAAAAAAGGATCTTCGGGGAGAAACGCTGGATCGGGCCTGTGACCGTCTTCGCAGTATCTACGGCAAGGACATCGTGAAAAACGCTTCCATTCTTTCCACCTACGTTCCCGATGAAAAGGGCTATATCCCCTTTTCCGCCCCCGACCCGCGGGGATAAAAAAAGACGGCTAAGAGCCGTCTTTTTTTTCTTATTTTTTCTTGGTAAACAGCGCCTTAACGCCTTTTGCAAAATATCCGTCGCTGCCGCCCAGCTTTGCCAGAAGTGCAACGGTGAGAATGATAATGCCGATAACAACGAAAATACCCATCATACCTGCTACCATAATGGGAAGACCGTCGGAAAGAACGTTGTTCAGGTTATCCCGAAAGCTTGCTGCCAAGAACAGATTCATAAAAGTCATTTCATTATCCTCCTATTCTTAACCCTGTACCATTGCAAGAATGATCCCGCCTGCGATAACGGATGCTACCTGACCGGAAACGTTAACGCCGATGGAGTGCATGAGAAGGAAGTTCTGAGGATCTTCCTCCAGACCCATTTTGTGAACCACGCGGCCGGACATGGGGAATGCGGAAATACCGGCAGCACCGATCATAGGGTTGATCTTCTTGCCCTGAGGCAGGAAGATATTCATAAACTTTGCAAGCATAACGCCGCCAACCGTATCAAATACGAATGCAGCAAGGCCGAGGCCGAGGATCAGAATGGTTTCCCAGGTAAGGAACTTATCTGCTGTCATCTGAGAAGCAACGGAGATGCCCAGGAGAATGGTAATAAGGTTTGCAAGCACCTTCTGTGCCGTTTCGGAAAGAGAATCCAGTACGCCGCACTCACGGAGCAGGTTACCAAACATCAAAAAGCCTACGAGGGCAACAGAGCCGGGAGCAAAAAGACCGACGATAATGGTTACCACAATGGGGAACAGGATCTTGGTCAGCTTGGAAACAGGCTTCGTTCCTGCGTTGTTCATACGGATCATACGCTCTTTTCTGGTGGTGCAAAGACGAATGATGGGAGGCTGTACCACAGGCACAAGCGCCATATAGGAATAAGCCGCTACCATGATCGCGCCCATATACTTGGAATTCAGGGTCTGAGCAACAACAATGGAGGTAGGACCGTCTGCCGCGCCGATAATGGCAGCACTTGCGGCATCGTTAAGATCAAAGCCGACGAGAAGACCGAGGCACAGGGTAAAGAAAATACCGAACTGCGCTGCCGCGCCGAAGATCATCAGCTTAGGATTGGAAAGCACGGGGCCGAAGTCGATCATAGCACCGATACCGATAAAGAGAAGAAGGGGGAAAAGCTCAAAGCTTTCATGGGTCATACCCATATTGAAAAGGTGATTCAATACGCCGTTGATACCGCCCTCTGCTTCTGCGGGGTTGATGGGCAGGTTTACCAGAATGGCACCCAGACCCATAGGGAGAAGGAGCGTAGGCTCCATTTCTTTTTTGATGGCAAGAAAGATCAGAAGTCCGCCAATCGCCCACATGGCGATCTGATTCCACTGCAAATACTGAAAATTTTCAAAAAGTTTCAAAAACTGTTCTAAAATTCCCATAATTTATCCCTTTCTTATTTTACAACTTTTACGGAAACGCTGACCTTTTCTCCGTTGATATCCCATTCCTTCGCCGTTTCGGACAAGGTGGGAACAATGGAAAGCGCCAAGGTATCCGTTAAAATTTCATTTTCATTTGCCTTTGCAAGATCAAAGAGCTTATCGTTGCCGGAAAGGCCGATCTCAATGCGGTCGGTTACGTTGAAGTCTGCTTCTTTTCTCATAGTCTGGACTTTGGAGATGATCTCACGGACAAAGCCTTCGGTAATGAGTTCTTCCGTCAAGCAGGTATCCAGCACTACGGCAAGATCACCGTCGGTTACGGCAAAGAAGCCATCCTTCTGCTCGTTCTGAATGATAAGATCCTCTTTTTCCAAAACCACTCTGCCGGAAGGCAGGGCAAGGGCAAGCGTTCCGTCTTCCGTCAATTCTTTCATAGCGGCGGAACCGTCAAGAGCTGCAAGAGCTGCTTTCAATTCCCCGAGAACCTTGCCGAATTTGGGTCCACAGGTCTTCAGCTGAGGCTTGAAAGAGTAGGAAATGTATTCGCTGACATCGTCGCAGAATTCCACTGCCTTGATGTTCAGTTCTTCACGAACAATGGCACGGCACTCCTCGGAGAAGTCGCTGACGCCCTGAACGAACATCTTCGCCAAGGGCTGACGGTTCTTTCTCTGGCTGCCTGCTCTTGCGGCACGGCCGGAAACCACCACGCGGAGAACCTCTTCCATCTCTGCTTCCAGTTCGGGGAGAATATAATCCTCATTAACCACGGGGAAGTCGCAAAGATGAACGGATTCGGGCGCCGAAGCATCTACGGAGCATACCAGATTGCGGTAGATATCCTCTGCCATAAAGGGGATCATGGGTGCTGCAGTCTTTGCCACCGTTACAAGGGCGGTGTAAAGGGTCATGTAAGCGTTTACCTTATCCTGAGGCATACCGCTGACCCAATAGCGCTCTCTGCCGCGGCGAACGTACCAGTTGGAAAGATCGTCCACGAACTTCTGCAATTCTCTGCAGGCTTCGGGAATGCGGTAGTTCTCCAGATTTTCGTCTACGCTCTTTACCATAGAATGGAGGCGGCTCAAGAGCCAACGGTCCATGACGGAAAGGCTGTCGTAATCAAGAGAGTACTTGGTAGGATCAAAATTATCAATGTTGGCGTAAAGCACGTAGAACGCATAAGTGTTCCAAAGGGTGCCCATAAACTTTCTCTGTCCCTCTACCACCGCCTTACCGTGGAAACGGTTGGGCAGCCAGGGTGCGGAGTTGGTGTAGAAATACCAACGAATGGCATCGGCACCGTATTTTTCCAGAGCATCAAAGGGATCTACGGCGTTGCCCTTAGACTTACTCATTTTCTGACCGTTTTCATCCTGCACGTGGCCGAGAACGATAACGTTCTTATAGGGAGCCTTGTCAAAGATCAGGGTGGAAATGGCGAGAAGCGAATAGAACCAACCACGGGTCTGGTCCACGGCTTCGGAAATAAAGTCTGCAGGGAACTGAGCTTCAAAAAGCTCCTTGTTTTCAAAGGGATAATGGTGCTGAGCGAAAGGCATGGCACCGGAGTCAAACCAGCAGTCGATCACTTCGGGTACACGGTGCATTTCCTTGCCGCAATGGGGACAAGGAATGGTCACGGCATCAATATAAGGACGGTGCAGTTCGATTTCCTCGGGGCAGTTGTTGCTCAGCTCTTTCAGCTCTGCAATGGAACCGATGGAGTGGCGGTGACCGCACTCACATTCCCAGATGTTCAGAGGCGTACCCCAATAACGGTTTCTGGAAATACCCCAGTCTTGTACGTTCTCCAACCAGTCGCCGAATCTTCCCTTACCGATGGATTCGGGGATCCAGTTGATGGTGTTATTGTTTGCAATGAGGCGGTCGCGCACGTCGGTCATGCGAATAAACCAGCTCTCTCTTGCATAATAGATCAAGGGAGTATCACATCTCCAGCAGAAAGGATAATCGTGCTCAAACTTGGGAGCATCGAAAAGAAGTCCTCTTGCGGAGAGATCTTTGAGCACTTCAGGATCGGCATCTTTTACGAACATACCGCCGAAGGGGGTATTGTCGGTCATACAGCCTTTGCCGTCAACCAGCTGAACGAAAGGAAGATCATATTTTCTGCCGACGCGGGCGTCGTCTTCACCGAAGGCGGGAGCGATATGTACGATACCCGTACCGTCGCTCATGGTAACGTATCCGTCGCAAACGATGTAGTGGCCTTTTTTCGACTGCTTTGCCGCAAGATCGGCTGCCACCTGATAAAGGGGCTCGTATTCCTTGCCCTCAAGCTGACTTCCCTCGTACTTCTCCAGAACTTCAAATGCTGCCTTGCCGTCTTCTGCCAAAGGAGCGAGAACGGATTCTGCAAGCTTTGCGGCGATGTAATAGGTTCTGCCGTCTGCCGCCTTTACCTTCAGATATTCTTCTTCAGGGTTCATACAAAGGGCAACGTTGGAAGGAAGAGTCCAGGGGGTGGTGGTCCATGCCAGAAAATATGCATCCTCGCCTACCACCTTAAAACGTACTACGGCACTCTTTTCTTTTACGGACTTATATCCCTGCGCTACCTCGTGAGAGGAAAGAGGGGTGCCGCAACGGGGGCAATAAGGAACGATCTTGAATCCCTTGTAAAGAAGACCCTTTTCATAGATCTCTTTCAGCGCCCACCACTCAGATTCGATAAAGTCATTGTGATAGGTAACGTAAGGATCATCCATATCTGCCCAGAAGCCAACGGTGCCGGAGAAATCCTCCCACATTCCCTTGTACTTCCAAACGCTTTCCTTACATTTCTGAATGAAGGGATCCAGACCGTAGTGTTCGATCTGCTCCTTGCCCTCAAGACCGAGAAGCTTTCCCACTTCCAGCACTACGGGAAGGCCGTGAGTATCCCAGCCTGCCTTACGGGGAACCATATAACCCTTCATGGTGCGGTAACGGGGGATCATATCTTTGATCACTCGGGTCAAAACGTGACCGATGTGAGGCTTACCGTTTGCCGTAGGAGGACCGTCGTAAAATACGTAAGGCTCTCCCTCTTTTTTTGTTTCGATGCTCTTCTCGAAAATCTTATTTTCTTTCCAGAATTCTTCCACCTTTTTTTCACGGGCGACAAAATTCATATCGGTATCGACTTTCTTGTAAACCATAGAAACCTCCTTACAATTTTCATAAAAAAAGGACTTCATCACAAAGGACGAAGACCGCAAAACCACCTTTGATGAAGCGTACTGAAATACGCCCGTCCGTTAACGGGGACACCGTCGGAGCCTACTTTTCTTCGGTCCGCTGCTCGGGAGTGATTTTCCTTTTATGAGTGCCGCGAAGCTTCCACCGCCCTTCGCTCGCTTGGTGCCTTGGCATAAAAGTACTCGTTCCGTCATTGCCTTTTCTAATGTAATTTATCATATATAAAAAGAAAAGTCAAGGAAAAAGAACTTTTTTTCTCAGAATTACCTTGACAAACCCTTTTTCCTTTGCTATAATAATTCCCGCAATTGAATACGGCGCCATAGCCAAGTGGTAAGGCAGAGGTCTGCAAAACCTTTACGCCCCAGTTCAAATCTGGGTGGCGCCTCCAGAAAAAACTCCTTGAGATTTCTCAAGGAGTTTTTTCAATGATGTTTGCCTTCGGCAAATGATGTCACTTCGTTAATGATGACGGCTTCGCCTAATGATGTCGCTTCGCTAATGTTTTTGGCAAACATTGCATCATTGCGAATGAAATGAGCAACATCATATTTGCGAAGCAAATGCATCATATCGCCATAGGCGATGCATCATTATATCTTGCCCCTTTGCCGCTTTTATGCAATAAAAATAAGCCGTGAATCTTCACGGCTTATTTTTTGTCTTCAACTTCTTTTATGTGTTGTTTTAAAACAATATTTATATATTGCGAAAGGGAACGGTCATCGTATTCTGCTTTTTCTTTTAATTTTGCTAAAATATCACTATCGATAGTTATACTTATTTTTTCTTTTAGGGGTTTCAAAACAATCACCTCTTAGAGTATTATAAGATAAACTACTAATAAATATTGACAAGTATGATAAAGTAGTATAAAATAGGATAAGGTCAATAAATGTTTTGGAGGATAAATTATGTTTTGTTCGAAATGTGGAAGCGAAATCAATAATGATGTTAAATTTTGCTCAATGTGCGGCAACTCTGTTTCGGTAAATGTTGCTGAAACAAGTAATCAGTCCAATAATACTATTCCTACTCATCACGAAATCCCAAAATGCAATTATTGTGGCAACATTGCACCTTGGAAAGTGGGTCCTATATTAAGACCAATGGATTTTGTAATCGGAGTCGGTTTGTTACTGCTTGGGTTTATTCCGGGATTGGTTTATCTTGGTGTTGTAGCACTAATTCGTTCTAACGATAAAAATCGTGAAAAAATATGCACAAAATGCGGTGCAAGGAATATGTTCACAAATTTATATTAAATCCTCGGTTTTCACCCATTTCTTTTTCAGACATGAATGACAAACAAAAGAGCACTGCGAGAGCAGTGCTCTTTTGTTTGGAAATGAAGCGCGCTGACGCGCATGAAAAATGAAGCAGGGCTTCGCCCTATGAAGCGAGCCTTCGGCTCACGGAGAAGTAACATCGCGCTTCGCTTCACGCGAGCGCAGCGAGTGCTTCGTGGAAGCCGCAAGGCTTCTGCTTCATATTCGCGGAGCGACTGCTTCATTTCTTATTGAAATCCACCGCAAAGTGTTCTATAATAAACTCAGAAAGGCGGTGGAGATATGAAAAAGATATTTGCATTATTTGTCAGCCTGCTTCTAATTTTCTGTTTCTCCTCTTGGCTAATATAAAAAAAGATTTGGAGTTTTCACAGGATCGGGCTAATGTTCAATCTATAGAAATATTTAATCCCGAGAAATCGTATTACGAGGGAGACGTTCACGCTTTTCTTGAAGAAAATGAGCCAATTGTGATTTTAGAACCCGAGCAACACTCGAACTTTTTAGATGCTCTCTGCACCCTCGATTTTGAGAAAGAAGTAGTCTTTTTCCCAATTCCCATGGATGGTGGATGCGATTATGACGGATATATTATAGCCGTAGTGTATTCGGACAGCGGTTATGATATTATTGCCGAGCGCGGTTTATATTCATATGCCGTCGGACGTGATGGCCAGGGGCA
>JAZSDQ010000018.1:0-10790 GCA_045531235.1 Eubacteriales bacterium
CAACGGCAAGAGCGTTGTTGTCGGTACGCAGTCCGTAACTTCCGATGTTACTCTTGAAGCAGGCAAATCCCATTATTTTGCTCTTTCCATTCACATGGATGAGACCGCAAGCAACGAATATCAGGGCGGCGAAGTAAACTTTTACCTGACCGTTCTCGCTACTCAGCTCGCATCCGAGTCCGACAGCTTCAATAACCAGTACGATAAGAATGCCGGATACAATCAGGGCAAGACCAATGTAGGTCCCTATAAGCTCGATGTTCTTTCCGGCGGTAACGCTGTTTATGACGAAGCAACCAACACCTACAACGTTGCTGTAGCTACTGTTGCTCAGGGCGGCTATAATGCAACCCAGGGCGGTAAGTATTACGCAGGCTATACCGTTAACGTGGAAGGTTACGCTGAAGGCGCAACAGTCAGCTTTGATAAGAACGGCTCCGTAGTTGTTTGGAAACTTGCTGACGAAGAAAGAGACGGCTTTATCAACAACGGCATTCACCAGCAGTGGACTTCCGTTGGTACCGCTCGCGCTTACCGTTATGATATCGACGGTGACGGCGTGACCGACTTTACCGTTTACAACGATGCTTCCGAGGCTAAGGTTGAGGTTGCTAATGCAGAGGAATTGAAAAAAGCCATCATCAACGGCGTAGATGCTGTATTCGTTAATGATATCACTGTTGATCAGTGGGTGATGTATTCTGAAACAAAGACCATTGGAAATGGACAGATCATTACCGTTGCAATGAACGGACTGACAATTGATGGTAACGGCCACACCCTGACCGTTAACTCCATTGAGTCTGCAACAAATGGTGACCTTCTGTTCGATGATGCAAGCAATCTAAACATCTCCAATCTGACCATCAAGTACGCTGATGGCTTGGCAGGTGGTATTAACCTGGAATCCGGCACCATTAGTAACGTTATCTTCGTAGGCGGCACTTACGGCATTTACCCCGGTACCGGTAATATTACGGTCGAAAACTGCACCTTTGCTACGAATGCTGATGCACTTTACTTCGAGCAGGAGAGAGATAATCTGACAGTTACCGGCTGTACCTTCAACCAGCCTGCTGACAAGAACGTTATTCTGATCCGCGGTGGTGTGAAGTTCACGAACAATATCGTCAACTCTGGCAGAACTGTGAATATTGTCAGCGGTTCTCCCGTTGTTACTGGTAATAACTTCAATAATGTTCGCTTGAAGGTTTACGCAGCTGCTACCGCTACTGTTTCCAATAACACCATCAACAATTTGGTGTTTGAAGCTGACACGGCTGCATCCGTCTTTAATAATAACACCCTGAGCGCCGATGCACAGGCAGCTCTGGATGCTTTAAACTAAACAAGCTGATATGATTTTGAATCTTTTATAAAAGTCCGTCCTAACTCTCCTTGTGGGAGTTAGGCGGCAATCAAAGGGCATAAGCCTTTATGCCCTTTGATTGCCGAGGGATAATTCTAATTAAAAAAGGAGGTCGTTTGTGTGGGAAAGAGCAAATTGAAAATATGGATGATCACGCTTGTTGCACTTCTTGTGACTATGATGGGGCAACCGACTCTTGCATATTATTCTGCTGTGGGAACTGCCACCAACGTTGTGACCTCCGGCAACATTCAGTTTATCATTCACGAAATGACCGATCAGGGAACGGAATTTCCCAAGGAGGGCGTCTACGTCATTCCGGGAGACGTGGTTTCCAAAAAGGTCAGCATTGAAAGTGACTGCGAGCATCCCTTTTATCTTCGCGTAAAATTGGTATACGGCATTGATTCCCAGACCCTTACGGCAGAGGATTGTTTTAAACTGAATATCAATGGAGAATATTGGGAGCTTCATGACGGATGGTATTACTACAAAAATATAGTAAACCCCGGCGAAACTACGCCCAATGTATTTAGTCACGTAGAAATTGTCGGTTCTAAGGTGGATAACGGTTATATTGGAAAAACATTGCAACTAACGGTAAATGCACAGGCAGTGCAAAGCGAAAACAATCCCATTACCGATGGTAATGTTTCCACCGCTGCCGGTTGGCCTGCAGAGTAGGGAGGGCGCAGAAATGAAGAAATTTCTTGCTTTATTTGTTGTTTTCGTAATTGCTTTGTCTACCGCCGTGCCTGTATCTGCTTTGGATGGTAAAGTAACTTACAGCGGTAATGCAGGTGAATTTATTTTTGAGCCGGGCAGCAAACATTCCCCTACGGATCTTTTCCCTGATTTCAAAGGTGTGATGCCGGGGGATCGCTTGACCCAAAAGGTCACCGTGAAAAATAACGCAGAAAAAGAAGTTAAGGTAAAGATCTACCTTCGTGCCTTGGGCGCTCATGAAGATTCCGAGGATTTTCTTTCCGAGCTTCATCTTCAGGTGCAAAAGAGTGAAAACAATGAAATGGCGTATATGTTTGATGCTGCAGCAAGTGAAACGGCACAGCTTTCCGACAAGGTATGTCTTGGTACGCTCTATTCCGGCGGTGAGGTGAATCTGAACGTGATCCTCTCCGTTCCCACAGAGCTTTCCAATGAGTATCAGAGCAAGATCGGATATCTTGATTGGGAGTTTACCGTGGAAGAATTTCCCGTAGAGGAGGAGGATCCCAAACCTCCGCAGACGGGAGATGAAAGCGACCCCATTTTGTGGTTTGCTATTATGTGCGTATCGCTTTCAGCGCTGATTATTCTTTTTGTATGGCGAAAAAAGAATAAGGAGAAAAAAAGAATCGCCGTGAAACGCTAAAAAAGGAGGAATAAGGCGAAATGTCTCAAACAAAGAAAAGACCTTACAAGAAAATAGCCTTAGCCCTCAGCCTCTGTACTCTGATTCTTTGGGGAGTTTTGGGTACGGGTACGTCCCTGGCATGGTTTACCGATACCTCAAACGAAGTTAACAACATTTTTCATTTTGCTGATTTTGAATTGGAAGTATCCCGCCGTACCGAGAATGGAAATTGGGAATCCATTGATGGAAAGTCGGAGCTTTTTGATGATAAGGCTCTTTATGAACCCGGCTATGTGCAGGTGGTTTATTTAAGAGTTGAAAATACAGGAGATGTACCGTTTGATTTTTATACTGCAGTCAGCGTTAAGGAACCGGCTGCAGCCATCAATCGATTTGGGCAGGAGTTTTGGCTGCATGAACATTTGAAATTCGGCGTAGCTGTAGCAAACAGCGAATCCGAAATGAATGAAAAGGTTTCTACCAGAGATAAGGCGGAAGCCATTGCAACGAAGAATCTTCAAAATTATGATAATCTCGGCATTGCTCCCTTGAATGCAGGGGAAAGCGCGTATCTCGCTCTTGTGGTGAGAATGCCGGAAACGATAGGTGACGAAGCCAATTATCGTGGAAATAAGATTCCCGAAGTAGAATTGGGGCTTATCGTCAAAGCAGAACAGAAGAAAAACTAAGTTTAGGACAATTCCCGTGGAAGGGGGTGGGTAATGTGAAAGAATTATATGAAAAGTATTTCCGTGTTTCGGAACATGGGAAAATTCGTGAAAAGGTAATGCTGTGTCGTACGGCTTTTACAGTTGTTGTGATGGTTGTTTGCTTGATTGCAATGAGCGTAACGGCGTATGCTTATTTTTCCGATAACGTTGCTTCTCTCTCTAATACGATCACGGCTGCTTCCTTTGATGCACAGGTTACTATCCTCTCGGAAAATAATGTAGAAATTCCCCTTGCAAAAGAAGGAGATGCTCAGACCGTAGAGCTCTTAGCGGGGGAATATACCGTAAAGCTTTCTCCGGGGGAAAGCTCTGCAAAAACAGGTTTTTGCGTTATTAAGATCAATGATACCGAGTATTGCACGGCACAGATCGGCACCGATGTAAAAAGAGAGCTGGCAGATGCAAGTGTAATTTTCAAACTAAAAATTTCGGGCACAGCCCTTCCTACAAAGGTAGTGTTTTACTCTCATTGGGGAACCTCTTCGTACTATGAATATTCAGAAATAAGTAACAGCTCGTATTATGTAAAAAACGAAGGCGAGATCAATCTGGTGCTTTCTACCGACGATAATGAAGAGGGAGATTCGGCAAGCACGCCTCCCGTCTTAAGCACAGGAAAGCCGAGCCAAGTGCCCTCTGCGACACCGCCGATTACATCCGCCTCTGGAAAGACGGAAACGCCCACACCCGACAGCGCTACCGAAGAGGGTAGTGATTCTGCGGAAAAGACGGAAACTCCGTCTGAAAACGCCGAAGAAAAGACGGAACCACCCACGCCCGACAGCGCTACCGAAGAGGGGAGTGATTCTGCGGAGGAAACGGAAACTCCGTCTGAAGAAGCCGAAGAAAACGAGACTGCAGAACAAAGTGAAAATAGTCCCGAAACGGAAAACGGCAATGTTCTGTAAGGCGGGCCGTTGACTTTGCGAAAATTTGTGGTATTCTGTAGTTAGAAAATTTTCGCAAACGGAGAAAACAATGGCTTATCGGGATCTAAACAGTGCTCTCAGAGAGCGGTTTGGGAAAAAAGTATATAAGATCTCTCTTTCCACCCCTTTCACTTGTCCCAATCGGGACGGCACGAAAGGCGTGGGAGGTTGCCTTTTTTGTTCTGCCAAGGGAAGCGGAAATTTTGCTGGTGATCAGGGAAAGAGTATTCTTTCTCAATTGGAAGAAGGCAAAAAACGGGTCAGTGCAAAACTTGGCAATGCGCCTCGAGGCTATATTGCCTATTTTCAATCCTTTACGTCTACCTACGGGCCTGTGGAGATCCAAAGAAAGCTTTTTTCCGAAGCTATTTCTGACCCTGAGGTGGAAGCGCTTTCCGTCGCTACCCGCCCCGATTGCATTTCCGAGGAATGTTTGGAGCTTCTGGCAGAGCTGAATGAGATCAAACCCGTTTGGGTGGAATTGGGTCTTCAGACTGCAAAAAAAGAAACGGTATCTCTCATCAGACGAGGGTATGACAATGAAGAATATCTTTCTACCGTACGCCGTCTGAGAGAAAAAGGAATAGAGGTGATCGTTCATCTGATCCTGGGCCTGCCCGGTGAAGATCACAACGACGAGATCGCATCTCTTTCTTTTGCTGTATCCGTTCCCGTGCAAGGAGTAAAATTTCATCTGCTTCACGTATTGGAGGGAACGGGGCTTGCCGCCATGGAGTATGAAGCGCTGACCATGGAAGAATACGTATATCGGGTATGCGATCTTTTGCGCTTCGTTCCTCGGGATATCGTCATTCACAGAATGACGGGAGACGGTGATAAAAAGGAGCTGATTGCCCCTCTTTGGAGCGGTGACAAGAAAAGAGTCATCAACGCCATCGCTAAAAGAATTCGCGAAGAATGCATCGAGCAGGGAGAGGCGCTGGAATAAAGAAAGAAAAAATATAAAAATGCAAAAAACACTTGACAAATGACCATCGTTTAGATATAATAGCGAGGTATCCGGCCCGTTGGTCAAGCGGTTAAGACACCGCCCTTTCACGGCGGTAACATGGGTTCGATTCCCGTACGGGTCACCAAAAGGCGCTTGCTTTGGCAAGCGCCTTTTCATTTTATCTGAGGAAATGAAAATGAAAAAACTTGCAATTTTTGATCTTGACGGCACCCTTTTTGATACTACCCTGGCAATGCAGATCTGCGGAAACTACGCTTTGGAGAAACTTGGTCTTCCCACCTTCCCTGCAAAGGCGTATGCAGGTTTTTCCGGCGGTGGCGTTGAGGGATATGTTTTTGCTATTTTAGATGCGGCAGGAGATACGGAGCATAAGAATTTTGATGAATTCTGGCGCCTTTACTGCGAAAAGAATCTTGAGGTAGGTACTGCTCCCAACGTTCCTTTTGCCGGCATCATTCCCATGCTGCAGAAAATGAAGGAGAGGGGAGTGGCCCTCGCCGTCCTTTCCAATAAAGACCACGAATCCTGCGTTCGCATTGTAGAAGAAATTTTCGGCGAAGGAATGTTTGATGTCATTCACGGAAACAGTGAAGACCTTCCGCCCAAGCCCCACCCTGCGGGAATGGAGGCGGTGCTTCGTGAAACAAAAATGAACCGAGAAGATTGCCTTTATATCGGTGATACGGAAGTGGATATGGAAACGGGAAAAAATGCAGAAGTGTTTACCGTTGCCGTTTTGTGGGGATACCGTTCCGAAAACGTACTGTCTGCATATTCTCCCGAAGCTATGGTTGCTACTCCCGATGAACTTTTAAAACTCATTCCGTGAAGAAGAGAGATATGAAACCACGCTTGTTGATGATCCTCTCCATGGTGATCTTCGGTACGATGGGCCCTTTTACCAAAAAGATCCCCCTTACATCGGGAGAGTACGCCCTCTGCCGTGCCATTCTTGCTACGCTTTTCATTGCGGTTGTTCTTCTCTGCACCAAACAAAAGTTTAAATTCTCTCAAATCAAAAAAGAAGTGCCTCTGCTCTTTTTATCCGGGATGGCTCTTGGCATTAACTGGATCCTTTTATTTGAAGCGTATAAATATACTTCTGTTTCCGTTGCCACTCTCAGTTATTACTTTGCGCCGGTGATCGTAACCGTGGTCTGCCCTTTGATCTTTCGTGAAAAGCTGACGAAAAAAGGTGTCATTTGCTTTATTATGTCTACCCTCGGTCTTGTGATGATTACGGGGATCGGAACAGGCGGCGGAGGGAAGGATCTTCTGGGAATTCTCTTTGGCCTTGGCGCTGCTTGCTTTTATGCCGCGGTTATGCTTCTCAATAAATTTATCAAAAACGTGGAAGGCCTGCATCGCACCTTTCTGCAGTTTTTGGCGGTAATTCTTGTTTTCGTGCCCTACGTTTCTTTTACAAGCGGAGTTACTTTGGGAGAAATGACAAGCACGGGGTGGCAGAATCTACTCATCGTAGGGCTTGTTCACACGGGAATTACCTACTGTATGTATTTTTCCGCCATTAAGGAGCTTCCAGGCCAGAAAGCGGCAATGCTTAGCTATATTGATCCTTTGGTATCGGTCTTCGTTTCCGTTCTGGTACTAAAGGAAAGTATGACGCTATGGCAAGGGTTGGGCGGCATATTGATCCTTGGCTTTACCCTTTACAATGAAATATCAACAAAAGAAAAAAACTGAGCGAAAAGCTCAGTTTTTTTGTGTAGAAAAAGGATCGTTGTGAAACAGGAAGTCTTTCAGCGTTTCCATACTGCTTAGTGGGTAAGCGCCTTTTTGCCATACAAGCCCGATATCTACAAATAAAGAAGGCTTGGCGGAAACAGCACATAGCTTCGCCTCGTTTTCCGTCAACGTACGGAAAAGAAAGCCCACGGCAAGATTTTCGGAGATCATTCGAAGAATGGTGGAAAGCTGTTTGGTTTGAAGAAATATTTTCGGTGTGACCTCTTCTTTGGAAAACCATCCGCGTATTTTTTCCGTTTGGAAAAATCCGTCTTCAAACAGAACGATAGGAACGCCGGAAAGATCATTGGGGGTGATTTTATCAAGCTTTGCAAGGGGATTCTTTGTAGATGCACAGCAAACGATCTCAAGGCGGCAAAGATTTCGGTAGGCAAAGCTCGGATCAAAGGATGCATTGTGAGGAGAAAAGATCATATCCAGCTGACCGTTCGTTAAAAGTTGTTGCAGCTCCTGCCGTCCTCCCTCGGTAATTTCCAGAGAGATTTCGGGGTGGAGGGAAAGGAATTCGCCGTAAATCGACGGCAGGATCAAAGAGCCGATCATCGGCGGAATTCCAATGCGCAGCTTTTTTCGCCCTTTGCCCAGATCGTGCATAATTTTTTCGATCTCATCGGAACGGTGGAGCAGGTCCCGACTGATGCGATAGAGGGTTTGCCCTTCTTCGGTCAGTGACATTCCCCGATGGTGTCTGCGGAAAAGGCTTACGCCAAATTCTCTTTCCAATTCTTTGATCGCCACCGAGAGGGAAGGCTGGGAGATGTGAAGAAGCTCAGCCGCTTCGGAAACGGAACCGCAATCGCAGACCGTATGGAAATAATTTAATTGTATCAGATTCATGCCGTACCTCCTTTCCAATATTGTATAGTTTTAAACTATATATGTCAATGAAATATATATTTTACAAACAAAGAAAAGGGTGTTACAATGCAGTTAATTTAACGAAGGAGAATTATTATGAAAACGTATAAAATTGCTGCGATTCCCGGTGACGGTATCGGTCCCGAAGTAATTCGAGAGGGAATTCGCGTGTTGGAAGCCGTTGCAAAAAAGGACGGTTCTTTCCGTTTTGATTTTGTCAATTTTCCATGGGGCTGTGATTATTACAAGGAAACGGGTAAAATGATGGACGATGACGGCATGGAGCAGCTGAAAAGCTTTAATGCCATCTTCCTTGGCGCGGTAGGTGCTCCCGGTGTTCCCGATCACATTTCTCTTTGGGATCTTCTTTTGAAGATTCGCAAGGGCTTTGACCAGTATATCAACCTGCGCCCCGTTAAGCTGCTGGAAGGCGCTCCCACCCCTCTGAAGGGAATCAAAAAAGAGGACGTGGATATGATCTTTGTCAGAGAAAACTCCGAGGGAGAATATGCAGGCAGCGGCGCATGGCTTTATAAAGACCAGCCCAATGAAGTGGTCATTCAAAACGGTGTCTTTTCCCGCCACGGTTGCGAAAGAGTGATCCGCTATGCTTATGAATTGGCAAGAGAAAAGAAAATGACCCTGACCAGCATCAGTAAAGCCAATGCTCTTAACTATTCTATGGTATTTTGGGATCAGATCTTCCGCGAGGTCGGAAAGGATTATCCCGAGGTTGAGACCAGAAGCTATCTTGTAGATGCCGCCAGTATGTTTATGATCAAGGACCCTGCCCGTTTCCAGGTAGTAGTGACCTCTAACTTGTTCGGTGATATTTTAACCGATCTCGGTGCCGCCATTGCAGGTGGAATGGGACTTGCTGCAGGTGCAAATCTTGACCCTGAGCGTCGTTTCCCCTCTATGTTTGAGCCTATTCACGGTTCTGCACCCGATATTGCAGGTCTTGGCAAGGCAAACCCCTTGGCAACCGTTTGGTCTGCAGCGCAGATGCTTGGCTTCTTTGGCTATGAAGAATGGGAGAACAAGCTCATTGACATCATTGAGGAAGTGCTTGTAGAGAAAAAGATCCTCACTCCCGATCTTGGCGGCAGTGCCACCACGGAAGAAGTTGCAAATGAGATCATAAGAAAGATTTCTTTATAATAATGAAAAATCCGCTTGAGAAATCAAGCGGATTTTTTTGCTTTCGTTTTTTATTGCGTGCTATCCTTTTTTGTAGTATAATTTTCGTATATTGAAGAGTTTAGAAAAGGAAGTTTTTGCTATGAAAAAGAAACTCAGCCCTCGTTTCTGGCTTGTTCTGACCATCTTCAGCCTGATGGGGCAGGTGGCTTGGGTCGTGGAAAATATGTATTTCAATGTTTTTATCTATAAGATGTTCCACGCTTCCGCTGCCGATATTTCCGCTATGGTGACCGCTTCTGCCGTCACTGCTACGCTGACGACTGTTTTTATGGGTGCGTTGTCGGATAAAATTGGAAAGCGAAAGCTCTTTATCTGCAGCGGATATATTTTGTGGGGAGTTTCTATTTTCTTATTCGTTTTGCTTAGGGAAGATCTGATCGGCAAGACCTTTTCCTTTGCAGGCTCTGCTGCAGCCATGGGAATCAGCCTGACCATTCTTCTGGACTGTCTGATGACCTTTTTCGGTTCTACGGCAAACGATGCGGCATTCAATGCCTGGCTGACGGATTCTGTGGACGGCTCTCACCGAGGCGCCGCCGAGGGAATCAACGCTATGATGCCTCTTGTGAGTATTCTTGTGGTATTTGGCGGCTTTATGTTTTTTGATCTGGATCAGGCAAAATCCTGGACCTTGATCTATACCATCATTGGCGTTTTGGTGACTGCGGTAGGCATTCTCGGTTTCTTTATCATAGATGAACCTGCAGTGCAAGCCACCAAGGGCTCGTATTTTGGCGGAATCGTTTACGGCTTTCTCCCCAAAACCATTTTGCAAAATAAGAAGCTGTATTTATCTCTCCTCGCGTTTATCGTTTTCAATATCTCTATTCAGATCTTTATGCCGTATCTCATTATCTATTACGAGGTCACCCTCGGTATGAAGGATTATGTATTGATTATGGCTCCTGCCATTATTGTAGCCTCTGTGATCACTGCCCTTTGGGGCAAGGTGTATGACAAACGGGGATACACTTTTTCCGGCGTGATCGCCCTTGCCGCTTTGATGCTTGGATACGCGATTCTCTTTTTGACTCGCACCACCCTTCCGGTATTTATCGGCTCTCTCCTTATGATGAGCGGATACCTTTGTGGCATGGCTGTTTTCGGTGCCTTTATTCGTGACCACATCCCCGAGGGAATGGCAGGCAGATTTCAAGGAGTGCGAATTTGCTCTCAGGTGCTTGTACCGGGCATCGTAGGGCCTATGATCGGTAAAAAAATATTGGAAAATGCCGAAACGCTCATCGGTAATGATGGGACAGCCGCTTTCGTTCCCAATGCCAACATATTTCTCGCCGCCGCCGTCGTTGCCGTATTTGTTTTTCCCTTGATCTTCCAAAAGAAAAAGAAATAATCGAAAAAAAGATGTGTAGAATTTCTACACATCTTTTTTTTGTTGTAAACAGAAAACCACGCGATAGTGGCGTGGTTCAGTAGAGGTTAACCGGTGAGAAAAAATCTGGGAAAGACAAGAATCGAAACCTAGCAAGAAAGTGGGGGAAGGAATTGCTTCCCTCCGGGAGGGAAGTGTCACCGTAGGTGACGATAGGAGCCCGCGAGAGTAAAGCTTTTATACAGAGCAAAGCATTTGCGGAAAATGCAGATC
>JAZSDQ010000057.1:0-12769 GCA_045531235.1 Eubacteriales bacterium
CGGCTTAACTTTTTCTTTTTTTTGTGTCTACTAACTATTAACTAGTTCAGTTCGGCTCTTTTTTATTTTATAAATATTTCTGTTCCGCCATGAAATTCGGGATCGTGAGTTACTACGATCATCAGCTTTTCCTTTGAAAGTTTTTGAATGATATCAATGATCTTTTCTCTGTTTTCTTGATCCAATTCTTTGGTTGGTTCATCCCATAAATATATGTCACCGCCATAGTATAGGCTGCGTGCGATGGCACCGCGCAATTTCATTCCGCCGGATAATTCACGAGGATATTGATTTGATGCATCGGAAAGGGACAACTCCTGTAGTATTGCATTTGCCTTATCACGGTCTTTATCCTTTTTTACCAAAAGAATGTTTTCCATCAAGGTCAAAAAAGGAGCAAGCCGTGCTTCTTGAAAAACAACGGAGATCTGTTTTTCTTTGTTTAGTTGAATTTCACCTTGATCTGCTTTTTCCAAACCGGCGATTAAGCGAAGAAGCGTAGTTTTTCCTGCACCGGAATTCCCCCGTATGAGATAAAGTCCTTTTTCGGAGAATTCGTAGGAAAAGTCCTTTAAAACTTGCTTGTCATAGCTTTTAGAAAGATTATTGATCTTCAGCATTGCTTCTCCTTTCTCTCTTGGGGAAGAGCATGAAAAAGATTTTTTCCAGAATTACACTGAAGATAATGATTGCTACTGTCCACGCATAAAGGTCTACCATTTCAAGATATAGCTTGGCATTGTAGATCATCATGCCGATGGATGCTTTGGGAAGTGCAAGAACCTCAGCTGCTACGCCTGCTTTCCAAGAGAGACCTAAAGAAGTTTTTCCGGCGCTGTACACGAAAGGAGCGACTTGAGGAAGATCAATACGAAAAAGTGTTTTCCAAAAACCAAAGCGGTAAACTTTGGCTACTTCGCTTAAGCTTTTATCTTTTTTTTCAAAACCAAGAACGGTGTTTTGCCAAACAATAGGGAGCACCATTAAAAGACTGATAAAGGTTGGCACTGTGCTGCGTTCCACCCAAAAGATGACCACCAATATGAATGATGCAACGGGGGTGGCGCGAACAATATGCATCAAGGGAGTGAACAGTGCTTTTGCCGGACGGAAAAAATACGTTAAAAATCCGAGAAAAAATCCAAGCGCCAGTCCAAGAAGAAATCCTGCGGTAATTCGCACAAAGGATACGAACAATACTTGGTAAAATTCTCCCGTGCATGCCAACTCCAAAAGTCTGGGAAAAATCTGCACAGGCGATGGCAGGATAAAAATACTGTCAATTTTTTTTGAAGCCAAAAACCAAATCCCGATCCAAAAAAGCAAGGCGGCAACTGTGATCGCCGCCTTCTTCAACTTCCTTATCATCTGGAATAATAGAAAGCTTCCGTGGGAAGTTTTCCGCCGATGGAAGCGGGAGCGGCTTCGTGAAGAATCTGCAGACATTTTTCTACACCGCTTTTCATTTCATTTCCTTCCAGGAAGGTGATATTACAACCGGGGATCGCCTTTTTTGCAACGGCAGCATTGGCAAAGATGCCGCATTCTGCAATATAGTTTGCCCCTTGTTCGGGATTTTCGTTTACAAGCTTTTGGCTGGCATTGTAATCGTTGAGGAATGCATTGACAACGGTGGGATGCTCGTCAATAAAGGCTTTTCTTGCAATGAATACGCCCTGGATCAAAGAAGCTTTTCCATCCGTTACCTTGTTCCATTCTTCGGTCATATTGAGAGCAACGCGGAAATCTTTGTTTTGATTGAGTACAACGGTAACGTTGGGTTCGGGCAGCATGCCGATGGCATAAATGTTTGCGGCAAGATTGGTTGCAAGTTCGGTGTGATCGGTAACGAAGGTAATGGTGACGTCTTTGTCGGGATCAATACCGTTCTTTTTCAGAACGTAGCGAAGAACGTATTCGGGAGTAGAGCCTTGACCGGTGGCGTAGATTGTCTTGCCTTTTAAGTCCTGAATGCTCTTTACACTGTCGCCGTTTTCAAGAATGTGAAGAACACCGAGCGTGTTTGCACAAAGCACCTGAACCTTGCCTTCGGTTTTATTAAAAAGGGTAGACGCAAGGTTAATGGGTACTGCGGCAATATCGCATTCACCCTTTGTGATGGAAGCGGCAATGTTAGAGATCTCGGCGCTGGTAACGATCTCGGCAGTATAATCCGCTTCGTTTCCGGAACCTTGTTTATCATTATGCAAAAGGGAAGCAAGGCCCATGCCCGTGGGTCCTTGAAGCGCCATCAGGCGAATGGCGGTATTATCAACAGCTTCTTCCTTGGTGGCGGTTTCAAGGGTCTTTGTGGCATCTTCGGTAGCATCAGTCTTAGGTTCTGCGGTATTGCATGAAGCAAGACCGAGAAGCATGATGAGAGCGAGGATTAAGCTTGTGATTTTTTTCATTTTTCTACCTTCTTTCTTTTATAAAACGATTTCGTCTTTTGGATCCAAAAGCAAAAGTTCTTTTCCGTTTTTCTTCATTACGCCCCTTTGCTCCAGTCTTTCCATAGCGCGATAAAGGCTTGCTCTGCCGAGATGCAGCGCTCTGGCGAGTTCGGCATAGGATCGGGCGAGAGTAATTTTACCGCTTTCGTCAGCATTTTGCTGCAAATAGCAAAGTAGCTTTTCTTCGGAGCCGTGGGCTGTAAATGAAGCGATCTTTTGGTTAAGAAATCGAATTCGGTTCGTCAGAAAAGAGATAAGATTCTTTCTCAGTTTTGAGTTTTCCCAAAGGATCTCAGAATCCTCTCCGTTCAGAAAAAGCACCGTTGAGGCTTTTGTAGCTACAATGACAGTATCTGCGCTTTTTTCTCCGTATAAACAGGAAACCCCAAATAGGGAACCGGGTTCCAGATGGTTTAAAACAGTGCCATCAGATGGGGAAAGAATTTTAAGCGCTCCGGAAAGAAGAATCCCCATTCGGTTTTTTCCGTCTTTTTCAAGAAGGATGTTTTCCCCTGAAGAGATGCCTTCCCGATAAGCTTTGATGCTGCAAAGAAAGTCTTCGATTTCTTTTACGTTGAATCCGTGGAACAAGGGACAGAGGCAAATCGCTTTTGTATCGATTTTATTCATTTTCCCTCCAAAACCGTATCATTTGATACAATTATTGTAATAAATCTTAACGAATATGTCAACTACTTTATTAAATTTTCATCGCTATGTATCAGGATTTGTTGGCAATATCTTGCTTTTTTGTGAATAATGTGTATAATAGGAGAAACTGATAGTTTTCGATTTCTTGAAAATTAAATCATAGGAGAGTATATATGAAAGCAACACTCAGCACAAGTTTTGCTGAATCCTTTTATGAGATTTCCGAATATCAGAGAATGCTTCCGGAAGGAAAAGCAGCGCTTGAAAAAGTTAAGGCTGTGCACAAAGAAGGAAAAGAGCCTCTTGGGTGGTATTCCTTGCCTTTTGATTATGATAAAGAAGAATTTGAAAGAATCAAATCTGCCGCGTCCCGTATTCAGAAAATGTGTGATGTATTTATTGTTATCGGCATCGGAGGATCCTACCTCGGAGCCTCTTCCGCTTTGGATTTTCTTTACGGGATTCACCACAATACTATGAGAAAGACCGGACCTGAAATCTATTTTGCAGGCACTGATGTTGATGGAGATGCACTCAGCGATCTTGTCAGCCTCTGCGAAGGAAAAGATTTTTGTATCAATGTTATTTCCAAGTCCGGCACTACTACTGAGCCTGCCATTGCATTCCGAGTGTTCCGTGACCTTGCGGAAAAGAAGTATGGTAAGGAGGATTCTGTCAAGAGAATCTTTGTTACTACCGATCGTGAAAATAAACCGGGCACCTTGAAAGAATTTGCCGATCTTGCAGGCTATGAATGCTTTACCGTACCCCGCAATATTGGTGGAAGATATTCCGTATTAACTCCCGTTGGACTTCTTCCCATCGCTGTCAGCGGTGCAGATATTGATGCCATGATGGAAGGTGCTGCCATTGCAGCTAAGGAATTTGATACACTTGATGTAGAGAATAATACCTGTATGCAGTACGCTATTCTCCGCAACCTTTTCTACCGCAAAGGCAGAAAAATTGAAATGTATGTGTTCTATTCCACCGCGCTGCAGGGTTACGGCGAATGGCTGAAGCAGCTTTACGGCGAATCCGAAGGAAAAGACGGTAAAGGAATCTTCCCGTCATCTATGGTCAATTCCCGTGATCTCCACTCCCTTGGTCAGTACGTTCAGCAGGGAGAAAGAACTATTTTTGAAACCGTCTTTCAAGTAAAAGAGCCTCAAAAGAGCTTTACTATTCCCGCTACGGGGAACAATGTGGATGGCCTTCAGTATCTTGAGGGCAAGTCTATGGACTTCGTCAATAAGAACGCCTTCCTCGGTACTGCGCTTGCTCACCGCGACGGCGGTGTGCCTTCTATAGTAGTTGAATTTGAGAGAAGAGAGGAGAAAAGCTTCGGTTACCTCGTATACTTCTTTGAATTGGCTTGTGTCATCAGCGGTTATATGCTCGGCGTCAATCCCTTTGATCAGCCCGGCGTAGAAGCGTATAAGACCAATATGTTCCGCCTTTTGGGAAAACCAGGCTACGAAAAAATGGAAAAGTAAATTTTCGTAATCAAAAAAAATCTGAAAAAATCCGGAATTTTGGGAAAATTCCTATTGCATATTTGTTCAAAATATGGTAATATATTCTCAAGAAACAGACTACGGTCTGGAAAGGGATGGTATTTATATGTTGAAACTCATCATCGGTTTAAAGGGAAGCGGCAAAACCAAGCAGCTGATCGAACTTGCCAATAAGGCAGTGGAGGTTTCTCCCGGTCACGTTGTTTGCATTGAAAAGTCTAACAAGCTTACCTTTGACGTGAATCATAAAGTTCGCCTTGCTGATACTGAGCAGTACGGTGTTGTCGGTGCAGAAGAGCTGTACGGTATGGTATGTGGCGTTCTCGCTACCAACTATGATGTAAAGGATCTGTTTATTGATTCGTCTTTGCGCATCTGCAAGGATGATATTGCAGCTTGGACCGCATTTATCGATCGTTTGGATAAGATCTGTGCGAAGTACGAAGTACAGTGCACCACCACTTCTTCCATCGATCAGGCGGATCTTCCCAAAGAATTGGAGAAATACGTTTACTGATATGGATTACATTGAACTTCGTTTCGATGTACCCCGAGAAAAGGTCGATCTAGTATCGACCTTTCTTGTTGCAGGGGGGTACGATACCTTTGAGGTGCAGGACTTTTCTGATCTTTTGGAAACCGCAGGAGAAGTCTTTTCCGATTATATTGAAGACGATCTCCTGGAGAAAAAGGAAGAAGCACCGTCCATCAAGTTTTATATGGAAAAAGAGGATGTTGCACGCGCTGAGGAGATTCGCGATTACCTTTTGGGTGTATGTCAAAAGCTTGGATATGACGATATCTCCGCTGAGATCACTCTTGTGGAAGGAAGCGACTGGGATACTTGCTGGAAGCAGTATTTCTATCCTTTCCCCGTAGGTAAAAAGCTTTTCATCCAACCTAGTTGGGACGAGCCCGATCCTGATCTTACCCGCGGCCGCGAGATCATTTTGATCGATCCTGCCGCCGCCTTTGGCAGCGGAACTCATGCGACCACACGCCTTTGCTTGGAAGCTTTGGAAATCTGCCTTGAAAAAGGGCACCGTGTTTTGGATATGGGTTGCGGTTCGGGAATCCTCGGAATCGGCGCAAAGAAACTGGGCGCGGGAGAGCTTGTGGCGGTGGATATTGATGAAGCTGCAGTCCGCACTTCCCGTGAAAATTTTGAAAAGAACCATATTCCTTTGGATGATATTACGCTCATCTGCGGAAATATTTTGGCAGAAGAAGATAAGCTGTACGCAATGGGTGGAAATTTTGACCTCATTTGCGCCAATATCGTGGCTCAGGTCATTAAGGAAATGTCACCTCATCTTTTCCGCGCATTAAAGGAAGGCGGCACGCTTCTCGCTTCCGGTATTCTGGAGGAAAGGGAAGAGGAAGTAAAGAAAGTACTTCAGGAAGCAGGCTTTATCGTACGCAAGGTCCACAAAGACGATCAGTGGGTCTGTATGGAATTAACAAAATAAAGTGAAAACCAAGGTATCGCCTTGGTTTTCGTTTGTAAAGAATATGTAACCGGTAATGCGGAATCGAGAGCTTTAGAGAGAAAAACAGAGAAAACAAGAGATATAAAATACTTTTTTTGCTTTTTCTGATAAAATGCCTTGACAAAGCCTTGACCGCGGGTTATAATACTAAAGCAAATTAAGAAATTTGGAGGAAATGCAATGTCCACATTTATGGCAAATGCCGAAACCATTGAACGTAAATGGTATGTTCTCGACGCACAGGGCAAGCCTCTCGGAAAGGTTGCTGCAGCGGCTGCTACCATTCTCCGCGGTAAGAATCGTCCTGAGTTTACTCCCCATGTTGATTGCGGCGAGTATGTTATCGTTATCAATGCTGATAAGGCTATTCTCACCGGCAAGAAGCTGGATCAGAAGAAGTACAGATATCACACCGGTTACATCGGTGGTCTGAAGGAAATCGGTTACAAAGAACTGATGTCCAAGAATCCCGAAAAGGCAATCACCCTCGCAGTTAAGGGTATGCTTCCCAAAAACACCATCGGCAGAAAGAGCCTTCTCCGTTTGAAGGTTTATGCCGGCGAAGCTCATCAGCATGCTGCTCAGCAGCCTGTCTGCATCGAGTTCTGATTAAGAAGAAAGGGAGATTACCATGAATTATACTAGTGCGAAACCTTATTTCTACGGCACCGGCAGAAGAAAGCAGTCCATCGCCCGTGTTCGTATTTACCCCGGTACCGGCGCGATCACCATCAACAAGAGAGATATTGATGACTACTTCGGTCTCGATACCCTCAAGCTCGTTGTTCGTCAGCCACTGGAACTCACCGGCAATGTTGGCAAGTTTGACGTTGTTTGCAATGTAGCAGGCGGCGGCGTTTCCGGTCAGGCAGGCGCTATTCGTCACGGTATCGCAAGAGCTCTTCTTCAGGCAGACGCTGAAGCATTCCGTCCCGCCCTCAAGAAGGCAGGCTTCCTTACCCGTGACCCCAGAATGAAGGAAAGAAAGAAGTACGGTCTCAAAGCCGCACGTCGTGCTTCCCAGTTCTCCAAGCGATAACTTGTTATCTTGCAGAGCAAACAAAAACAACGAAACCTCAGGTTTCGGTGTTTTTTATATCTATAAAAAAGCAGCGGATCCATTGGATCCGGTGCTTTTTGTTTTATATTTACAGAAAAGAGGAAATAACGATCTCAATACCGATCAAGATCAGGATCACACCGCCGAGAATGGTAGCTTTTCCGGAGAGCTTTGTTCCGAATTTTCTACCAAGGTAAACACCGCCGAAGCAAATACCAAAGGTCAGTGCCGCAATGATGCCTACTGCTGCCAGAGCATCTCCGAAGCCGTATTCAGCAATGGTAAAACCAACGCTCAGCGCATCAATGGAAGTGGCTATGCCTTGCACCAATAGGGAAGAGAAAGTTACTTTTGTGCAGCCGCATTCGCAGTCGCTGCAATCTGCAAGGCCGTCTTTCAGCATTTTTCCACCGATAAAGCAAAGAAGTACAAGCGCGATCCATGGAATGAAGGGCTTGAAGCTTTCAAATGCTTCCACAAAAAAGTGAACGCAAACCCAACCGATCAGAGGCATTGCGCCCTGGAAGATAGCAAAGATCAGAGCAATCAGTCCCATCTTCTTTTTTTTCATACAAGGCTCGGAAAGACCGTTTGCCAGAGAAACGGAAAAGGCATCCATAGCAAGTCCGATGCCAAGCATAGCGTTTTGTGCAACAAAGAGAAAATTCATAGCATAAACTCCTTTTTAGGCAAAATAAAAAAGACTCCATATATAACCGTACACAGTTATATATGAGTCTCGCAAATGAAAGCATACCAGGTCAAAGACCATTGTGTTGATATGCTGCGGCTAGCCGCCTGCTACTCCCTCATCTTTTTCATTGTACCATAGTTTTACAATACTGTCAAGGAGGACAGGCTTTTATTAAAGAATTGATTCTATGCCAAAAAAACATATTTAATATTCTCTTAAATCCCCCTTAATTCTATATTGATTCTATTGAAAACGACTAAAAACAAAGTATGATGAAAGTGTAAAGAGCAATAAGAAAGGAGTCTTTATATGAAAAAAATAGTAGTTAATGTTTTAGTGGTTTTTTCCGTTGTAATGATGGTCTCTTGCTCTGATCATCATCTGAGGACTACGGAAGAATTTTTTGAAAAAATAACGACTACGAATGTCCAATACAATGGGTGGAGAAATATGATTGTTGGTGGACAATATGTTTTTTCTCCCGACGGTCTAGGGACGAATGGTATTGGAAAGATTAATGTTGATACGAATCGTGTCAGTGAGGTATGCCTGCAGCCGAATTGCTTACATGGATTTCCCGGTTATATTGATACTTATCCAAACTATTGCCGAGCTTCAACTATTAGTGAGTTGCTCTTCGTTGTAGATCGTGAGATCTTTTACATATACCACGTTTTTGAAGTAAATGAAGAGAAAAAGGGAAATATGGAAGAAGGGAATTCAGATGTGATCTGGATCTTTGCTTCGTATAACTATGTTAGTGGTGAACACCGAGATATTCTGAAAATTAAAACCAATGAATTTGAACAAATGTACAAATTTATTCATAGCAACGGTTATATCTATTACTCTCGTAATATAGCCAAAACAAATTCTCCTCAGGGAAAAGAAGACTATCAGCTCTCTTGCTGCAGAATGAAGCTTGGAGAATACGAGGAAGAAGTTCTTTTTGCTTTTCAGGATGTTTGTTTTTTGCCTGAGGGAGTGTTGCCGGATCCTATCGCAACGGAAGATAATATGATTTATTTTACTTGTGTTGAAAATGGACGACTTTTGGAAGTAGATATGGTAAGCAAAAGATCAAGATTCTTTTTAGGAGACGATTCCGTTCCTTTTGGGACCTTTGATTCTCCCGGAGCTTTTTATGTAAACGGATACATCTACTTTACTGCTGTTTCTCCCGACCTTGTTGGCTCGGAAGCGGAAATGTTTGTTGTAGAATTGCACCGGCTGAACTGTAAAACGGGAGAAACACAAAAATTGACAAACGACCTCATTAGGTGGTTTTTTGTATCAGACAATCATATCTACTACGGTATGGACCATAGTATTCAGCCAACGAAAGAGCAGATTGAGGAAGCCGGGGATGATCTTTCTGTTCACGTTGTAAAAAGAATTGACCACGACGGGAAAAATGTACGTTCCTATAAAATGACGTTGTCCTCGCCGCATATTTCTTTGATGGACGTTGTAGGGATGGGTGATTCCTTATATTTTCGAGCGGGCTATTATGAGGGCTATGAAAACTTGGCTTCCAACAGCTTTAAAGTAGTCTTTAACGTTAAGACTCAAGAAACGATTGAAATTGGGAAAGGAGCAAGTGCCTCTTCCAATAAAAAACCTCTTTAGCCATTCTGTTTCTTATTTGACTTTGAATTCTTTCTAAAAGTACCACAGACCCAAATGCACCTGAAGGCGGGCTGCGTCATTGTAATCTACTACTGTTTTGTCCTGCAGATATTCTCTGATTGCCTTCTTTGCCGCTTCCACTTCCGTGAGTGTAGCGCGACGGATCGGAAGCTGCATCCAGTGTACTTCGTGGATGAATTCAACGTTCTCCTGGGCTTCATCTAAGCCTTCTTCGTATACGTCGATAATCTCTCTTGCGATGCGTTTACCGTTTTTTCTCATACCTGCCAAGTCAAACATAGGGGGATCTGCTTTTCTCTTGGGAGGGTTCGTGCGTTCGCAGTTAGGATCGTTGATGGGGCTTTCCGGATTTACCCAGCGTACCAGATCTACAGGGCACTGGTCGCCTGCTGCGCTGCACAAGGGCAACAGGAACAGATCATCACCAAAATGCTGACGCATAAGCACCTTAACTTCTCCCCAAAAATCCGGAGAAACAAAGTGACGATGCTGAACGCATTGGGCGGGACGTGCAAGATTGGCAACGATACCTCTTAACTGCTTCTTTTCATTGAACACGTACATCAATTCCATACCGGAATCGTTTCCGCCTTCCAGAGCCTCAAATACGGCAGTGTTGGTATCGCCCCACATTTGCGCGGTGCCATCGGAATAGACGGCGCGGCGGCACATACCTACGGCAGCGCGGCCAAAAGCATTTGTATAAGATCCGGTCTGACGCTTCTCCCAATCCTCAAGGGTAACGGCGCTGATTCTGTCAATCAAGAACTGAAAGGTATCTTCCTCGCTGATAATTTCGGGATTGTGTTCCGCGTCAGCGCTCTCTACGTACTTCCGGTCGGGGCGAAGCAAACTTTCCAGAGTAAAACGGGAACTGTTGGACATAAAGTGTCCGCCGCTGCGCTGGGTACGGGGGTATAAAGGTCCTGTGTGGGTGTGGATCGCAGAAAAAACAACCTTCGTCGGGTCAAGACCCGGGGAGTTTCCTTTCAGTTTTTCCCGAATTGCATCTACAAGATTGCAAGCTACGCCAACCAGGTCGCAGCTAACCAGCACCATCTGCTCATCGCCGGCTTGAACTGCCATAGCGGTTGCGGTCAGGGGCTTTTCAACGTGAGTAGAAATTCTTTCGGCAATTTGTCCGGAAAGGGATACCTTTTTGTCAGGGGGTGATGCTGACTTCGGACCAGCCGATCATCAGTTTATTCATGATATTTCTCTCCTTTATTGGTTTTGTTGGATTTCAGCAAGATAACTACAGTAATCCATTACCTCCAATCTGAAGTCATTGTAACAACACAAATATCAAAAGTCAACGAAAATTAAAACTAAACTTTTTCGGAAATCATTGACTGAGAATTTTACCGATGTTATAATCAGCAGGGGTGATGTATATGACGATGAAAGAATTGGCAAAGCTTGCCAACGTATCAGTATCTGCCGTGTCCAAAGCGTTCAATGAGGCGGATGATATCAGCGAAGAAACCAAAGCGCATATTTTCAAGCTTGCGAAAGAGTATGGATGCTATGGCCGTTTTTATAAAGGTAAATATCACAAAAAGATTGTCGCCATCATTTGTCCGGAGCTGATCGGAAACTATTACACCTGTTTTATTGACTGCTTCCGCGAGCTGATTGAAGCTGCGGATGGTATGTGCGTGGTTTCGGCGGATCATTTCAGCCCGTCAAAGCAGGCGGAACTCATTGACTACTACATTTCCTATCTGAAAGTAGACGGTCTGATCGTCTTTAATCTGAATGCACCGATCAAAAAGGCCTATGATAAGCCAATAGTAACCCTATTCTCCAACAATGCGTCCTATGTTGACTTTGTACAGGTGGATCTGCGGAGTGCGTTGGATCGTGCAGTGGCACTACTTATGGACTATGGTCACAGCAGGATCGCTTTCCTCGGTGAGACACTGACGAAGGCCAAGGAAGAGCATTATCTGGAGGCGGTCGCCAACAATGACTGCACTGAATCCATAGTGATAAATAGCAGATACCGCTTTGAAAAGGCAGGAGAGGATGGAATATGTCAGCTTCTGGATTGCCGACCTGATACCACTGCCGTTATCTGCGCTTATGACAGTATCGCCTACGGAGCGATCCGGCAGTTAAAGGCGGCCGGCCTGCAAGTCCCTCAGGACGTGTCCGTTATCGGTATTGACAACATCAGTACGAGTGAGTATACAAAACCCTCTCTGACCACCATTGATACCAAGCCTCTGGAGGTATGCGAGATTGCGTGGGAACTTTTGCAAAAGAAGATGAAAAGTTCCGGATACGGAGTCCGACAGACGATTGTAATTCAGCCAAAATTGATTCTGAGGGATAGCGTGACACAGATTTGATTTATTTGGCAATGTAAGGGTTACTTAGTTTTTAGGACTTTTATATCACTGCAGTTTACTTTGGAATAAAGTTTTGATATAATAAGTTTATTGAAAAATAAGGAGTTCGCGGGAATCACCACACTACATAATAATTCCCACATTGTTCATTATTCTTTTTAATGAATATTGCGCGATACAAAGGATATTGCTATGAAACCAAAAACTTTAGGGGAACCGAAAAAAAAGACAATAATTGTTTGGATCTCAGTCATTGCGGCTATGCTTATACTCGCATTTTCTTTATTGCTGTGGATCCAAACCCGTCCTGAGAATCTTGACTACGGCTACGCGCGGGAGGTTCCGGAAAGCGAAAGGGCTCTGCGTCAGCAGCTGATCAGTACTGCGGAAACCTGGCTTGGCGCAGCGAAAGGTTCGCCTGAGCATCATCAGATTATTGATCGATATAACGCCCAGGAAGTGCTTCCCGTAGGATATCTTGTTAGCTATGAAGATAACTGGTGCGCCACGTTTGCCACCGTCGTGGCACTTCAAAACGATCTTGAGGATATCATTCCTTCGGAGTGCGGCTGTCAGCGTCAGATCGCTCTGTTTGAGAGTATGGGCTGCTGGCAGGAGGATGAATCCTATGTTCCACTGCCTGGAGATGTGATATATTTTGCTCAAAAAGAGACCGCACTCGGTGACAATACAGGCTGGGCGGATCATGTGGGTATCGTGGTAGGCACTTCGGGGAATTACATCAAGGCTATTGAGGGCAACAATAAGGATGCCGTCAGATATCACTACATCCTTAAAAACGACTATACTATCCGCGGCTATGGACTGCCGGATTATTCCGGAAAATGCCAATAGAATTCATTTAGTTGAAAAAACGACAGGTTTTAACCTGTCGTTTTT
>JAZSDQ010000112.1:0-21682 GCA_045531235.1 Eubacteriales bacterium
TTATAAAAATAATCCATGCCTTTCGCACTATAAGGTGCGAAAGGCAATGCGATTTTAAGAATTTGGAGTGTATTCCTTTTGAGCGAAAACAAAAGAGATTTTTACGAAGTACTCGGGCTGAGTAAAGGCGCAAGCGAAAGCGATATCAAAAAAGCATACCGCAAGCTTGCCAAGGAATACCACCCCGATAAAAATCCCGGTGATAAAGAAGCGGAAGCTAAGTTTAAGGAAGTCAACGAAGCCTATTCCATTCTCTCCGACGGGGAAAAGAAAAGCCGCTACGACCAGTTCGGTCATGCAGGGGTGGATCCCAATTACGGAGCAGGACAAGGAGGCTTTGGCGGTTTCGGCGGATTCGGCGGTATGGATTTTGATATGGGAGATATTTTCTCCAGCTTCTTCGGCGGCGGCGCTTCCACCTCTCGCAGAAACGGCCCCGTAGACGGAGACGATGTCCTCACCCGCATTGTCATTTCCTTTGAAGAAGCGGCGTTCGGCTGTCAGAAGACCATTGAATTCCCCCGTACGGAAACCTGTTCCAAATGTTCCGGCTCGGGAGCAGAACCGGGCACGCAACCGGAAACCTGTTCCAAGTGCCACGGCACGGGACAGATCCGCTTCCAACAGCGTACCATGCTGGGTATGATGCAAAGCACCCGTCCCTGTGACGTGTGCGGTGGCACGGGCAAGATCATCAAGGAGCCTTGCAAGAACTGCCGGGGAACCGGCACAGAGCGAAAGAGAAAGAAATTCGACGCCACCATTCCCGCAGGTATCAATGAAGGGGAAAGAATCCTTCTGAGAAACCAAGGTAATGCAGGCAAGCGCGGCGGTATGAACGGCGACCTCATTGTTGAGATCAATATCCGTCCTCACCCCGTCTTTGAACGCCACGGCAGCGATATTTACTGCGAAGTACCCATTTCCTTTGCAGAAGCGACTCTTGGCGCAGAAATTACCATTCCCACCCTGGAAGGCAAAGAAAGTTTTAAGATTCCCGAAGGCACCCAAACGGGAACTCAGTTCTCCCTTAAGGGCAAGGGTATTCCCATCATTCGTACCAATCGCCGCGGAAATCTGTATTTCACCGTGCAGGTAGAGATCCCCACCGATCTTTCCAAGCACCAGAAAGAATTGCTTCGTCAGTTTGACAACAGCTGCAACAGCACCAATATGGCAAAAAAGGAAAGCTTCGGCGAAAAGATCCGCAATTTGTTTAAATAAACAAAAAAGATGTGCAAAAATGCACATCTTTTTTATGCTTCTGGCAATTCTTTCAATAAAGTAAGATAATCCTCAAAACTTTCCGCAGCGCTCGCCCGATTCCGAAGGGTCGCCGCCCCGCGGAAGCCTTTCAGATAATGGGAAAAATGCATGCGCATTTCCTTGGCAGCAACCTGCGGCTTATAGCGAAATGCAAGTTCCAGATGGTAGCGCATTCCCTCTTTCCGATCTATCCGGGGCTTCTCTTTCCCCTCAAGCGCGGCGCGGATCTCGGAAAAGACCCAAGGCGCGCCGATGGCGCCCCTTCCGATCATCAGCCCGTCGCATTTTGTTTCGTCCAGCATTCTCAGGGCGCTTTCTCCGTCTTTTACGTCACCGTTGGCGATTACGGGGATACTCACCGCCTTTTTTACAGCAGCAATAACCTCCCTTTTCACGGTACCGTCACGGTACAAGTCTTCTCTGGTTCTCCCGTGAACGGCAATGCGCTTCGCCCCTGCCTTTTCACACAAAACGGCAATTTCAGGAGCATTGATCTCGTTCTGATTCCAACCTGCGCGGATCTTCACGGATACGGGAAGACGGCTTGCCTCCACCACGGCTTTGGTAATATCAAAAATCTTTTGGGGCGTGCGCATCAAAGCAGAACCGTCACCGTTTCCTGCAATTTTCGGAACGGGACAGCCGAAATTCAAGTCGATCCAGTCAATCTTTTCTTTTTTACCAAGCTTTGCCGCCGCCTCCGCCATGATCTCCGGATCACTACCGAAGATCTGCAGACTCATAGGCCGTTCAATTTCCCCCACTTCAGCAAGGAGTGCGGTTTTCTTATCACCGAAATGAACGGCTTTGGCAGAAATCATTTCCGTATAAAACCCGTCTACGCCAAACAGCGCACAGGTCTCACGAAACGCCCGATCCCCCGCCCCTGCCATAGGCGCAAGGAAGAGCTCCGTACTGATATTTTTCATAGTCAGCATTGTACCACAAAAGCCACCTCTTGTAAAGAAAGGCGCAAAAAAAGACCGCAACCTTGGGGTGCGGTCTTTCATATTTTCTTATTTATCAAGAAGTTGTTCCAGGAAAGGTACCAGAAGATCGGCAGTCGCCTGATGCTCTGCTGCGCTGGGGAAACGAACGGAGGTCTTGGAACCGCTTCCGCTGTTGCCGTAGGCTGCCTCAAAGGCATACACGTTTGCCTTTTCGCCACCCATTCTCTGTGCAATACCGCGGATCTCGCCTGCGCGGAGGGTGTGAGAATAGGTGTTGTAAAGCCAGATCACGGGAACGTCCTGGCCGTAGAGCGCACGGATCTTATTGATCAAAGCTTCGCCCTGAAGGATAAATTCCCCTGCGATCAAGTCACCTGCGCGGTCATCCATACCAAGGTGAATAATGATAGCGTTGGGAACACGGTCAGGCTCATAGAGATTGTTCAGATCCTTGTAGCCCTGCTCGTTGAAGAACAGTTCGTTCATAGCGAAAGGTCCGGACTGACCGAGAATACCGATTTCGCTGCGGGCAACAATGCTGTAGTCAGCATTCATCTTGTTTGCTACGAGATAAGGAAGCGCGGAAGTAGCGCTGGTCTCAGCATTGATATTCTTGGATTCTGCTTCGTTACCCAAAGCACCGAAGCCTACCATATAACCATCACCGATGAATTCAAGGAGCATCTCCTTGTCTTTCGTGTTGGTCTTCTCCACCGTTCCTGCAAATTCAAAAGAGGTCACACTGGTGTAGTTGTTACGAAGGTTACCGATCTGGCTGTCCTTGATCACGCGGATGGTATGCTCACCTGCAGGAATTCCTTTTGCAACAAGGCGCTTGGTAACGCCCTTGGGAATTTCCACGGAAGAGCCCCAACGCTCGCCGTCTACAAACACAGTCCAGAAAGAAGCGTAGCTTGCCTTCATACCAAGACGAAGATCGGTGCCGCCTTCTTTCACGTTGATCTTCATTTCAAAGCCGGAAGCAGACCACTCGGTCAAAAGCTCCCCCTTGTTATTAAACTTGGTTCTGTCGCCAAGAAGCTTTATATCCTTCTTCAGCTCCTTCATATCGAAGTACTCCAAAGGCATTGCGCTTTCTTCGGTTGCAGGCTCTTTCTCTTCTGTATCCAGAGTCATAATTTCCACCGTAGTGGTTGTTTGCTCTTCGGAGTCGCCGCAGGATACCATGGAAAGAACCATAGAAAATACCAGCAGTACCGCCAAAAAGATCTTGTACTGTTTCATGGAATGATCTCCTTTCAAATATACGGAAAGCTTCAAACGGCTCTACCCCGTATAATATGTTCATTCTATTCTATCACATCTTTTATGGTTCTGTAAAGGGGAAAAATTTTATTTTTGCACAAAAAAATTCAGCAAAATTCCCAAACTTAATGAAAAAAGCTCTTTCCCCTAAAGCAAAAGGCGGGAACACGCAAGAAAAAAAAGCATAAGATAATCGTGGGGGATGAAAAAATGCCGCCCCGTGCGGCACGGAACAAGGAGTCTATATGGAAACCTTTATCATTCATTCACCGTCCGTCACCTATGCCCAAAAAGGGCAAAAGGCATTGGATAATTACGGGATCCGCGCAAGGCTGACCAGGATCGGAGCCCACGGCTGTGCCTACGGACTTGAAATAAATTCTTCCGACAAAAGTCGGGCTCTTGGCATTCTGGAGGAAAACGGCATCCTCTTTACCCTCAGATGATCTATCTTGATAACGCCGCCACAAGCTTTCCCAAGCCGTCCTCGGTGCTGAAAGCCGCCCGCGACGCCATCAACACCCCTTTGGGGAATCCCGGCAGAAGCGGCCACCCTCTCAGCCTGAAAAGTATGGATATCGTCTACAAGGCAAGGGAAAGCATCGCCCGGCTGCTGGGCACGGAAAAGCCGGAGAATATCGTTTTCACAGGGGGCGCTACCGCCGCCTTGAATATGGCGATCCTGGGTACCGTTTCCGCCTTACGAAGCAGAGTTTCCAAGCCACTTGTCGTAACCGGCGTTTTTGAACACAATTCCGTTTTACGTCCGCTTTTTCTTCTGGAGGATCACGGGCTGATCCGCCTGAAGATCCTTTCTCCGATGAAAAGCGGTTCTCTCCCCTTGGGAGAACTTTTATCACCGCCGCCCGAGATCTTGATCCTCACTTGCCGAAGCAACGTAACCGGCCGCAGTTTTCCACTCAAAGAATTAAGCGCCGCAGTCAAACGCTACGGAACCACAGTGATTTCGGATGCCGCCCAAGCCTTGGGTGACGGTGATTTCACCTTTTCCTCTACAGGAGCGGATATCCTCTGCGGTGCAGGTCACAAAGGACTGATGGGCATCATGGGCGCAGGCTTTCTCGCCGTATCCGAAAACGCGCCCATCTTGCCTGAACCTATCTTTTCGGGAGGAAGCGGCGTGGATTCCTTTCACCCTTTTATGCCCCTTCTTCTCCCCGAACGCTTGGAAGCAGGCACCCTTCCCGTTCCCGCCATTGCCGCCTTGGCAGCCGGCGCGGAATTTGTTCTCGCCCACAAAAAAGAGATCCATCAACAAAAAATGCAAAACAAAAAACGCCTTGCGGAAGGCATTCTTTCTCTGAAAAATTATATGGTTTACGAGCCGGAATTTGAAAGCGGCCCTCTTCTCATCAATCATCGGACACGATCCCCCGAGGAAGTGTCGCAGCGCCTTGCGGAACACGATGTTTTCGTCAGGCAAGGCTTCCACTGCGCTCCCCTTGCCCACCGATTCTTGGGAACGGAAGACCGCGGCGCCGTCCGCCTTTCCCCCGGCCCGTTTCATGGGCCAAAGGAAATGGATCGGGTCATCGGGATCCTATCGGGCATATAAAAAAGCTTTTGCAGTTGCAAAAGCTTTTTTTACGGTCTGAATATTTTCAATTTTTTGTGAAGGGTGCGTACTCTTGCCTTTTCGTGCTTTCCCGCATATTCCCCGTCTACACACCAGGGGATCTCTTCCGCAGAGGAAAAAGAAACGTTTTTTCCCTTGAGAAACAGAAACGACTTGGCGGAAAAATCCATGGCAATAAGATCCTGGCTGAGTTTTGCAAGCTCCGCAGGGGTCTTCGGCTCTTTTACGAGAAGCACTTCGTGGTAGCCGTCGGTAAGATCCACATCGCTCTTTTTCAATTTCAGAACACCGCCCATGGAGTAGGTGTTCGCGGCCGCGCCGAAGAGGTAATCCCCCTCGTATTTTGCGCCGTCACAATCAATTTTTACGTGGTAGGAACGAAGATCCTTTAATTTAGCAATGCCTTCCAGAAGATAGGCAAGATGACCCAAGGCATTTTTTAGTTTCTGATCCGTAGAATAGGAAACCTCAGTGAACGCACCGAAAGATGCAACGTAAGTAAAGCAGCGATCGGTGCCGAACAAACCGAAGTCCATTTCCTTCGCCTCGCCCTCGCAAACAAGCTTTGCCGCATCTATCAGGTTTTTTGGGATCCCCGTGCTTTCTGCAAAATCATTGGTGGTGCCGCAAGGAAGGTAGCCCAAAGCGCCGCCGAAAGAGCATTTCAAAGCGCCCTCTACCACTTCGCTGAGGGTACCGTCACCGCCGCAAGCTACGACAATGTCATATTCTTTGCCATTTCGAGCCACATGCCCTGCCGCATCCCCGGCAAATCGGGTGATATAAACCGTTACGGAAAAATCAGCATCGGAAAGGATCTTCAGAATATCCAGAAGATGGGCTTTGGCTTTCATTTTTCCCGAAATGGGATTCACAATAAGAAGCAGTTTTTTCATCGAAAAACCTTTCGTTTCCTCCAAAGGGAGTAAAAAGCGGGCGTTTTCGCCCGCTTGACCCATTACTTTACAAGAAATTTTTCAACTTTCTTTTCAAAATCATCACATTCATCGGCGTGGACCGTCATCCGAATGGGATTCATCAGATCCAAAGAGAAAATACCCATAATGGATTTGGCATCTACAATGTATCTGCCGCTGGCGAGGTCAACGTCAAATTCACAAGCAGTCACAGCATTGACAAAATTGCGGACGTCTTCAATGGTGGAAAGACGGATATCGTATACTTTCATAATTAAGCCTCCTTCGCTTATTGGGAGCATCTCCCTTTGCTTATATTATAGACATCTTCCCGCCATTCGTCAAGAAAAGAGATAAAAAATCCCGAAAAAAACGAAAAAAAGCAAAAACGACCTTGCAAAACTTCCCATATTAGAGTAAAATAAAGTGATATTCTATACAAGGATGGACTCCTATGGGGAAAATCGCAATCATCGGCGGTGGCGCTGCAGGACTTCTTGCCGCAGGCACCGCAGGAGAATCGGGGGCTGAAATCACCCTCTACGAAAAAAATCCCATCACGGGAAAAAAGATCCTGATCACAGGCAAAGGCCGTTGCAACGTTACCAATGACAGCGAAGTAAGAGAAATGGAAAAAAATCTCCCTCGGGGAGGAAAATTTCTCCGCAGCGCCCTTTACGCTTTCCCCCCTTCCGAGGTAATGCGGCTTTTGGAAGAAGTAGGCGTTCCCCTCAAGGTAGAACGGGGCAACCGCGTTTTTCCCGTATCCGATCGCGCCAAAGATATTCGTGATGCTTTGGAAAAATATGCCCTTGATGGTAAAAATATTACCGTGAAAAAAGAAAAAGTTCTTTCCGTAAAAAAAGAAGGCGACGTTTTCCTTGTGGAAACGGGAAAAGGGAAAGAAGTGTTTTCCCGCGTGCTCATTGCCACGGGAGGCCTTTCTTACCCCGGCACAGGCTCCGACGGCGACGGCTACCGCTTCGCCAAAGCCTTTGGGCACAGCGTCGTTCCTTGCCGAGCCGCCCTCGTCCCTTTGACGGTAAAAGAAGATCTTCCCCGGGAAGCTATGGGGCTTTCTCTGAAAAATATCGCCATTCGTATAGAGAATATTGCAGGCAAAAAGGTCTACGAGGATTTCGGAGAAATGCTTTTCTGCCATTTCGGCGTTTCCGGCCCCGTGATCCTTTCCGCCTCTTCCTATCTTGATTTTGATAAGGAAAAGGAATACCGCCTTTTCATTGATTTAAAGCCCGCCCTCTCCACAGAGGAACTTGATAAGAGAGTACTTTCCGATTTTAAAGACAATCAAAATCGGGATTTCATCAACGCCTTAAACCGCCTCATTCCTCAGAAGCTCATTGAGCCTATGGTTTCCCTTTCCGGCATGGATCCGAGAAAGAAAGTAAATCTCATCCGCCGCGAGGAACGGCAAAAATTCGTTTCTTTACTGAAAAAACTTCCTCTCACCGTTACGGGTACCCGTCCCATCAAGGAAGCCATCGTCACCCGCGGCGGCGTGGATCTGAAAGAAGTCGATCCCCGCACTATGGAATCCCGCTTGGTTCCCGGTCTGTATTTTGCAGGCGAGGTGCTGGATGCCGACGGACTGACGGGAGGCTTTAATCTGCAAATAGCATTTTCCACAGGGCGCCTTGCAGGCGAATCCCTTTCCAAGGAGGAACTATGACAGACCCAAATCAAACCCCTTCCCCTTGGCGGCTTCTCTTTGAGAAAACAGGTCCCATCCGCTTCATTTCCCATCTGGATCTGACCCGCGCCTTTCACCGCGCTTTTTCTCGGGCAGAGATTCCGCTGAAATTCAGCGAGGGCTTTTCCCCTCACCCAAAATTTGCTTTCGGTCTTCCCCTCTCCGTAGGCACGGAAAGCCTTGCGGAGGTTGCCGATTTCAGCCTGAAAGCAGAGTATCATAAAAGCGCCGATGAGATTCTTTCGGCACTGCAAAAACAGATGCCAAGGGGCATCACACTTCTACAGCTGAAGGAAGCAGAAGGCAAGCTTTCGGAAATTGCCTTCGCCTCTTACGAGATCCGCCTTCCCCGGTTTGACCCCTCTTTGATCTTTGCGGCAACCAAGGCCCTCGGCGAGCCCATGACCGTGAAAAAGAAGAACAAAAAGGGCAAGATCGTGGAAAAAGAGATTTCCTCAGGCATTGACTCTGCAGTTCTTCTGGAGGAAAACGGTACCGTCGTTTTGCGCTGTACCCTTTCCGCTTCGGGAGAAAATTACATCAAGCCCGAGCTTGTGCTCACCGCCCTTAGCGAGGCCGTGCCTCAAGGGGATTTCAGTGAAAAGAGAATTTTGCGCACAGGCGTTTTCCGTCAGGATAAAACAAAATTTCAGTAAATCAGCTTTGAAAGGATAGAATTATGGCAAACAAAGAGAAAAACGGACTTTTGGAAGAAATCACCCCCATGGACGTGGATTTCGCCAAGTGGTACACCGATATTTGTAAGAAAGCAGAGCTAGTGGAATACACCAGCGTAAAGGGCTGTATGGTCATTCGTCCCTACGGCTACGCCATCTGGGAGAACATTCAGCGTCTTCTGGACGGATATTTTAAGGCAACGGGCCACGAAAACGTATGTATGCCTATGTTCATTCCCGAATCCCTTTTGCAAAAGGAAAAGGATCACGTGGCAGGCTTTGCTCCCGAGGTAGCTTGGGTCACCCACGGCGGCTCGGAAAAATTGGAGGACCGCCTTTGCGTACGTCCCACCTCCGAGACCCTCTTCTGTGAGCATTACGCCAATATCGTTCACTCCTACCGCGATCTGCCCAAGCTCTATAACCAGTGGGTCAGCGTCGTCCGTTGGGAGAAGACCACCCGCCCCTTCCTTCGTTCCAGAGAATTTTTGTGGCAGGAGGGTCACACCATTCACGAAACCGCAGAGGAAGCCATTGCAGAAACCGAGCAGATGCTGAATGTTTACGCAAACTTCTGTGAAAAGGATCTTGCCATTCCCGTAGTCAAGGGTAAAAAGACGGAAAGCGATAAATTCGCAGGCGCAGAAGCCACCTACGCCATCGAAGCTCTTATGCACGACGGCAAGGCTCTGCAGGCAGGCACCTCCCACTATTTCGGAGACGGTTTTGCCCGCGCCTTTGATATTGAATACACCTCCCGTGAAAATAAGAAGGTCCATCCCTTCCAGACCTCCTGGGGCGTAACCACCCGTCTCATCGGTGCCATCATTATGACCCACGGTGACAATAAGGGTCTTGTTCTTCCCCCCAGAGTTGCCCCCATTCAGGCGATCATCGTTCCCATCGCTCAGCACAAAGAGGGCGTATTGGATCAGTGCTCCGCGCTTCTTGATTCTCTCAAGAACTCCTTCCGTGTGAAGATGGACGACAGTGACAACTCTCCCGGATGGAAATTTGCCGAATATGAAATGAAGGGCGTTCCCGTTCGTATCGAAATGGGCCCCCGTGATATCGAAAAAGGCGAATGTGTCCTGGTTCTCCGCCACAACGGCGAAAAGAGAGTCGTTAAGGTGGAAGACATTGCTGCCGAATTGCAGAAAGCACTTGACGACGTAAACGAAGGCATTTACAAAAAAGCACTGGAAAACAGAGAAAAGAGAACCTATACCTGTCTTACCACCGACGAGATCTCCGCCGCCCTCAAGGAAAACGGCCCCGGCTTTATCCGTGCGGCTTGGTGCGGTGACGAGGAATGTGAAGACAAGGTCAAGGAGCTTTGCGGCGTCGGTAGCCGCTGTATGCCCTTGGACGAGCAGGAAAACGTCACCGGCAAATGTGTATGCTGCGGCAAAGAGGCTAAGCACATGGTCCTTTGGGGCATCGCTTATTAAATCGTAAGAGGTTTTGTATGATCCAAACCATTCGTAAACTGAAAGAAGAGAAGAACGCTCTGATCCTGGCGCACTACTATGCGCCGTTGGAGATCTGGGAGCTTGCGGATTTCATCGGAGACAGTCTGGAATTGAGCCGCAAGGCCGCCGTAGCAAAAGAGGATCTTATCGTTTTCTGCGGCGTACGCTTTATGGCAGAATCCGCAAAGATCTTAAATCCCGCCAAAAAGGTTCTCCTCCCCGTAGAAGATGCAGGCTGTCCCATGGCGGATATGATCACCGCCGAAAAGCTTCGCGAACTGAAGAAAATGCATCCCGAAGCCGCCGTGATCTGCTACGTCAATTCCTCTGCCGAAGTCAAGGCGGAGAGTGATATCTGTTGCACCTCCTCCAACGCCGTCAAGGTGGCAGGCAGTCTTTCTCAGAAAGAGATCCTTTTCGTTCCCGATCGCAACCTGGGCAGTCACGTGGCAAAGCACTACCCCGAAAAGACCTTCCACTTTATTGAAGGCTTTTGCCCCATTCATAACGCCTGCACTGCCGAGGATCTGAAGAAAGCCAAGGAGAATCATCCCGACGCCCTCATTGCCGCCCATCCCGAATGCGGCCCCGGCACGGGAGAAATTGCGGATTTCGTAGGCTCCACCACGGGAATTCTGGATTTTTGCCGAAAAAGCGAAGGAAAAGAATTCATCATCGGAACCGAGCTGGAGATCGTCCTTGCACTGCAAAAGGAATTGCCCGAAAAGAAGTTCTATCCTGCAAAAGAAGACTTTCTCTGCGAAAACATGAAGAAAAACACCCTCAAAGCTTTGAAAGAAGCACTTCTTGAGGAAAAACACGAAATCGTACTTGACCAGAAAACTCTCGCCGCCGCCAAGAGCGCTTTGGAGAGAATGATCAAGCTGTAAAAAGGATCGTTATGCGTAGATATTTATATTCCGACATTGAAAACCTTTCCTCCCTCCCTCGGGAAGAATTTGACGTTGTCGTCGTAGGAAGCGGCGTGGCAGGCCTTTTTGCCGCCTTGAATCTTGATGAGAAGGACAGCGTTGCCATTCTTACCAAGACCGATCTGGAGCACTCCAATTCCTGGCAGGCGCAAGGCGGCATTGCCGCAGTGCTTGCAGAAGAAGACTGCTTTCAGCTTCACATTGAGGATACCATGACCGCAGGCGCAGGCCTTTGCAAGGAAGAAGCCGTGCGCGTTCTCGTAGAGGAAGGTCCCGAAGCCATTCACACCCTGGAAAAATGGGAAGTTCCCTTTGATTACAACGAATCGGGCCAATTGGTCCTTGCCCGTGAAGGCGGCCACCGCCTCCGCAGGATCGCTCACTGTGACGGGGACGCTACCGGCAGAGAGACTACCAAGCGCCTGGGGCAGATCGTTATGACCCGAGCCAATATCCGTACCTATTTCCGTCACGCTATGATCGATATCGTCACCGATGAAAACGGTGTTTGCGGCGTGGTGGCATACAACGAGGAAAAGCGGAATTTCTGTTATTTCGCCTCAAGAAACGTCATTCTGGCAACGGGCGGTATCGGTCAGCTTTATAACCACACCACCAACCCCCGCGGCGCCGTTGGCGACGGTATGGCTTGCGCATTCCGCGCAGGGGCAAAGCCTGAAAATATGGAAATGGTACAGTTCCACCCCACCACCCTCATGGCAGGGGAAATGGAAGGCAGACTTTTCCTCATTTCCGAAGCCGTCCGCGGCGAAGGCGCCATTCTCCGCAACGGCAGCGGCGAAGGCTTTATGAAGGGCAAGCACCCCATGGCAGATCTTGCCCCCAGAGATATCGTTACCAGAGAAATTTTAAAGGAGCTCCGCCGCACGGGAGAAGACAGAGCATATCTTGACTGCTCCCACATGACCAGAGAATTCTTTTTCCGCCGCTTCCCCAATATTTCCGCTCAATGCTCTTCTCTTGGCATTGAACTGACCCGTGATTTTATTCCCATTCACCCTGCTCAGCACTATTTTATGGGCGGCGTTTCCACCGATCTCAACGGCGAAACCAACGTTCCCGGACTGTTCGCCTGCGGTGAAGTCAGCTGCACGGGCGTACACGGCGCCAACCGCCTGGCTTCCAACTCTATGCTGGAGTGCCTGGTGTTCGGCAGAAGATGCGCCAAGACCATTGACGCTTCCGATAGAAGCCGTGAAATTGCCGTTCCCGAGATCAAAAACGAAAAAGCCCTCATCCGCCCCTCGGCAGAAGAGCTTCGCCAGGATCGGAAAAAACTCCGTCAGGCGCTTTCCCACGCCTTCGGCCCCGTCCGTCGCACGGGAGAAATGCAGTACGGTCTGGAAAAGATCCGTTCCCTTTGGGAAAAATACGATCACGTCAATTGTGACGATCCTGCCGCTGCAGAGCTTTGCAATATGACCGTGGTGGCATTGGAAATTGCCAAAGCCGCCGTAGCAAGAAAAGAAAGCATCGGCGCGCACTACATTGAAGACGAAAGGAAATAAGCCATGTTGGATCTGAATCTTAATGATCTCATTGCCCGTTCTCTCAAGGAGGACATCGGCACAGGTGATATTACCACCCTTTCCACCATTCCTGCAGAAAAAACCATTACAGGCCGCTTCCTTGCCAAAGAAAACGGTATCCTTTGCGGCATGGACGTAGCAAGGGCCGTGTTCCAATTCATTGACCCCGCCATCGCTTTGAATAACGTAAAAAAAGACGGCGACCGCATTGAAAAAGGCGAAGTCCTCGCCACCGTAGAGGGAAATGCAAGAAACATCCTCACCGGCGAAAGACTTGCCCTCAATCTGATGCAGCATATGTCCGGCATTGCCACCCGCACCCGTGAAGCGGTAGACAAGGTTGCAGGCACGGCGGCGCGCATTGCCGATACGAGAAAGACCACTCCCGGACTTCGCGTTCTGGAAAAATACGCCGTAAAATGCGGCGGCGGCTCCAATCACCGTTTCAATCTTGCCGACGGTGTCCTCATTAAGGACAACCACATCGAAGCTGCAGGCGGCATCACCCCCGCCGTGAAAATGGCAAGAGAAAATATCCCCCACACCTTGAAAATTGAGGTGGAAGTAGAAACCTTCCCTCAGCTGGAAGAAGCTCTTGAGGCTGGGGCAGATATTATTATGCTTGATAATATGAGCTATGAAGATATGAAAAAAGCCGTGGATATGGTGGCAGGCAGAGCCCTCACCGAAGCCAGCGGCAATATGGGCGAAAAAGATCTGAAGACCGTTGCCGAAACCGGCGTGGATCTCATTTCCATCGGCGCTCTCACCCACTCCGTCAAAGCGCTGGATATCAGCTTGAAATTCAAGTTCTGATTTTCAAAAAACACGTAAAAAAGCACCCCAAGGGGTGCTTTTTTTATTCTTCCCGACATTTGGGACAAACGCCGAAAAACTCTGCATTGTGAAAAGACAGAGCATAGCCCGATTCTTTTTCCAATGCCATCACCGATTGCTCGGGAAACTTCGCATCATAGATCTCTCCGCAACGGGTACAAATAATGTGGCAGTGCCCATTTCGCCCGTCAAAGCGGTCCTCCGTACCCACGTGAAGCCGTAGAATTTCTCCCTCGTCGGCGGCGTCCTTCAATACCCGATACACCGTTGCCCGACTGAGCTTGGGATATTTTTCTTTCAGCGTTTCATACAGTTCCATGGCGGAAGGATGATCGTATCTTTCCCGAAGCTCGGCAAAAATAGCCTTTTTCTGTTCTGTATTTCTCTTTTGCATAGCCTCTCCTTTCCGTCTTCTTATTAGGAATCTGTCTTAATTATATACATTCTTTTTCCATTCGTCAAGAGAAAATCTTTCCATCTTGAAATATCCCATACTTTATGGTAAAATAATACTAAGTATAGACTTTTATGGGAGGCAGCTATGGATCTTAGCGTCATTATTCCCGTTTATAACGGGGAAAAGACTTTAAGTGATACACTTTCATCGCTGATCAATCAAGAGAATTGCAACTTCCCGTGGGAGATCGTCGTCATTGATGACGGCTCTACCGACGGCAGCCTTTCTTTGCTCTCCACCTTCGAAAAAAAAGCGGAAGAAAAAGGCGTTCTTTTGCGCATCCTTCCGTTTGATAACATGGGTGTGGGCGTAGCGCGCAACCGCGGCGTGGAGGCCGCCGAGGGCGACGTGATCCTCTTTCTCGATTCCGATGATCTCCTTTATCCCGAAGCGCTTTCAACTGCTATGAAAAAGAAAAAAGAAGAGAACGCTGCCATTCTTCTGTTTGATTCGGAGTATCTGTATTCCGACGGCTCCACCGCCCCCTTCCCCATGGCAAATGCGGCAGAAGGAAATATTACCGTAACGGAATATATGCTCTCTCAGCCCTGCCCTTGGAACAAGCTTTGCGACCGTAGAATTTTCACAGAGAATAAGCTCCGTTTTGAAGAAGGCATTTTATACGAAGACCTTGCCCTGATCCCCGCCCTAGGCCAATACGCCGAAGGAAAGATCTATTATCTCAAAAAGGTTCTCCACCGCTATTTTCAATCGGAAGGCTCCATTATGCGAGGAAAGAATCCGAAAAAGCGGCTGGATATTTTCCCCGCGCTGAAGGCGCTTTATAAAAACGCACAAGGGAGAAAAGAAGAGCTTTCTTACCTTTTCTTTCTCCACCTTTATCGCGGCGCCATGTGGGATTTTTTGGAAAATAAGCAAATTTCCGCCATCAAGGAAGCCAACGCCCTGATGAAAAAAAACTTCCCTCAATGGCAAAACAATCCCCTCATTTTCAATGAATTCTCCGGGAAAGAGCGCCTTGTTGCAACTCTCTTTTATAAGGAATGCTTTTTCCTTTTAAACCTTTGGAAAGGAAAGAAATAATGACACGATTTTTCCAAAAGAAAACTGTGTATCTTCTGTTTTGGCTGGGCGTGGTTCTCCTTCCCGTCATTGAAATCTACCGTTCCTTTTTCGGTCACGCGCTTCAGATCTTCGGCATTGCCGTGGAAGAAGCGTTATTGCTCCTTTATTGGCTTGCAATTTTTGCCGCAGGACTGATTTACGCCTTGAAAGAAAAAAACTTTCGCACTCTTTCTGTTTCTCTTGGCGTGTCGGCAATGTTTTTTCTTTATCTTATTTTTCACTGTCTGAACGCCGCAAAATTCAATCCCGCCCTCATTCCCGGAGCAGAGCCGAGCTTCTTCAAAGAAGCATATTATCTGGTGCGTATGTATTTTGCGCCTATGGCTCTGATCCTTTCCGTTCCTTTGTTCCAAATTCCCGGTGAAAAAGTATTTTCCGCTTTAAAGGCAGCTTCTATCGTCATTTCTCTTGGGGTGATCGTTCCTTGTCTTATGGGTGTATCTTTCGCCTCTTACGCCGATGGAAACGTTATGGTAGACGGTGGCTTTTTCTCCTGGTTCTCCCTGGAGGAAGGAGCCGCGTTCGGCCGCTATACCACAAAAGGCTTTTTCTCTGATGCCAACGCCGTAGGCGCAATTCTTTTCGGCATTTTTCCCTTTGCCGCCATCGGCGCTATCAAAAAAGCATCTTGGAAAAACCTTGCCTTCGTATTTCTCGTAGGCTTTGCCGCCATTGCCGTTGGCACCAAAATTGCATCTTTGGGATTTTTCTTATCCTCTGCAGCGCTTTTCGCCGTAGGTCTTCTTCGTATTCTTGTAAAGAAAGAAGACAGAAAAAAGAAGCTTCTTTCCCTTTTTACATTTACTCTCGCCGTCCTTCTTTGTATTCCGCTTTTTCTCATCTCCCCCGGCAAGCACCTGCAGGATAAAAGAGAGGAAGAAGAGGAGAGCGCCAATCGGGAAACGAATCATATTGAAAAGATCGAGAACCTTGTAGAAAACTCTGCAGAAATGGAAGATCTTAACAAAGAAGATATTCTTTCTTTGGAAAAATATCTTGCGGAAAACCATTGGGATCACTTTATTGACCCTTGGTTTTTAGAGCTCTACCCCGTACAGACCGATCCCGAATTCTGGCTGGAAGTGGTTTTTCGGGAGAATTTTTCCAACGCCGATTCCCGAAGCTTCAAAATAAAAATGGCAAATCGGGTTCTGAATCGCAACAATAACCCCGCAGATCCCCTTCTCGGTATTGGTCACAGTGCGGGCATACCCTATGCCGAGCGTGACTTTTTGGGACAATACCCTCTCTTTGGGATTTTAGGACTTCTTGTTCTCATAGCTCCGTATTTTCTTCTCCTTATGGGCGGTGCCGTATGTTGCATAAAAGCCCTTTGGAAGAAAAAAGATCTTCTCGTCTGCGCAGCTTCCACCCTTGCCATTGCATCTTTTTTGGTAGCGGCATATTTTGCAGGCCACGTTTTCGATACCCTCTTTACTACCTATTTTCTGGCAGCATCAAGTGCCGCCCTTCTTTCCCTGAGGTATCAAAATGACAAATAATCGCTCCCGCACCCGCCTTTCCTTTCTGAATATTCTCTCCGGCTTTGCCAATCGCTTTTTAGTCAGCATTTTAAAGCTTTTGGGCAGGGTGGTATTCTTTCGCTTTTTAAGTGCGGAGCTTTACGGTGTCAGCGGTCTTTTCAGCAATGTTCTCGGGCTTCTTTCTTTGGCAGAGCTTGGCGTGGGAACGGCCATTACTTTCAGTCTTTACGCCCCCATCGCCGAGGAAAACGAAGATAAGATCCTTTCTCTTATGGCGTTTTACAAAAAGGCTTACCGCATTATTGCCGCAAGCGTGCTTGGATTGGGACTTATCCTTCTTCCCTTCCTCCCAAGTCTTACCAACGGCTGGGAGAGCGTGGATCATTTCTATCTTATTTTTCTTCTGTTCCTTGCCAATACAGTCATTGAATATCTGTTTTCTTATAAGCGCACCCTGGCAAACGCGGCGCAGGAGGGTTACCGCCTCGTTCCCTTTACTACAGGCTTCGAAGCAGGGCTTTGTCTTTTGCAGATCGCCATTATTTTTCTCTTTTATAAAAATCCCTACTGCTTCCTCATTTATCTTGCCGCGCAGACCCTTTCCATCTTTTTGCAAAACATCGTTATCAACGCCTATCTTGATAAAAAATATCCCCTTCTGAAAAAGCTTTCCCAAGCAAAGCCCTTGGAAAAAGGGGAAAAAAACAATATCTTCATCAACGTTCGCGCTTTGATGATGCACAAATTCGGCGGCGTGGTGGTAGCAAGCACCGATAATCTTCTCATTTCCAAATTGGTGTCTCTGGTCACCGTCGGTCTTTACAGCAATTATTCCTCCCTGATCACCACAATTTCCGGCATCGTCTATCTTTTCGTAGGCAATACCACTTCCTCCTTCGGCAATCTCATTGCCGCAGAGAGTCCTAAAAAGCGGGAAGAGGTCTTTTTTGAAATGCAGTTTTTCTCTCAGGCGCTCTACGGCTTTTCCGCAGCGTTTCTCTTTAATATGTTTCAGCCGTTTATCTCTTTTGCCTACGGCAAAGAATTCTGCCTTTCCCTCTTCGTCGTAGCTCTGATCGTCGCCAACTATTACCTTTTGGGCATGACATACGTTCTGGATGTGGTGAAAAGTGCCGCAGGTCTTTATGACAAAGATAAATACGTACCTCTTTTGCAATCGGCAGTCAATCTTGCCGTCAGCATCGTTCTGGGAAGGATCCTCGGTCTTGCAGGCGTTTTTATCGGCACCTTGGTATCCACCCTCGTCCCCTTGATCGCAAAGCCCGTGGTGGTATTCCCCGATGTCTTTTGTTCTTCTCCCCTTTCCTATTTCAAATTTTTCTTATCCGGCAGCGTAGTGACCCTTCTTATGTGCCTTTGCCCTTACGGCGTATTGTCACTCCTCCCCGAAACAGCGCCTCTTGCCGCGCTCATCTCCGGCTTTTTGGTTACGGCTCTAATGTCCATGGGTATTTTTATGATCTTCAATCTTCGTTCCCCCTATCTTCCCGCCCTTTTTGCCCGTGTAAAAAATCTGCTGAAGCGCTGAAAGGATTTTTATGCCAAAACTTTCCATTATCCTTCCCGTATACAATGTAGAAGCCTTTTTGCCCGAATGCCTGGATTCTCTTTTGGGACAAAGCTATGAGGATCTGGAGATCCTTGCCGTTGACGACGGCTCCACCGATCACAGCCTTGAGATCCTTCGGGAATATGAAAAAAAAGCAGAAGGAAAGATCAAAGTATTCACCAAAGAAAACGGCGGCCTTTCCGACGCTCGCAATTTCGGTATCGAAAAAGCCGAGGGTGAATATCTTTCTTTCGTCGACAGTGACGATTTCGTTCACCCGGATTTTGCCCGTCTGATGGTAGAAAAAGCAGAAGACGAGGGTCTGGATCTCGTCCTTTGCGATTTCTTTTTCTACTACTCTGAGGAAAAGATCCTTCCCGCCTCCTCTGCCAAAAATTTCTCCGAGGATATCAAAAAGGAAACCCTGCTTTCCGCCCCCATGGCGTGGCTCAGACTTTACCGCAAAAAGCTTTTTACCTCTCTTCGCTTTCAAAAAGGGATCTATTATGAAGATCTTCTCTTTTCCTCTCTTGTTTTGCCGGAGGTGGAAAAGATCGGCTTTGTGAAAGAGCCCTTGTACTACTACCGCCAGCGAGAAGGCTCTATTATGAAGACCCATACTTTCCGCCCTGCCTTTCTTGATATTTTCACCGTTTTGGAAACCATCACAGCGTATTTTCGAAAGAAAGGCATTTTCTCCCTTTATGAGAGAGAATTGGAATTTATTTATATCGAACACCTCTTCCGTTCCGCCGCCCTGCGCTTTGCCCCTCTCCCCCAAGGAAAAGAACTGTTCGGAAAGATCAAATCCGCTGTGGAAAAAGACTTCCCCCACTGGAAAAAGAATCCCTATCTTCCCCGCACCAGTCTGTTTTTCCGTTTGACCGTTTTCTTGGCAGCAAGAGGACAGATCCAATTGGTAAAAATCCTTGCCCGCCTGAAAGGATAAAAAATGGATGTCAAAGTAAGCATCATCGTTCCCGTATATAAAGTAGAAGAATACTTGGAAAGATCCATCGGCAGTCTGACAAGCCAGACCCTTCGGGAAATTGAGATCCTTGCCGTCAATGACGGCTCCCCCGACCGTTGCGGTGAGATCCTTGACCGCCTTGCCGCAAAAGACGAGAGAATTCTTGTGATCCATCAGGAAAACGGCGGCCTTTCCCACGCAAGAAACGAAGGAATGAAATATGCCCACGGAGAATACATTGCCTTTCTCGACAGCGACGATACTGCCGATCCTGAGCTTTATGAAAAGCTTTATAGAAAAGCCAAAGAGAAAAATGCGGATATGGTAGCCTCTCCCATTCGCTACATCTGGCCCGACGGCAAGGAGAAGCTTGTTTCTTCTTCCGTTTGGGACTGCACGGAGGAAAAAGAGAGAAAGCTCTGCTTTACCCGTTTTTACCCTGCCGTATGGAATAAGATCTACCGCAGATCCGTTCTGGAGGAAAGCGGCGTTGTCTTCAAAAAGGGAGCCACCTTTGAAGACGTGGAATTCTCCCACCGCCTGTTCCCCTATTTTAAAAGCATCGCCGCCATCGAAGGCGCCGCCATCGGCTATTTGCAAAGAGAAAACTCCATCACCTCAAGACCCGACGCGCGCCTTTTCGATTATCTTACGAATTTTGAAAGCATCACCGCCTTTTTCCGTGAAAAGAAGCTTCTCCCCTCTTGGGAAAAGGAATTGGAATATGCCGCTTCCCGCTATCTCCTTGCCACCTTTGTTAAGCGGGCAGGCGCTCTGTCCGACGAGCTTTTTTCTAAGGCTGTGGAAAACTCCCTTACCTTTTTAAAGGAGAACTTTCCCAACAGAAAAAAGAATCCCTATTTTATAAAAAACGGCGCCAAAGGCCTGTATCTGAAATTCTTTACCCCCACTCTCGCCCGTATGATAAGGAGGAAATAGTATGCATATTTGCTTTTTCTCTTTGGAAAGCGGCAGAATGGGCGGTATTGCTTCCGTCAACGACAGTCTGGAAAAGGCTTTGACACAGCGGGGCCACAGCGTTTCCCGCCTGTTTCTCCGCCGCGGCGGTAAAGAGGAAGAAAAAACCTTAAATCCCCGTCGCCCTTGGGAATTTACCGAGGGGCGGGAAATTAAAAAAGCCATCAAAGAAAAGAAAATTTTTTCTGCCTTCCGTCTTGCAGTTCGCCGAATGGCAGACATTCTCCGCAAAGAAAGAGATCTTTCCCTTGCGCGGAAATATTTGATGGAAAAAAAACCCGATCTTGTCGTAGCAAGCAATTATATTCTCCTTGGCGGAATTCCCGAAGCACTGCAAAAAAGATCGGTGTATCATATTCACCGCGCCACCGAGGAAATTTTAGGACAAAAGGCCCACAGAGATACCCTGTTTGAATTCAGCGGCAAGATTCCTTTTCTGTTTCTTTCCCGCGCCGCCAAAGACAAAGCAGAAGCGGCAGGGCTGAAAAACTGCCACTTTATTTATAATCCCCTTTCCCAATACCCCGAAAGCCGCACGGCGGCGGAAGAAAAGAAGACCGTTTCCGTCATTACCCGCTTTTCCAAGGAAAAAAATCTCTCTCTCGCCGTCCGTCTTTTAAAGAAGGCGATGGACTCTCTCCCGGATCCCGAAGAGTTTTCTGTGGAATTCTGGGGGGACGGTGAAGAAGAAAAGGCTCTCCTTGCCGAAATTGACGGTGACAAGCGTTTTCGGGTTATGGGAAGAACAAGTACCCCCTTTGCCGTCCTTGCCCAAAGCCGCTTCACCGTAAATACCAGCCCCTTTGAAGGCTTTTCCATTTCCATTTTGGAGGCGTTGGCAGCAGGCGTTCCCACCGTCGCCTTTCAATTCGGCGCCGCAGCAGAAGAAGAAATTCAAAACGGAAAAACAGGCTTTCTCATTGCCCGAGGAGATGAAGAAGGCTTTGTTTCTGCCTTAATCAAGCTCTTTTTGGAAGATAATACCGTCAAAGAAATGTCCCTCAACGGAAGAGAGATGGCAAAAAGCTTCCGCGCAGAAAAGATCGCCCTGGACTGGGAAGAAAAGCTTTCTTTCCTTCCTCTTGACAAAAGCGGAAAAAAAGACTAAAATACCAAAAGATGCGATGAAAAAGTGTGCCTTTTTACAAAAATGCTCATCAGAGAAGATCCGTCACCGGCTGAAAGCGGATCGGGCAGGGTAAAAAGAGCGTTTCCCTTTGGAGCACGGCTTGTGAAAATAAGTAGCTTGCCACGGTTTGCCCCGTTAAAGGCTTTTGAGTTGTCGAGCTTCGGTTCGGAAATTCAGGTGGTATCGCGTGAGATCTGCTCCCGTCCTGAAACGGCGGGAGCTTTTTTTATTTTTTTCAAAGAAAGGATAGGACCATGCAAGAAAAACTGCAGGAGATCCAAAGAGAAATTACGGAAAAGATCCATTCCTTTTCCTCCTCCAAGGCTCTCTACGAATTCCGCAAAACATTCCTTGATAATAAAGAAGGAAAACTCTCCCTTCTCATGAAGGGCTTGAAAGACGTTCCCAAGGAGGAGCGCCCCGCCGTTGGTAAAGCCATCAATGAAGTGAAGGAATGGGCGCTGGGACTTTTTGAAGAAACGGATAAGATCATTCACCAAAAAGAATTGGCAGATAAAATTGCCAAGGAATCGGTGGACGTGACCGAGCCCTGCCAAAAGAGAGAATTCGGCTCTCTCCACCCCATTACTCTCGTTCAGAACGAACTCATTGAGATCTTTGCCTCTATGGGCTTTGAGATCTTTGAAGGCAGCGAAATTGAAACCGATTACTATAACTTCACTGCCCTCAATACCCCCGCCGATCACCCTGCAAGAGATATGCAGGATACCTTCTACCTCTCCCCCGGATTTCTCCTCCGCACCCAGACCAGCGCAGGACAGATCCACGTTATGGAGAAATGCGCTCCCCCCATTAAGATCCTCTCCCCCGGT
>JAZSDQ010000053.1:0-35700 GCA_045531235.1 Eubacteriales bacterium
CCAAGGAGCCCGGTTCTTTGGGCGAGCCTTTGTATCTGGACGTTGTTACCGCTCTTGCAACCAATGGTAAGAGTGATGTGAAGATCGTGGGCGGCCGTTACGGTCTCGGCTCCAAGGATACTCCTCCTCAGAGCATCTTCGCAGTCTATGAAAACCTTGATGCCGCTGAGCCCAAGAATGGCTTTACCATCGGCATCGTAGACGACGTTACCGGCCTTTCTCTGGAAGAGAAGCCCGCTCCCGATACCGCTGCAGAGGGTACCATCTCCTGCAAGTTCTGGGGTCTGGGCGGCGACGGTACCGTTGGTGCAAACAAGAACTCCATCAAGATCATCGGTGACCACACCGACAAATACATTCAGGCATACTTCCAGTACGACTCCAAGAAGACCGGCGGTATCACCATTTCTCACCTCCGCTTCGGTGATCAGGTCATCAAGAGCCCCTACTACATCACCAAGGCAAACTTCGTTGCTTGCCACAACTCCTCTTACATTCTCAAGGGCTACAAGATCGTTCAGGACGTAAAGCCCGGCGGTACCTTTATGCTGGACTGCAGCTGGGACGATGCAGCTCTGGAAGCAAACCTTCCTGCAGACGTTAAGGCATACATCGCTAAGAACAACATTAAGTTCTACACCATCGACGCTACCAGCATCGCTACCAAACAGATCGGTAACCCCAAGGTTAAGAACACCGTTCTTCAGTCTGCATTCTTCGCTCTTGCAAACATTCTTCCCAAGGATGAAGCGATCGAATACATGAAGAAGATGGCTTACAAGTCCTACATCAAGAAGGGCGAAGCTATCGTTGAACTGAACTACAAGGCAATCGACGCAGGCGCAAACGCTATGGTCGAAGTTAAGGTTCCCGAAGCGTGGAAGAACATTGAAGCTTGTAACTGCAAGGCAAAAGCTACCGGCAAGAGAGAAGATCTTGTGAAATTCGTAAACGAGATCGTTGAACCTGTTTCTCTTATGAACGGCGACTCCCTCCCCGTATCCCGCTTTGCTGATTGCGCTGACGGTACCTTCCCCCAGGGTGCTGCTGCTTACGAAAAGAGAGGCGTTGCAGTTAGCGTTCCCGTATGGCACGCTGAAAACTGTATCCAGTGTAACAACTGCTCCTTCGTATGTCCTCACGCAGCGATCCGTCCCTTCGCACTCACCGCAGAAGAAAAGGCTCAGGCTCCCGCAGAAACCAAGTTCTGTGCAAAACCTGTTCTCAAGACCGATTACGCCTTCACCATGGCGATCTCTCCCCTTGACTGTATGGGTTGTACCCTTTGCGTAAAGGCTTGTCCCGTTACCGCAAAGGCAGAGAAAGACGGCGCTCCCGAAAAGAAGGCCATCGAAATGGTATCTCAGTCCAGCCAGCTGGATCAGCAGAAGCCCTTCGACTGGTGCGTAGAGAACGTTACCGAAAAGGCAGAACTCTTCAATGCTAAGACCGTTAAGGGCAGCCAGTTCAAGCAGCCCCTGCTTGAGTTCTCCGGCTCCTGCGCAGGTTGTGCAGAAACCTCTTACGCAAGACTGATCACTCAGCTCTTCGGTGAGAGAATGTACATCTCCAATGCAACCGGTTGCTCCTCCATCTGGGGTGGCTCCGCTCCTGCAACTCCTTACACCGTAAACAACGCTACCGGCCGCGGACCCGCTTGGGCAAACTCCCTCTTTGAGGATAACGCAGAGCACGGTCTGGGTATTCACCTCGGTCAGAAGACTATTCGTGAAAAGCTCATCGGCTACGTAGAAAAGCTTCTGGAAACCGTTTCCGAAGACAAGAAGCCCATCGTTCAGAAGTATCTCGATACCAAGGACAACGGCGCTGAAAACGAAAAGGCTACCAAGGATCTCGTAGCTATGCTCGAAGCTTGCGATTGCAAGAACGAGTGGAAAGAAAAGATCCTTGCTGAAAAGGATTACCTCTCCAAGAAGTCCATCTGGATCTTCGGTGGTGACGGCTGGGCATACGATATCGGCTTCGGCGGTCTGGACCACGTTCTTGCCAGCGGCGAAGACGTAAACGTTATGGTATTCGATACCGAAGTTTACTCCAACACCGGTGGACAGGCTTCCAAGGCTTCCAACATCGGTCAGGTTGCTCAGTTCGCTGCAGCAGGTAAGGCCATCGGCAAGAAGAACCTTGCTGAGATCGCAATGAGCTACGGCTACGTTTACGTTGCTCAGGTTGCTATGGGCGCTGATATGAACCAGCTCCTCAAGGCTCTCACCGAGGCTGAAGCTTACAACGGTCCTTCCCTTATCATCGGCTACGCTCCTTGCGAAATGCACGGTATTAAGGGCACCATGGCGAACTGCCAGGTTGAAATGAAGAAGGCTGTTGAAGCAGGCTACTGGCAGATGTTCCGCTACAATCCTGCAGCGGAGAAGAAGCTCATCGTAGATTCCAAGGCTCCCACCGGCTCTTATCAGGACTTCATCAAGGGCGAGACTCGTTACACCAGACTTGCTCAGACCGATCCCGAAAGAGCAAATGCCCTCTTCGAGAAGGCAGAACTTGCTGCGAAGGAAAAATACGAAAAGCTCACCAAGCTGGAGAAGCTTTACGGCGAAGAGTAATTTCCAAAAACCAAAAAGAGGTACGGATTTTCCGTACCTCTTTTCTTTTGCCGACGGTTGCAATTTTTACTCCCTTGTGCTACAATACCAACTAGTGAGTTCGAAACCATCCTCACTTAAAACAAAACTAGGAGAAAAATATGAAGCGCAGATCCCTTTTACACTTTACCACCGCGGCAATGATCGCCGCGCTCTACGTTGTATTCACTCTCATTTCCACGGCAATGGGACTGTCCTCAGGCGTCATTCAATTGCGCTTTTCCGAGGCGTTTACCATTCTCCCCATCTTCTTTCCCTCGGCGGTGTGGGGATTGTTTGGCGGCTGTATCCTTGCCAACCTCTTAAGCGGCGCCGCCCTGTGGGATATCGTCATCGGTTCTCTGGCAACGCTGTTTGGTGCCATCAGCACTTATTATTTAAGGAAAAAACCTCTTCTCGCTTTCCTTCCTCCCGTATTTTTTAATACGGTAATGATTCCACCCCTGCTTTATTTTGTCTACGGTTTTCGGGAAAGCGGCCTCTTCTTTATTTTCTTCACCGTATTTTTGGGAGAAGCCATTTCCGTTTGGCTGTTCGGCTCCATTCTTTACCGCGCCGTGTACACAAGATTTCAAAAGAAAACGAGGTAATTATGCCTGCTACTATGATGCACCTTGCCGCAGGGTACGATCTGATCCCCAACGCAAGTGACGCTTTCCTCCTGGGCTGTATTCTGCCCGACTGTGTGGATCACGACCGCACCACCAAGGATCATCTCCATTTCCGCGACGTCCTTCCCCAGATCCGTCTGCAAAGTATGATCACATACGCCAAAGAAAATTTAGACCTTTCCCGTGATTTTGATTTTGGCGTTCTGTTTCACTTTTATCTGGATTATCTCTGGGATAACGGCCCCCAGAAAGCCCACCGCAGAGCCTTTGAAGGGGACGAATGGTTTCCCAAGTATCGGGAAGAGCTTTCCCGCGGCGGCTCCAGCCTTGCAGGGCGGCTGCCTTGGACAGGAGAGGTGCTTTTACGCCTTACCGATCCCGATCCCGCGCTTTACAAAAGCCCCCTCCCCTTGCCGGAAAAAGATATTCGTGAATTTCTTGATTTCAACTGTCATTGGCATACCGAGGTAAGACTCCCCCCCTCGGAGCATTTCACCGATGAACTGGTGGACTCCTTCCTCCGCAGAGCAAGAAGAGCATTTCGCGCATTTTTGCAGGACTTTTTTCCTATGTACGCTGAAAGGGCTGTCAATTTCTGAATTCCATCATAGAATAAGAAAAAAACCGAAAGGTCTTCAATATGAAAAAAACAAAAGTTTTGGTTCTTATGGGCGGCAAAAGCTCGGAACGGGAAGTTTCCCTTTCCAGTGGTAAAAGCGTAGCCATAGCGCTAGGAGAGGCCGGTTTTGACGTTGCAGAGCTGGATCTGAGCAGCAACAATATTTCCGAAATCGCCCGTATTCAGCCCGATGTTGCCTTTATCGCTCTCCACGGCAAAGGAGGAGAGGACGGCGCCATTCAAGGCGTTTTGGAATGGCTCGGCATTCCCTATACAGGCCCCGGGCTTGCGGCGAGCGCCGTATGCATGGATAAGATCCTCACAAAAAAGCTTCTTAGCTTAAGCGGCGTTGCTACACCCCGCTTTCTCGAACTCGGGCATTTAAGCGAAAACGAAGTGGCCGAAGCGGCAGAGCGCGCTATGGATACCCTGGGGCTTCCCGTTGTATTCAAAGCAAGCCGTCAAGGCAGCAGCATCGGCATTGCCATTGTGCGTCGCAGAGAAGAAGCAGAGGAATGTCTGCGAAGCCTTCTTTCCATCGGTGATCCTATTTTGGCAGAAGAATTTCTCTCGGGCAAGGAGCTTTCCGTTCCCGTTCTGGGAAACGAAGATCCCAAGATCCTGCCGATTATTGAAATCACTTCCGACGGCGCTTTTTATGACTACGATTCCAAATACACCCCGGGCAAGAGCCGTCATATCATTCCTGCGGAAATTCTTCCTGAACAAGAAGAAAAAGCCCGTGAGCTTGCAAAAAAAGCCTATCTTGCCACCGGCTGCCGCGGTTATTCCCGTGTAGATCTCCTTTTGGATAAAAACGGTGAACCTCAGGTCTTGGAAGTAAATACCGCCCCCGGTATGACCGATACCTCTCTCTTTCCCGATGCGGCCCGTGCCGCAGGGATCAGTTTCCCTCAGCTAGTTACAAAAGTCGTTGAACTTGCATTAAAATAAAAGAAAAAGCGGTCTTTGACCGCTTTTTTATAAAAGACAAAAAAGCCTTTCCTGATGGAAAGGCTTTTCTATTTGATTCTTATTTTGCTTCGCCGAGGTTTACGTTGATGCAAACACGGGTACCGATGGTCTTATCGGTAGCGGAAAGGTTGTTTACATAAGCACCGTTGGTGAAACCGCCGATGCCATCAGCAGATGCATTTCTTACATAGTAGGAAACGATCTTGGGTGCCTGTTCTTCTTCGCCTACTGCGCCTTCTTCAAGATCTTCGCCTTCTTCTCCTTCAGCGGAGCCGCCTGCAGTAGAATTATCAACAAGAGAGCCTTCTGCAGCAATGGTAGAAGTAGCGTTCAGATACTGAGCAAGGTCGCCGGTCAGGTACTGCTCAAGCTCTTCCTTGGAAGGAGCAAATGCCTTAGCATTTACACTGTCATCACCGGTCTTAACACCGATCTTAAATACCATCGCGTCAAGAGCTGCATCGCTCATGGTAAGTTCGCTATAGAAAGTGCTGCACCACTCGTTAAGGTTGGACTCGGAATACTTGGTGTTGGAGCCGCTGCGGTTCCATCCGCCGGGAGTACCAACGATATCCTTGGTAACAAGGAGAGCTACTTTACGTCCGCCGGTTTCGGAAATGTCCATAACGACCCATTCCAGAGCTTCCTGGCCGTTTTCAGCGGTAGCGTCGGTTTCATACTTACCGAAGGTTGCGATCTGACCCTCTTTGCAGAGCTTCAGGTGGGGGCAGTTTTCATCAAGACGAGCTTTTGCTTCTTCCATTTCAATGGTATCGGCAATCTCTGCTGCCTGATAGATGTTTCCTTCGGGATACAGAACTTCGCTTACGTAAGCGAAATCGATGCAGTCTTTATCCGCTGCGTTGAGGAAGAACGCGAACTTGGACTTTTCGTAAGCGTCTTCATATTTTTTCTTCTTGTATGCTTCCACTGCCTGATTACCGGAGAGGAATGCAAACAAAGCTGCGCCGCCTGCTGCAAGAACGAGAACCAGTGCAATTACGATGACCGCAACTGCGCCACCCTTCTTCTTTGCTTTAGGAGCCTTTTCCTTCTTTTCTTTCTTTTCTTTCTTTTCTTCTGCAGGAGCAGCCTCTTCTGCCTTTGCTTCTTCAGCAGGAGCTGCGGTTTCTTCTTTTGCTTCTTCGGCTTCAGGGATTACCTTTTCTTCCAAATCTGCCATAGGAACCTCCTTTTATAGTTCACAAGGTTTATTAAAAACATTATAAACGAAAACCGCTGTTTTTGCAACACTTTCTTTACCCAAAATTCCTCTTGATTTTTGTTTCTTTTTACCAAAAACAAGGCTTTCTTTCTTCACTTCAGTGTTTTTTTTACAGCAAAATCATTCTTTTGTTTCTTTATTATATGCATGCTTTGCCTTCACGAAAAGTCGGGGCAATATGCGGGATGCCAAGCGAACGCCCCACGCGGCAAAAAGATTGAGCCACGAAATGTTCGTATGTGCCAAAAAAGCCAGGACCCGAAAGGAAAATCCACAGTCAGCGGGATATGCGCTTATGGAAGGCAAGGCTTTTTGAGAAAGGGCTTTTTTTACGTAGCAAAGCTTTTTTCCGAGAGAAAGAGTGCAGTTTTCCGCAAACAAAGTGACAAAGGAAGAAAGCAGGCTCTTGACATACATATACGTGTATATTTTCTCCCCTTCTTCGCTGATGCCGCCTTTCATTTCCCCAAGGCCGCGAACGGCGGTATCTATTTCCAAACAGATCTTCGCTTTATCCGCAAGGAATCGGGAGATCAGGCTGCCTGCCCGCTGAATATATCGGCAAAGGGGGAGTTTTGATACTGCAACGCACTCCGCCTTCTCCAAGGCTTCAAACAAGAAGAGTCTGTCTTCCCCCCATTTGCAGTGAGGAAAGCGAATGTTGTTTTCTTTTAAAAGGCGGGCGGAAAACACCTTCGCCCACACCTGGTTGATCATATTCAAGCGATAAAGCAAGGGCAAGTTTTCTCGCCAAAGCTCTGCCGAGGAAAGAAGACCGTCTTCTGCACAATATACGGTCCCCTTGCCGTTTTGTTCCAGCACGTAGCCAAAAATCGTCAGATCCTTGCCCTCAGATACAGACAAAGCGCGGGCAAGGGCTCCTTGGCAAAAAGCATCGTCACTGTCAAGAAAAACGATATATTCTCCCTTTGCCTCATCAATACCGCGGTTTCTCGCGGTGGCAGGGCCGCTGTTTTCCTGAGTGATCAAACGAAGGCAGGAGATTTCCTCTCCAAGGCGAAGAACGGTAGCTGCCGTTTGATCTTTAGACCCGTCATCCACCACAAGGATCTCTTGGGAAAGGTCGGGATCCAAAGCGGAACGGACCGCCTTTTCAATCTCATTTTCTCCGTTATATACGGGAATAACAACGCTTACAAGAGGCTTCATCATTTCACCACCTCGTGATATTTTGCGCCAAAGCTTTCTTTCAGCGCCGCTTTTTCTTCTCCCTGAGGGAACAGCGCTGCCGCGCCTTCGGGCAGAACGATCCCATCTGCCGTGGGAACCAGGCTTACGGCATACCGTTTGCCGCCGAGAAGATCTTTGCGATCCAGCTCCATGCGGATCAGATCAAATTTGCACCGTTTTCCAAATTTATATTCAGAAAGAGTACCGCCGAAGGTCACTTCCCTCTCATCAAGAACCACCCGCAACCCCAGATCTTTTTTTGATTTTCCCCAAGAATAACGAATTTTACCTGCAGTTTCATTTTTTCCTTCCAGAAGAACATTCTTTTCATCGGCAATATTCCAATTCCATTCCCGCACGAATGCGTGAGCGGAATTTTCCGTTATATGAGCAGAAAGCTTTGCGGAAAACAGAGCCGTTTCCCCATTCAATACGGAAAATTCAGCCCGTCTTTCCTCTGCTTCGGAACCTTTTTCACCGAAAAATACATCTCCCGCTACCGTCACGTCGCCGCTTTTCAAAGAGGCGTTCATTTGGATCACACGGTTTTTATACACAGAAAATATAAATTTTGCTTGGCTTTGGGGGGAAAGAAACACTTCGTTGAACCTTTGATGCATTTCTCCCTCTCCCCGAAGGAATGCGCGAATGGCTTCTTCTTTTGCAGCGCTCAGCCCTTTTTCTTCCACTGCAAAAATCGCACGGTAAAGAGCAACTACCGAATTCTGAAGATCTTCTTTTTTTGCTTCTGCGGAAAACAAGGTCCACATTTTCTTCAGATCTTCCGAATCCAGCGTATAAATGATATTTTTTACTTTGATTTCTTTTTCGGAAACCGTAATCTTTGCGCTTTCTCTTTTGCAAGAGGGCTCGGCAATGCCCCACAAGGCTTCTGCTACGGTACCAATCCGATCCTCAAGAGCAAGAAGATCGGGATCACCCAGGGAAAGATACATACCGAGGATCCATTTTACCTCCTCGGAAAGCACATTACTTTCCAGATATGCGCTTTCAAAAAAGTCTTGCACAGCGCCGCCGCGTTCTCCCACACGGACAGCGTCCAGAAGCTCAGCGGATAAAAGAGCAAGCTTCTCTCCTTTGGAAGTGAGCGAGGCATTGTAGTTTTCTCCGCCAAAGCTGAGCCTTGCTTCTTCCGGCAAGCGCGCCGTATAAGAAAAGCTCTCTTGCTCCGAGGATACGTCCACACTTCCTTGCAATAAGCTATCCTTTAAAAATATTAAGGTTTTTTCATCTTCGGAAAACTCCTCTGCAGTGTTTTCCCAAGCCTGACGAAGTTCTCTTTGGGGGTCCTGAGCACCAAAGAAAGAGATGACCGTCACAAAACAAAGAATTACGGCAAGAACAGGGAAAATTCCACCATGCCCGGCCCCTCTTTGATTTTCTACTGCCATACTGACTTCTCCTTTTTTTGTTTTTTCAGCACGTAACCTCGCCTTCAGGAGCCATATCCGGTGTGGTAGGCGTAGGCACCTGCATGGAAGGCACCGAAATTTCGGAAAGGGCATCTATATTCATGGAATATTGCCCTTCAAAACTCGCGCCGTTACCGTTGGAGCCTGTAAAGCTTCCTTCCACGGAATAGGAAAGCGCTGTCAGGCAAAGATCGCGGCTGATGAGGAAAGTTCCCTCAAGATCAACGAAAGATACGTTTTTCTCTGCGGTGATGCCTGCTTCGGGAAATGCCGCCAGGCGCTTCTCCATCCACTTTTCTTTCGCTTCGTCTTTCAAGGTGAAAGTTACGCTGTAGCCTACGCTGTCCTCCGTCATTTTTATGGATTTCAGATCGGAGACCGACGGCAAAAATTCCGCCAACGCATCGGGCCACGGCAAGGATATTTCACTCGTTTCATTTTCCTCAAGGAGATTTGCCGTCACCACGTCGTAACGATTCTCCTTTTGCACGCCGCCGGCAATGTGTTTCTGATAAAAGAGGCTTTCCAAGTCCTTTTTCGGAACGGTCTTCAGGCTTTGTCTTGTTTGATAAGCAAGGGGCAGTTTATCTTCCCCCACGGTCTGATACGCGGTGATTTCTTCGTGGAAGCCGTAAGAATCTTCTCCTGCAAGCAAGCTGTTTGAAGAAACGAAGGTTGCCTGCACGTCACTTTTCTTTTGCAATGCCGAAACGGCAGAGGTGATCATATCCGGAAGGCGAATATCCCCCAAAGGAATATACCCCTCAACATTTTCCGGCTTTTGGATTTCAATGTCTCCGTCGCGGTAACGCTTCAACGTGGTTTTTACGGTAAAGCTTTCTTTTTCATCCCCCGTTTTTCCCTCAACAACAAAGCTTTCTTCCTTGATCACGCCTTCCTCGTCAAGGGTACATTCTCCCGTCAAAGCGGAAGGAACAAAGCCTGTCTGAAAAGAGGCAAAAGAGGAAAGAATATCTTCCTTTTGAATTTCATAGCTTAAAACAAGCTCTTTTTTATCTGCTTTGGAAAGATTTTCTTCCCCAAAGGAACCGATAGGAAAGAAATATTCTTCCATATACTCGCGGAATACCCGCGCCGTAGAGGGCGCGGAAAAAGCGCCGTCGGCATTTTTCAGATACGCGGTATTTTCATAAAAATACAGCTTTTCATTTTCGGAAACGCGGGAATAGCGGAAGCCGTCGTAGCCCTCGCGAATACGAACGGTATTTACCGTAAAGCTTTCCCCTTTTCCGTCTGTCACTACCGTTTCAAATTCCCCACTGACAAAGCCCTCATTTTTTTCACAGCCGAGAGCGTATAATTCTTTTGCGGAAAGGCGGGAGATATCCTCCCCTTTTTCTTCTTCCGTTTTGAATTCCGGTTCTGCGCAAGCCGTCAGGGAAAAAAGCGTGATTGCCGCAAGCAATATGGAAACAATCTTTTTCATATTCCGTTCCTTTCTTTTATACGTAGATCTTCGCAAGACCGCCTTCGCTGGTCTCGCGGTAACGGTGAGAAAGATCTCTGCCTGTTTCGTACATGGTTTTTACCACGGTATCAAAGGAGATCTTTCTGGTATCCGTCAGAAAGTTGGCAAGATTGACGGCGTTGATGGCGCGCATGGCCGCCACCGCATTTCTCTCAATGCAAGGGATCTGCACAAGGCCGCGAATGGGGTCACAGGTAAGTCCCAGGTGGTGTTCCAAAGCAACCTCGGCAGCGTATTCGATCTGCCCGATGGCCATAGAATACATTTCACCCAAAGCCGCTGCCGCCATAGAGCAGGCGCTGCCCACCTCTGCCTGACAGCCGCACTCCGCGCCGCTGATCGATGCATTGGTTTTAATGAGATTTCCCATGAGTCCCGCCGTAGCAAGGGCGCAAAGCACGGTTTTTTCATCAAAATCACGCTTATCGCGCACATAGCGAAGCACTGCAGGCAAAATACCGCTGGAGCCGCAGGTAGGGGCAGTTACAATCTTACCGCCTGCTGCATTCTGCTCGCTGACGGCGAAAGCATAGGCGCAAACCAAACGGTTTTCTCTGGTTTCCGCATTTTCATCAATATGTCTTTGGTTGAAAAGATATTTCGCTTTTCTTTGTACGCCAAGGCCGCCGTAAAGCTCGCCGTCGGCAGAAAGTCCCGCCTCCATAGCGGCCAGCATGGCATCCCAGATCTCTTTTAAGTATTCCCAGATCTCGGGACCTTCAAAACGCTCCACGTACTGCCAGAGGCGAAGTCTGTGCTCCTCACAGTAACGGGCGATCTCCGCAAAGGAATTGTGGGGGTAGATCCTCGGCGGCTTATATACGTCCTGACCACGGATCTCGATACTGCCGCCGCCCACGCTGTATACTTCCCAAGCGCCAAGGCGCTTTGCACCGCGGTAGGCTTCCAGAATCAAGGTGTTGGGGTGGTAAAGCTCATCGGTCTTGATGTCAAATTCCACCTCGCACTCAACGGGATAAAAAGCATCAATGATGCAATAGTCGGTGCGGTGGCCCTTGCCCGTTTTGGCAAGAGAGCCCTGAAGAATGGCTTTAAAACGGGTAGCGTCAGGATATTTATCACGGAAAAGCCCTGCTGCCTTCGTAGGTCCCATGGTATGAGAGCTGCTGGGGCCGTGGCCGATCTTATACAGCTCACGAAGGGATTCCATTCCCTTTTCAATATTCTTTTCTTTCTTTTCTTTGATATCGTGCTTCAGGAAGAAGTCAAGATTCACACCGAACACCGTTGCAATGGAAAGAAGCGTGTCGGTAGAGGGCATAGACTCTCCGTTTTCCCATTTGGAAACGGCACGGTTGGAAACACCCACCCGTTTTCCCAATTCCGCCTGAGAAAGCTTGTATTTTTTTCTTAAGAAACGAATTTTTTCGGAAAATTCCATATTCTCCCCTCCTTCTCTCAAAAGTATATCACAGCCAAAGAGTCGCTTTCAATGGACGTATTTTTCGATTCTCTGCAAAAATTCTACCATTATTAGAACTTTTAAGCAAGTGTTTTTTCATTTTTTTAAAAGAAAACACCCGCAAAGCGGGTGCTTTCTGTCTTTCCAAGGAAAGAAATATTATTTTTTTACAGGCAAGAAGGAAAAAATCTCCTTCCACTCTCTTTTGCCGCCGTAGCTGCGAGGAACAAAAATGCGATCCAGATACCGCGCCCCAAGCCCTGCCAAAAGAACTGCAAATTTTGCCCCCTCCACAGGAGAGAGGAAGCGGCGGAACAGGAAGGTTAGAAGACCGCAAATCACACCGTATACCGCCTTGCCCACGCTCGTCACGGGGCTGGTAGAATAATCGGTGGCGAAGATCACAGCGGCAAACACCACGCCGCCGGTAAATAATCCGGAAAGGAGGCCTGCGGCAAGCCCTGCCCCGCCGGGGAACAAAATTTCAAAAAGAGCAACCGTTCCCAAGAAACACAGGGGAATGTGCCAGGTTACGACTCTACGCACCAAAAGGTACAAAAGTCCTGCCAGAAGAAGAATGGCAGATACCTCACCGATACCGCCGGGGAGAGTCCCCGTAAAAATTTGAGAAAGCACTCCCTCTTGAAATACACCGGTTCTCAAGCCTTCTGCAACAGCGCTGCCATCGGTCAGATTCTGTTCCAGCACCGCAGGATCCACGGAAAGAGCCACGGGACTGAATTTTGCAAAGGGTAGCGTGTGACGGGAAATCTGAGAGGAAAACGCAACGTAAAGAACGACCCGCGCCGATAGGGCGTAATTGGCGTGGATCTTCAGAATTTGGCAAAGCAAGCGTTTTACCACCACTACCGCAAAAAAGGAAGCGATGGGCACCAGCCAAAGGGATACGGAAACAGGAAGGCACATGGCGATCAAAAAGCCCGTGATCAACGCCGAGCTGTCGGAAAGATCCACAGGCTGCCTCGTCAGCTTCTGATAAAGGGCTTCAAAGAGCAAGGAAAAGCCGATAGATAAAACTCCGATGGTCAGAGCTCGCAATCCAAAAATATAAATTCCCCAAATATAAGCAGGGAGAAGCGCAACAAACACATCCAACATCAGCGAACGGACCGTATCCGTTTTGCGGATCTGCGGAGGTTCTTCCAAAAAGAATCGATCCATCTTACTCTCCCTTTTCCTGTTCTTTCTTCCTTTGCGCTGCCACCATTTCTTTCCCTCGGCGGATATAATCCGTCACGGGGATCGCAGCAGGGCAAACGTAGGTGCAAAGCCCGCATTCATCACAAGTCATTACCGAATAGCGCTTCAATTCCTCCACGGGTCTGGGGGCGCGGTCTTTGAAAAATGCCAAGGGCATCAGCCTCATAGGGCAAGCTCTTACACACCTTCCGCAGCGGATACAAGGTCCCTCTTCGCGGCTTTCGGAAGTCATGGCAATTACGGCAGAAATGCCTTTTACCACGGGAACGGAAGCCGTCCACTGACAAGTACCCAGCATCGGTCCGCCGGAGATCAGTTTATCGGGCTTTGCCGTAACACCGCCGCAAAATTCCAACACCTTGGAAAAAGGCGTACCCAAAGGAACCAGAATATTATCCGGCTCTTTCACACAGTCACCGTCTACCGTCAAAGCGCGGGAAATCAAAGGCATACCTGTAACAAAGGCATTGTAAACTGCATAGCAGGTGCCTGCGTTGAAAACCACCGCTTCCACATCGATAGGAAGACCGCCCACGGGAATCTCCCGCCCCATCACCGCGCGAACGAGAAGCCGTTCTGAGCCCTGGGGATATTTATTCTTAAATATGGCAACGCCGAAGTTTTCGCTGCCGTCTACAATATTCATCAATTTTTCCGCAGCGTCTTCTTTTTTATTATCCACTGCAAAAATAGCCTTTTCCGCGCCTACGGCATAAAGAAGGATCTTTACGCCGCCCACCACTTCTTCGGGATGCTCCAAAAGAAGACGGTGATCCACGGTAACGTAGGGCTCACATTCACAGCAGTTGATGATCACACGCTTTACCTTGCCCCGGGCAGAAGCCACCTTATACCAGGTGGGAAAAGCGCCGCCGCCCTGACCGACGATCCCTTTTTCTTTCATCTGCTCAACGAGCGCTTGGGGGGAAGCTTTGGCAATGGGCGTATCGAAAGGGCGAACCTCGGGGGAGATTTCATCCTTAAAATCATTTTCTATGGTAATACACATGCCCTCTCCATCGGGAGTGGGGCAAGAGGAAATGGCAGTCACCGTGCCGGAAAGGGAACTGTGCACGGGGCAAGAGATTCCCTCTGCCGCTTCGGCGATCTTTTGTCCTTTGAGAACTCTGTCACCCTCTTTCACAAGAGGAATTGCCGCTTCCCCGTAATGCTGCTTTAAAGGAAGCACCACAAGATCGGGAGCAGGCGCCTTGCGAACCGGGTGAGAGGCGGTCCGTTTTTCATCGTCCATAACGACACCGCCGGGAAAGCTTAATGCCATACGTTTCTCCTTCGAAAATATTTCATCTTTTATATTATACCACGATTTCCGCTTGTTTTCAATAGCAGAGTTTTTTCACTGCTATAAAAAAGGCTCTGCATGGTGCAGAGCCCGGATGACTATTTTTCTTCCTTGCCGCTTTTCTTCTTTTCTTTTTTCTCGGCTTTTTCTTTTTCCTTCTTTTGCTTTTCCTTTTCCTCGGCTTTTTTCTGCTTGGCTTCGGCCTTCTGCTTTTTCAGATTCCAACCGCCTTCCGCCTGGGAGAATACCGCTTCGGAATATACGATTACCGCAAAAGCCGCCGTGGCACTTCTGACACAGTCCTCGGCAGGATCACGGAGGTCCTCTGCCTCAGGAATCGCTCTTTCAAATACAAGCTGCATGGCGCTGTCCAGAGAACGGGCAAAGAAAAGATACGCCTCTTCTTCCGTTCTGCCTGCAGTCAGATTCTCTAAAAGAAGATGAATACGGCTGAGCTGCATAAATTTTTTCAAAATGCAAACCACGTACAGATAAGCAAGCTGCCTTCTTCCGTAGCGCTTATTCTCCGGCGGAGGGATAAGCTTCTGCTTTACGTAGTTATTGATCATCGTGGAGGTAATGACCTTTTCCCCCTCCGATGAGAACAGCGAAAGGTGCTTTTCCAGAACGCTGATCACCTGATCCATATAAAGTTCAATATCGGGAAAGTCCTCCCAACGAGGCGCGCGATACGCCTTGTATGCCTCAAAAGCCATCACATTCTCCTTGCAATTTTTCCCAAAATCTGTTATGATATCAAGAGCATAACATAAAAAATATGTTTCGTCAAGATTTGAAAACCAAATATAAGAACACTTTGCTCTTGACATTGACCTTGAAATCTGATAACATAGTTTTCGAAACTAGATGAAGAAAAGGAGTTATTATGTCAAAGAAATTCCCCGACTTAAATGAAGTGTCAAAAATTGAAAGACTGGTGGATATTCTCACCCAAGCGGAAGCAGAATGTCCCAACCGTATTGCCTACAAGCACAAATACGGTTCCCAAGAGGTTCAAGAAGTCACCTACCGTCAGTTCGGCCGTGATGTCCGTTCTCTCGGCTCTGCCCTTTCCAAGCTTGGCGTAGACCGTGAGCACATTGCCATGGTGGCAGAAAACAGCTATCCCTGGATCCGCGTATATTTCACCGTTCTCTGCTCCCGCGGCGTATATCTGCCGGTAGATAAGGATCTTCCTCCCGAGGATATGCTCTACGTTCTGGAGTCCGGTGAGGCTTCCGTGGTCTTTTATTCCAAGCGCTTTGAAAGCTTTTTCAAGGAAAACAGAGAAAAGCTTCCCAAGGTTCGCTACTTTATCGGTCTGGACCGTGAGGAAGACGAAGGAGAATTCCTTTCCTTTGCAAAGCTCTGTCAGCAGGGCGCTCAGCTTCTGGAGGAAGGCTACAGCGAATATACCGACAATATGACCTCCTCCGACCCCTTTGCGCTGAAGCTTCTGGTCTACACCTCCGGTACCACGGGCATTGCCAAAGGCGTTATGCTTTCCGAGGATAACCTGGTAGGTGAGGTTTACCACGGCCTGCAGGTAGCGGATATTCTCACCGTCGGCCTTTCCGTGCTTCCCTATCACCACACCTACGAAGCCGTCGTCGGTATTCTCGTATATCTCCACCGCCACGCCACCACCTGTATCAATGAAAGCCTTGCGGCAATTCTGAAAAACCTGAAAGGCTATCAGCCCGACTTTATTTATCTCGTTCCCGCCTTCCTGGAAATGTTTTATAAGAAGATCCGTGCTACCATGGAAGAACAGGGCAAGTGGGAAACCTTCCAAAAAGGCGCAAAAATCTCTCGCTTCCTGTTAAAAATGGGCATCGATGTTCGCAGAAAGCTTTTTGCCGCCGTGCACGAAGTATTCGGCGGAAACCTGAAGCTGATGGTCGTAGGCGCCGCGCCTCTCCGTGAAGAAGTCATTGAATTTTTCGAAACCGTGGGCGTTACCGTTTGCCAGGGCTACGGCATTACCGAATGTGCGCCTCTGGTCAGCGTAAACCGTAACAATAAAACTGCCGATCCCAAAACCGTAGGTCGTCCCCTGCCTTGTCTGGAAGTGAAGATCGCCAATCCCGCAGAAGACGGCACGGGCGAGATCCTCGTCAAGGGCAGAACGGTTATGATGGGCTATTACAACGCCCCCGAAAAGACGGCAGAAGTGATGGAAGACGGCTGGTTCCACACCGGCGACCTGGGCTTTATCGATCACCGCGGATACCTTTCCATTACAGGCCGCTGCAAGAACCTCATCGTTTTGGATAATGGCAAGAATGTATATCCCGAAGAGCTGGAAAATCTGATTATGAACATCCCCTACATCGCTGAAGTGGTTGTCAGAGGTGTAAAGGACGATAACGGAAAAACCGTGATCCTTGCGGAAATGTTCCTCAATAAAGACAAGGTAAAAGAAATGGGCGGCACTCCCGAGGACGGAAAGATCCTCGCCGATATCCGCACCGTGACCGCAGAGCTTCCCATGTATAAGCAGGTCACCAAAATTCAACTCCGCGATACCGAATTTGAAAAAACCACCACAAAGAAGATCAAAAGAGGATAAGAAAAAATAGCCTTTCCCACGGAAAGGCTATTTTTTTACGTGGGGCTTTTTTGGAAAAGCCGCTCCACACCCCGAAAAACTTTACCATTCTGTTATCATATAAGAAAATGCTCCCACGACTGTCCGTGAAATTTTACATCTCCTTGGAAAGTTTACGCAAACAGGAACGGCAAAGAAAGATATTTTTATTTACGGGAACAAGCCCCTCTTCATTTTTGCAACACGCGCAATACTGCGCCGCTTTTTCCAAGATCAAAGCGCCGTCTTTCTCTGAAAACACAATTTCCGTATCCGCTTCCCATTGCAAGGCTTTCACCAGGTTTTTGGGAATGACAACCCTGCCCATAGGATCAATTTTCCGTTTCTGCATTTGCATCACCTCAAGGAAATCATATCACAAGTGCATTGCAAATGCAATGCACATTTTAAATGAAATTGCATTTATATTATAGGCAAGACAATTGTTTTGCGAGGTGCTTATGGGAAATTTCAAGATTCCGTCCATTCCCCCTACAACGAATAAAACCGTCCGTTTTCCCAACGATGTCATTGCCCAAGTGGAAAAAGCCATTGAGGGAAAAGACTGCACTTTTTCTGCCTTTGTCGTCGCAGCAGTGAAAAGTGCCCTTTCCGATCTGAAAGAGGACTAGAAAAAAGGCTTCCCTCCCGGAGGGAGGCTTATGGAGTACCTTTTTTCAAAAAGGGTACAAAAAGCCCCACGATAAAGATACAAAAAAAGACAGCATCAGCTGTCTTTTTTCTTTTCGTCTGCTTGGGAAATAAATACGCAGGAGCCAAGGACAATGACAATACCGATGATGGCAGGAAGATCCAGCTGCTCCTTGAAAAATACCACGCTGTAAACCGTTGCCGCCACAGGCTCCAGAATTCCCAGCGCCGATGCCGTTCCCACGGGAATTTCCCTAAGGGAAATGGAAAAGAGGAGATACGGCGTAACGCAAGTCACAAGACCGATACCCACAAGAAGGGGAACGGTAAACCACGGATCCTTGGCAACATTTGCCGTATAGCTGGGCAGATCCAGGAAAAAGAGGCCCACCACACCCATGGTAACAAAGTGATAAAGGGTTGCCGATAAGGGATGATAGCCGCGCATGGCCTCGATTTTCGCCAAAACGCTGTACGCGCTGTAAAGAATACCGGATAACAGCCCCCAAAAAACGCCCCAAAAGCTGAATTTCAACCCGGAAAGAATTCCCGATACCAGCATACAGCCGATGAGCATCAAAACGGCGCAAACGGCTTTTTTCACTGTCAGTTTTTCTCCCAGGAACGCCACGGAATACGCCATAACAAAAGCAGGTGCGGTATACATCAGCACCGCCGCCGTTGCCACCGAAGAAGCCTGAATGGCGGTATAATAGCTTGCCGCCGTGCAGAACACCGCAAGTCCCGAAACCACAAAAAAGGCAAGCTGCCGACTTGTTACAAAAAAGCGGCTTTTATTGGTAAAAAATATGTAAAGTACAATGGCAATGCCCGAGCCGATTCCCCTGGTTGCCGTCAATTGAATGGGGGAAAAGCCAAAGGGCGCCAAAAGATTGGAAAAAATTCCCGAGGAGCCCCACATCAGCCCCGCAAGGATAATAAGAAGCAAGCTCAAATGCTTTCTCATGGATTAAATTCCTTTCAAAATTGTTCCTTTGCAATGATACAACCTCAAGCCGCCAAAATCAAGCCTTTTTTGAAAATTTGTTATTTCCCCCCCACTTTCACAAAAGAATCACCTTTTTTCAGAAAGACATTTTTGTAAGTATTTTCTGCGGGCAAAAAAGCCTCCCTCTCGGAGGGCGGCTTATCCATTACCTTTCTTCGGAAAGTTTTTCGGGGTGTGGGGCGGCTTTTCCAAAAAAGCCCCACGGATAGAACCTTGTAACCGTAGGGACAAGCGTCCCAGACAGCTGTGAATAAAAGAGAAAAGCAAAAAATCCCCGTTCCGAAGAACGAGGATTTTTGGTGATTCATCGGAGATTCGAACTCCGGACCCCTTGATTAAAAGTCAAGTGCTCTACCGGCTGAGCTAATGAATCGTGGGATTTAATGCGGGAATTATCATATCACAGTTTTCGGTCTTTGTCAAGCAATTTTTTCCGATAGGGTGGAAATCCTTCTTTTTTTATGTTATACTGTGAAAAGAACAAAGGAAAGGAAGCGCTATGGATATTATAATTGATAAAGCCTTTCACGGGCTTACCATAAAAAAGGTTCTTTTGGACCGCCTTTCCTATTCCCGCGCCGCGGTAACGAGCCTGAAATTTAAGGAAAACGGAATTCAGGTCAACGGGGAGCACAAAACCGTGCGCCACGTGCTTTCCGAGGGGGAAGTGCTTTCTCTTGCCTTGGAGGACAAAAGCCCCAGCCCGAGAATTCAGCCCAGCGAGGGAGAAATTGATATTCTCTACGAGGATGATCATATCCTTGCAGTCAATAAACCGGGCGGTATGGCAGTCCACCCCTCCAAGAAATTGCAGGACGATACTCTGGCAGGCAGAATTCTATATCACCGCTACCCCATGGTATTCCGCGCGGCAGGGCGGCTGGATAAGGATACTAGCGGCGTAGTCATTTCCTCCAAAAGCCAGGTGGTGGCAGGGATCTTCTTTGAAATGATCAAAAAACATAAGATCAAAAAAGAGTATCTTGTGCTGACGGAAAGTGAAAAAACACCACCCAAAGAGGGAGAAATTGCCCTTTGCATCCGCAGAAATGCCGAAAGCTATATTCAAAGAGAGTGCTTTGAAGGTGACGGAAGCGAATCGGAAACGGAAAAAGCCCTGACCCGCTTTCTCCTTTTGGAGAGCCGTCCCCCGTATCATCTTTTTCTTGCAAGTCCCATTACCGGGCGCACCCATCAGCTCCGCGCCCACTTTTCTGCCATCGGTTTTCCTTTGGCGGGTGATACCCTATACGGCAAAAAATCTTCCATTATCGGCCGTCAAGCCCTCCACGCGCTGCGGCTGAGCTTTAACCATCCCGTAGAAAAAAACGCCCTTTCCGTCACCGCCCCTTTGCATGAAGATTTTAAAGAGGCACTGGAGCAGGCTTTCGGAAAAGAAATTCCCCTGCCCACCTCTTATCCGTGGGATGAATAAAGGAGTCACTATGAAAACCATTCAAAGCTTTACCGTAGATCACGATAAACTGCGCCCCGGTCTTTACATTTCCCGCGTAGACGGCGATGCCACCACTTTTGACCTGCGCACCCGTACCCCCAACGGCGGGGACTATATGGATAACCTTACCATGCATTCGGTGGAGCATCTTTTCGCAACGGTGATCCGTAACGGTCCCCTGACGGAAAAGGTGCTGTATTTCGGCCCGATGGGCTGTCAGACGGGCTTTTATCTCATTACGAGAAACGCCTCGCCCGAGGAAGTCCTTACCGAGATCCTTCGCGTGTTGAAAGCCATTCTTGCCTGGGACGAAAAAATGCCCGGCAGCGAAAAGAAAGAATGTGGAAACTACAAAAATCTCTCTCTTGCCGCGGGCAAAGAGGAGTGCAGAAAATATCTTGAAATTCTGGAACAAACAAAGGTGGATTTTCAGTATGAAGTATAATAAGATCGGCGTGATCTGCGCTATGGAAAAAGAAGCCGAGGGCATTTTATCGGCAATGGCAGAAAAGGAAAGCCACAAAGTGGGAAGCCTTGTTTTCCATACAGGGCGCATCGGCGAAAAAGAAGTTGTCCTTGCCGTTTGCGGCATCGGCAAGGTGTTTGCCGCCATTTGCGCCGAAGCCATGATCTTAAAATTCCACCCCCAGTGTATCATCACGTCAGGCGTGGCAGGCTCCCTTTCGGAAAAGCTGGATATTCTTTCCCTTGCCGTTTCCGAAAGTCTGGTTCAGCACGATATGGATACCTCCCCTCTGGGGGATCCCGTAGGGCTGATTTCGGGAATCAATAAAATTTATCTTCCCGCCGATGCTACTCTTACCAAAGAAGTTCTTGCCCTTGCCGGAGAGGAAAATATTCCTGCTTTGGAAGGAGTTATTGCTTCCGGCGACCGCTTTATTGCCAAAGATGAAGACAAACTGCGCCTGAAAAGCCTTTTTGATCCCATCGCTTGTGAAATGGAAGGCGCCGCCATTGCCCAGGTCTGTTTCGTCAATGAAATTCCCTTCTGCGTGATCCGCACTATTTCCGATTCCTTTGCGGGGGATAACGCCATGGACTACGCCGAATTTTCCGACCGCGCCGCCCTCCAAGGCGCCCGCTTCCTCGTCAAGCTTTTGGAAAAATAAATCGCCCCTCGTAGTAAAACTGAAAAGGCCCCACATAAAAAATAGCCTTTTGGTACAAAAGGCTTCCCTACAAGCCGTCCTCCGAGAGGAAGGGGGACCGCTTGCGGTGAAAAGAGCCTGCGAGAGCGGAAGTCAGAAGAAAATGAGGATATAATGCAGAAAACACAAGGTCTGTACTCCATATCCTCACGATGCAAAAGCGGCAATTTGCGCGGGCTCCTTCCCCCCCGTTCCTCGGCACCTCCCTCCCGGAGGGAGGCTTTTGGGGACGTCCCGCATATAAAAAAATAGCCTTTCCCTCGGAAAGGCTACCTCACCTCTTTACTTTTCACTTTTCACTCTTCAATAAAAAAAGCACCCTATGGGGTGCTTTTTTTATTCGTACCATTCTTCGCCGTGATCGGCAAGGACTGCCTCATGGGCGGCGTTTTGCAGCTTTGCGATCTGCTCCGAAGTAAAGGTATAGGTCTTTCCGCTTTCCTCGTGGTAATATTCGGAAACAAAAGGATTTCCAACAACACTCTTGTGAGTGATCATTTCATACCACACACAGCCGTTCAGATATTGACCGCCGCCGATATTTCCGTCGTGGGAAAGGTCAGCATTGGTAATCATACCTTTATACGTACTGGATTCATAAATTCTCGTATGAAGGCTCTTGGTAGGATTATCATTCTCGCAATCCCCTGAGAAAGAATAAAACAATGGGTCATACTTTACAAGCGCCCAGGCCTGACCCAAGGGGGTGTTGATAAAATTCCAAGTTTCGCAGGCAAACAAAGCTTCCTGACGGTGCCACTTCAGCAAGCTGTCACTCTTTTCCGTGGAGGAGTAGCCGTCTTTTCCTGCAGAATGAGACCAGTTCTGCTGCCAATAATAGGTTGCCTGAGGAAAATATGCATAAATATAGCCGAAAAGCGGTGTTAATCCTTTTTCAATGGCAGCGCGGTGCCTTTCGGTGGAGCCTACGAAACGGTTAGACTGCTGAAAGGAAATGATATCCCAGTTGGCGTACGTGAGACACTCCTCCAAGCCAACATCGTCCCAAACGACTCTTTCTCTGCCGGGGCGGTGGATACGGAAGGACTCTGCATTTTCACTGTTTTGAAACCAGGTCCAATGCTCATCAAAAGTGGCGCCGGAGTGATAAATATTGCAAACCAGAGAATTTTCATAACCGCCTGCGCCGAGCAAAGCCGTCAATTCATCAGGCCAATGGGCAGAATAGCTATTGCCTACAAAAAGAATACACAATTCTTCATCTTCTGCAGGATCCTGATCGAAAAACAGGGGATCGATCTCCACTGTGGCGCGGATCCGATCACCGAGGCAAAGGGATTCCAGATCAATGGTTTCCTCCAAGGTTTCCGTTTGTTCTTCCTTGGAAGGCTTTTTTGTAGGCTTCTTTTTTTCCTCTTCCTTGCAGGACGAGAGAGGAACGAGCACGGTGCTCAAAATCAAAAATAAAACAAGAATTCTTTTTAAAATCACGTTTTTACTCCTAATTTTAGGCTGTAAAAGAAAAAGCCCAAAACGGGCTTTTTCTCATAGTGCTTATTATTGCTGATACCACTCTTCGCCGTAGTCGGCAAGTACGGTCTGATGGGCTACTTCCTGGAGCTTGTTCATCTGCTCTACGGTAAGGGTGTGCACCGTTCCGTTGCCTTCTACGTATTGAGGAGATACGTCTTCAATATCAAGTACGCTCTTGTGAGTCAGCATTTCATACCAAACGCAGCCGTTCAGGTAAGAGCCGCCGCCGATATCGCCGTCATGGGAAAGGTCGTCTACAATAAGACCCTTGGAAGCACCCGACTTCTGGATACGGCGGGTAAGGCTGCGAACGGGCTTATCTTCGCGTTTGCCGGTGCCTTCATAGAAGAGAGGATCGTGGCGTATTACCTGCCATGCGCTGCCCAAAGGAGTGTTGATGAAATCCCAGTCCTTTGCAACTCTCAGAGATTCTTCACGATGCCAGTTGGCGAGCTTTTCGGTCTTTTCCAGAGTGTAGCTGTCGCCGCCTGCTTCGTGAGACCAGTTCTGCTGCCAGTAATACTCAGCATCGGGGAAACGCTCATAGAGGTAGGTGAAGATCTTGGGAAGCCACTGAGAAATACTCAGACGGTATCTACCGGTAGAACCTACCAGACGATTGCCCTGCTGGAAGGAGATCACGTCCCAGTTGGCATAGGTGATGCAGTACTCGAACGTTACATCTTCGTGAGAAACTTTATCCTGGCCGGGGCGGTTGATGTAGAAATTTTCTACGGATTCGTTGTTCTGATGCCAGGTCCAGTGCTCTTCAAAAACGGCACCGGAGTGGTAGATGTTACAGAGGTTTACGTATTCATAGCCGCCGGCACCGAAAATGTGAGCAAGCTCATCCGTCCAGTGGGTAGAATAGCTGTTTCCGATGAAAAGAACGTTGAATTCTTCATCTTCGGAGGGGTCGCCGAACAAAGGATCGGGCTCAACAGAATCGCGGAGCTTTTCGCCGTAGGATTTCTGCTGGATCACTACTTTTTCTTTTTCTTTGGGAAGCTTCAGCTGTGCACTGCAGGAGCACAGAGGCACAAGGACAAAAACTACAATCAGAAGCATTGCCACTATTTTCTTTGCAATATTCATAAAATACTCCTCTCGACTTCGCTTGTATTATAAGCATTTTAACATAGTTTCACAAAAAACACAATAGAAATCCTGCACAATTAGGAAGATTTATCTTTGTTTCATTCAACAAAAAACGGCTTAAAACCTGTGATATTCCGCCTTTTTTATCACAATTCTTACAGATCGGAAAATTTACATACAAAGGGAATTAATAAACCGCATTTTCACAGAAGGACCGCCGCAGAACAGTCCTCCCTGCAGGGGCTCGTAATAGCCTTTTCCTTCCTCACTCTTCACGAAAAAAAGAGCCCGAAGGCTCTTTTTTTACTTATACCATTCTTCGCCGTAGTAGTTCAATACTGCGTTGTGCGCTGCATTCTGAAGAATTTCGATCTTCTTTTCGTTCAGGTGCATATCCAGACCCTGATAATCGTAGTGAGGACGGAAGGGGTTTCCAATGACACTCTTGTGGGTGATCATTTCAAACCAAACGCAACCGTTCAGATACTGACCGCCGCCGACGTTACCGTCGTGAGAAAGGTCACGGTTGGTCAAGGTGCCGTCAAGACGGCTGCCTTCGTAGATTCTGGTGTGCAAAGAACGAACGGGGAAATCACCCTCTCCCTTTTCATAGAAAATGGAATCGTGGCGGATGGGCTCCCAAGCATCACCGAGAGGAACGTTGGTAAAGCCGTACTCTTCACAAACCTCTTTTGCGATCACGCGGAAAGCATTGGTTCTTGCCACCTGGGATTCCAGGCTGGCTTCCCCCTTGCCTTCGGGACACTGACGTACTTCGTGGGGCCAGTTCTGCTGCCAAAAATACTGTGCATTGGGGAAACGGGAATGAACAAGGTCATAAAGCAGAGGCAGATGTGCCTTAATGCTTCTACGCATAGAATCCGTCGCATAGCGGTTAGACTGCTGGAAGGAAATATAATCCCAATTCTCCTCAGCAGAAAGGCAATGCTCCATACCCACAGGTTTCTCGAAAGTTCTCACACCGTCTTTTACCGTGGAAAATTTGTAGTTCGCTTCTTTGTTTTCATACCAGCTCCAGTGCATTTCAAAAGTACAACCGGAGTAGTATATGTTGGATACTCTCACATTCTGATAGCCTGCCCCGTTAAGAAGGCCGCAAAGTTCATCGGGCCAATGGGCGCTATAACTGTTACCGATCAATAGAATGTTCATTTTTTGTCCTCCTTGCCATTCTTGGCTCAAAAAATTACTTGTTTTTCGTACACGTTCATTATAACTGTTCCTTTTTTATAAGTATATACAAAAAAAGATCATTTTTTATTAAAAAATGAGCAAAAAAAGATCACTTTTGCCAAAAACTCCACTTTTGGATCAATTCTTTTGAGCTTTTTTTATATTTTTCCTTTTTTGCTCTCCTCTCTTATCTAAGCAATTGCCTTTCCCCGGGAAAGGCTTCCTTTTTCACTCTTCACTTTTCACTCTTCACGAAAAAAAGAGCCCGAAGGCTCTTTTTTTATTTATGCTTTTCTTCTCTTCACAGTCTGGACGATAAGGCCCAATCCGCTGAGAATAAAGAGTGCGATCCAGAGAACGGGAGCCGAAGCGTCGCCGGTCTGAGGAATGGAAGGCGTCGTAGCCTCAGGAGCCTCGGTAACGGGAGGCTTGGGAGCAGGCTCGGTAGGAGCGGGAACTGGGGTATAGTCATAAACGTTCTCAAACGCTGCAACAACCTTTGTTACGTCCTTGCCGTCCTGCGTGATCTTTGCTACCAAACGGTTCTCACCGTCAAGAGAAAGCGTTACGGTGATGGCATATTCTGCGCTGCTGTAGCTTACGTTGGCTACGCCCGTATTCTTCTCTTTCAGGGTGTAAGTGTAGGTCTTGCCAAGATCTGCCTCGGTATAGCCGAGAGGGAAGACTGCCTTACCGTCGGCATTGGTTTTTGCCGTAACAGCCGCCGAATTCTCGGTATTGGTAAGAATAAACTCAAAGCCTTCGGGACCGAGCTTTTCGCTGCCCAGATTCTTCACGGTCTTATTGACGTTGAAATCCAGTTGCAGGTCTGCGGCAAAACGGTTGGTAAACTTGATCTCGTTTGCATTGATATCCGTCACGGTGCCGAGGGTGCCGTCGCCGTTATCCACGACCTCTACCTTCACGGTAAAGCCTGCATTATCAAAGGTAACGCCGCCAATGGTTTCGCCTGCGCCTTCTTCTTTCACTACGTAGTAGAAAATCTTGCCTGCGTCTTCCGGCTGATATTCAAGTGTAAAGCGGAAGTCCTTACCAACGTTCTTCACGCTCTGAAGCTTTGCGCCTGCCGTATAGTTTGCGTCGGCTTCGTACAGTTCAAAGGTGAATTCGCCGTCCTTCAGAGGCTTGCCAACGAGTTCTTTTTCACCGCTGATCACAGCATTTGCCGTGCCAAGGATCTTGTATTCGTTCTCAAAGATGATACCGCTGACGGGAACATTCTCAGAGTCGAATACGTGGACGGTGTGATGGAGATAACCCATCTGATCGTCGTAAAGATCGATGCGGATGCGATATTTTTCACCGTCGTAGGTCACGCCGTCAATGGTTTCACCGCCGTGTGCTTCGTGTACAACGTAGTAGTAAGACGTAGCTGCCTTAAAATCTTCTGCAGTAAAGGTCAAAGGGGCGAAAGCAAAGCTGCCGTCTGCTTTGTTGGCCGGCATTTCGAGGAAATTTTTTGCCTGCCAATTGGAATCTGCCTTGTAAAGATAAAACGCGAACTCGCCTTCCTTGAGATTTCTGCCTTCCAGGGTTTTCTGACCTGCAAGATTTACCTTGGTTTCTGCAGGAACGTACTTATTGACGAAAACAGCTTCTGCATTGGCATCACCAATGACCGCATAGGAGATGGGATCGTGATACAATGCGCCGACACCGTTGTCATTCACTTTCACGGTAACAAGGATCTTCTTTTCGTCGTAAACGATACCGCCGATGGCGCCCTTTTCTTCTTCTATAACGAAGTAGTAGGTATCTGCTTTATCCAGGGTAATCACGGGGAATATTACGTCGCCGTTTGCCTGGTTTTCGGTGCGGTAAGAAGTGCTGCCGGGGATCTTGTTGCCGTTGGCATCGGAAGGAGTGAGAATAAAGTGGAACTCGTCGTTGACAAGAGCCTTATCCTGCAGCTCTTTTTCGGTGGCAATCGTAATATCAACGGGAGTTGCGGTGTAGACGTTCTTGAATACAATGGCGTTGTGCGCCTGATTCAAAACTTCATAGCTTGCCGAGAGGGTGCCGCCGTTATCCACTACGTGCACGGCAATGCGGTAAACGGTCTTGTCTGCAGTAATACCGTTGCCGTCACCTGTTCTTTCGCGAACTTCAAAATAGTGGGTGCCTACGGTATCCAAATAGAAGATAGGCATATCCACAGCGCCGGTGGCATCGGCATTATTATCGACGATGGGGGAGGTTTCGCCGGGACGGAATACGCCGAAGGTAAATTCATCTGCCCGAAGATCACGGCCCTCAAGCACTTTGGTAATATGGGTAAGCTTTACCTCTGCCTCCAGGGGGTCGTACTTGTTTTCAAAGCTTGCATCCATAGAGCTGGTGGTATTTAGAGGAGTCTGATCCGCGGCAGTACCTTGGAAGATCACAGCGTTATAGCCGCCGTGGGTATCGTCGGTAACTCTTACGATGACGGGAATTTCCTTAGTATCATAGCTCCAATATGCAGGAGCCGTGCCGAGCTCTTTCAAGGTATACTCATAATCGCCAATGGCGGTGAAATTCATAACCAGTCTGGTGAATCCACGCTCGGTGGTTTCATTGGATTCCCAAACAAGGGCGTCGTTTTTGTCAAACAAACCGAATTTAAAGCCTTCTTTGCTTGCCAAAGGAGAACCGGAGGGATTGAGAACAGATTTCGTGATATCAATAGAAACGGTTGCGCTTCCGGTATTGGAGTAGGTATTGGTAAAGTTTGCGGTCACGGTCCAGTTGTTGCCGTTCTGCTGAATATCCACAGTATCACGGGACTCGACCACATCTGTGATTTCAAGTGCGCCGTCAATATTGAGGTCGTCTACGTGCACGCCGAAGGAATGTACGGTTCTGTCGTAGGTCACGCCCGGAATACGGGTATCGGGAATGATCTCAACCACACGGTAATAGTAAACGCCGGGCTTGGTATATTCTTCGTTTGCAAAGGCGCCGTTAAAATCAAAGCTCTTTTTCGTTGCCGTAGCAACATCCTCTGCCATATACTCCCAGCGCCATTCACCTGCCGTTTCAACGAAAACGTACTTCTGAAGCTGGAAGGTAAAGCTGTCGGTAGAAAGCCATTCGTCATTCGGTCTGCCGGTAAAGGTCTTGGTACCGCCGACGGAAATATTCACAGGGAATACTTTTGCGGGAGCGTAGCTGTTTTCCACACGGACTGCGGCAATGCCGTCTGCGGGAACGGTTACGATGCCGTCGCCTGCAACGCCGTTATCAAGATAGCTGATAGAATAGCCCGCGCCGGGATTGGTTTCTACCACTTCTGCCACGGTGCCTTCGGGAAGGCCGAAGAGCTCAAAGCGCTCGCCGTTTTTCAAATTCACAACGAAACGGCCGTTGGCATCGGTATCAATGCTTGCAAGATTGGGATTTCCGCTGTGCTCTGCCGCAAAGTTTTTGTTTGCCGTTCCGAGACCTGTGAGAGTCACGGTCATAATGTAGCTCTCATTTGCAAAACTGCTGTCCTGCAGGTTGTGTAATACTTCCTTGGTAATAGTAAGATCGCCCTTGCCTCTTGCCGTGTTCACAAAAGACGCAGCATTGATCTTGCCGTTTTCCACGTTCACAGTCTGCACTCTATCACTAACTACGGCGTAATCTGCCGTTTCCGTTTCGCTGACTTCGTAGCTTTCGCCTGCAGTCATGCCGACGATATAAAGAGTTTCGCCTGCATTCAGATATATGGTAGCAGTGCCGCCAACGAATTCCACAGTGCGATCTTCACGGCTGCCGTCTGCCTTTTTCAGAACGGCATCGTAAGTTTTGCTTTCGGAAGAATTCATATTGCGAACGGTAAATTCAAAGGAGCTCGCTGCGCCTGCGGCAGGAGTTTGTACCGTTTTGGAAACGGAAATGCCCGTGGCGGGAGTTACGGTCAAGCGGCCGTTGTTGCCCATGGTATAACCGGTAACGTAGAGGTTGGGATTGGTCACGTCGGCAAAAGCAACAGTGGAATACTCCAGAGTTCCTGTGGCCGTTTTATCTCCTTTTTCTACCTTATAGTCTTCGGTAAAGGTATGAGGATGATCGGCGGTAATGTGCCAGTGTCCTTCTTCGCTGTGCCAAGCGGCAAAAACGATGGACTTGTCGGAAATAGGCTCGTAAGCATATTTTTTGTGAAGACCGAGAAGATCCTTCTCATATACGGTCCAGCGACGGTAGTAGGTCAAGCCCGTATCCTTAGGAGGAACGTTGGGATCGTCGTAAACCGTGCCGTTGGTATCGGTGTAGACTGCGGTAGGCTCGGTATAGTAGTAGCGGTCATTTTCGGGAGAGGGAGTAAAGAATGCGTAGGTATTATCCTCATCGTAAGCTATGATATTCTCCCAGGAGTTGGTGTAGAATACGTAGTCGCCGTTTGCGGTCTTCGCATCGGCGGCAATTTCGCTGACAGTAATGGGATCAATGCCGTCTGCCAGAGCCACTTCGTAAACCAAACGAATGGGATGCTCTGCGCCGTCTACGGTAAGATCGGTAAGATCCCCGTTTGCATCGGTGGTCACGTGGTAGGTAACCACGGGAATGAGAGATGCGGGAACAGCAAAGGTCACAAGTTCATCGCCGGTAGCAATATCGTGAGAAACACGGACGGTGGTAAACATCATATCGCTCTTTTCCACGCCGTGCGCCTCATCGGTCTCGCCTAAATATCCGTAAGAACGGATGATGTATTTTGCTTCTGCCGCAATATCGGCGGGAACGGAAGTATGACCTTCATGCCAGAAGCCTAAGTATTCATAATTTGCATTGGCATACCAACCGATATAGTTGGAGAATACGCTGTCGCTTTCCCAATAAAGCTGCTTGTGTTCATTGGCAAGGGCAACGAGGGTTGCCGCGGTGCCTGCATCGGCGATACCAAGTCTTTCCTGTACGGACTGCAGGAATTTTACGCCCAATTCCGTAGGATCTTCAGGAGTGCCGAGGGTGCCGGTATCACGGAACTGCTTTGCCATCTCCGCACCGGAGAACAGAGTGTTGTGAAGAAGAAGTCCTTTTACGTCCGTTACGTTCATGTGGTGACCGATCTTATCGCGGAAGGTGATATAGCCTTCCAGATCGGAATTTAACTGTACCAGCGTGGGAAAATAATTGCTTTCCAGCTGAATGGCGCCTACGATCTTCTTGAAAGCGTCTACAAGTCCGCTTGCCAGGGTGTTGCCGCCATTGTTTTGTACTTCAAAGTACTGATCCACATAGTCCTGCTTCAAAGCGGTGGAAATTTTAGTTACTTCTCTTTCGTTTCTGCCGCTCTGAACGGTAATGGTGTTGTTCACGGGAGCCGCGTCATAATTTTCCCACAGGTCGTTAACTGCGGTGGAGGACTTGGAGGGATCCAACACGTCTTCATCGTCAACGCCAAGGCCTAAGGTGTAAAAGAGAACTTCGCTGCCGTAGATGGTGCTGACCGTTTCTTTGGCATAAGCGGCAGTCAGCTGCGTTACAAAGTTCAGCGCGGCAGTGGTGTCTTCGCCGTTACCGAAATTATAGCTTCCGGGAGAAGAAAAAGCAGTGGTGCCATAGGTGGGGGCACCGTCGGTCAAGAGCACCATAACGGGCTTGCGCTTTACAGTGGTGTTGCCCACGGTAACGGTGGTGTTGTTTGCCTGAGAAGAAAATTCATCGGCTGCATAATCAAGACCGCTCTGAATATAAGTGCCGCCGGAAACGTACTTAGAGCGCTGTGTGGGCGCAGTATTTCGGGAAGTTCTCGTATCTCTGTCAATGCCCACTACCTCCGACCAACCGCTGACAGAGTAAGTGAGATACTCATCATTGGCAGCCGTGGTGTAGTGATCCAGAGGAAGAAGCTCAAGAGCGCTGTCGGAGTAGAGAACAACGCCTACACGGTTGTTTTCGTTGGCATCCAGAAGCGCTGCCATCGCTTCGTTGGCAGCGTCTACCAGGGTTTCTGCAAGGTCGTTGTGCTGGTAGTTCATACTGCCGGAAACGTCAAGCACCAGCATAGTATCCGTAGGAACGCTGGACTGACCGGTAATATCCATATTGGATGCAATGGCAGAAAGAGCAACCAGGAAGTTGGTCTTATCCTTATTGTCGGTAAAGGTGATCCCTGTATTTTGAAAAGCAGAGGCATCCTTGAAAACGGACTTATCGGTAAAAATTCCGCCTGCGTATTTTGTGCTCAAGTAGTCTTTACCAATATAGTTTTTCCATTCGTCCATGGTATTAAGATCCACGGAACGGGAGTCCGAGGCGCTGCCTGCCGCCATGGCGGTGAACGCCACGATGGGGAGCGAAGAAAAGATCATCACAGCCGAAAGAAACAGGCTGATCAAACGATCCTTTGCTTTTTTGGTGAAGTACTTTCTAATTTTCATCGTTTTTCCTTTCATCGGGTCAGTCCCCCGTCTGTTCTTGCAGAATTTCTTGTACCATTGTTTTTTCATTGGTACAAATTCCAATCATATCTCCCGCCCTCTCGCTGAGGAAAAAGCTGCAGGAGCCGCAATCGCGGAATTCGGTATCGGCAAACGGGCAATCATCCCGCGTTACATTTACCCAGATCCGTCCTGACGGTGTTGATCGTGGGTGGATACTAAAATCCGGATAATCTCTCACAAAACGGTTCATCTTTTCATCAAAGGTAAAGGAAACCTTGATGCTGTCACCGTCCAGTGAAAAGACCCTTTCGTTTTTCTTGTCCAAGGGACACCTCCGAAGTTCTTTTCTTGTATTTATTGTAACAGAAAACATTCCCGAAGTAATGAGTAATTTGAAAGAAAAAAACTGCAAATTTCTCTGCAGTTTTTGCCGAATTCTTTTGATAAAAACCGAAAAAGCATTGAAATCTTAAGCTTTTTAAAAAGAAAACCTGTTCGTTATAACGAACAGGTCGTTTTTTCAGCGGAGCATAAATCCGCACAATTCTTTTTTACTGTTGATCTGGAGCTTATCGTAAACCAGAGTAATATAATTCATAATGGTTCTCTCCGAAAGCTCCATGTGTTCTGCAATTTCTTTTGCTCTCCAGTTGCGGCTGTAGAGCATTGCCACGGTAAATTCCGTGGGGGTGAGGTTTTCCGCCACCTTCAGCCCTGCGTTTTCATTGTAAACGCGGTACCAGGACTGGTTAAATTCTTTGGCAACCCGAAGGATCTTTTCGTATTCCTCGGGATAGTCTTTTTTGAATTCCTTTTCCACCATTCCCTGCAAGAGGCTGTAGTGCTCTACGAAAGGCGTAATAAAGCCATCTTTTTCCGCAGCCTTCCAAGCGTAGCGCAAAGCCTCTCTCGCTTCGGATACCCGCATAAGATTCATCAAAGCCATAGCCCCTACAATGCCAAGATAGATCTGCGGCACCAGAATATCCTCAGAAGCAAAGGCAAGGGCGGTTTCCACAATGCCGAGAGCTCTTTCGTAGTCCTTATTCAAATAAGCAACGTGGGCAAGAAGATAGCAAGCCATCAGTCTTACGCCTTCGTCCAGATAGCGCATCTGATGTTCCATTTTTTTCAGATCGTCCAAAGGCAAATGGAGCTGAACCTTTAAAAACTTGGCGCAAAGAAGACACGCCGCCTGTGTTTCTTTGGGATATTCTCCGTCTGCCACCTCATCCAGGGTTTTGCGGATCACCTCAGCGGCGTAATGCGATTTTACCATGTGGCCGCGGCAAAGATTGGAAAACACACAAAAGAGGGCGGAGGTAGCGCGAAGCACGGGATTTCCCGAGTCCATATACGGCTCGGCAATGATGGTGCACTCCTTAAATTCCCCTCGCATATAGTGATATTCACAAAGCGCCATGGCGCGGTCGTGGGGATCGAAAATGCTTTCAATATATTCCATGGCCTTTCCCGGACGGAAAATATGAACGATGGGCATAGGCTCATGATAACGGGTCTCGCCGAAACGCACTTCTCCCGGCTTTTTAGCCGAAACGGGGATCTTCCAGTCCCGTCCCTCCTTGTATGCATAGGGGATGCGACCCTCCTTCGCCCATTTTTGCACGGCGCGCACCGTCACACCCATTCTCGCCGCCGCTTTATCCGCCGATTCAAAGGTCATTTTCTCCCCTCCTTTCCCATACCGCGAAAAGCTTTTCTTCAAATCATATTATATACCAAATCCAAAAAAACGCAAGAGATGTTCCCCTTTTGAAAATGGTTTCCCGAAAACTTTTCCCAATGGAAAAATAAAGCCTTTCGGCACGAAAGACTACCTTATCGTTTTCCGCAAGGAAAACACATCCCTTGCCGCAGGCATACATCACGAAAAAAGCACCCCGAAGGGTGCTTTTTTTATTTGTACCATTCTTCGCCGTAGTGCATCAAAACTGCATTGTGAGCAGCATTTTGCAAGGCAGCAATTTTTTCCTCGGTAAACTGATAAACGTTTCCGCAGGCAGCGTGAGTATAAGAGGGGCGGAATGTATTTCCGATCACACTCTTGTGCGTTGCGATTTCAAACCAAACGCAAGCATTCAGGTACTGACCGCCGCCAATATCGCCGTCGTGGGAAATATCGGTGTTGGTAACGGCAGATACCGTTTCAAATTTGGAATTCAAAACACGGGTGTGCAAAGAATGAACGGGGTAATTGCCGTCGCCCTTTACATAGAACATAGGATCGTGGCGAATGGGCTGCCAAGCGTCGCCCAGAGGCACGTTAATAAAGCCGTACTCCTCGCAAACTTCTTTGGCAATGGTGCGGAATGCAGCCGTTCTTGCGATCTGATCCTCAAGGCTGTTCTCACCTTTTTTTCCTTCGGAGCACTGGCGAATTTCGTGCGCCCAGTTCTGCTGCCAATGATATTTTGCAGTGGGGAAGCGGCTCTTAAAAAGATCGTAAAGCTGAGGCAGATGCGCCTTGATGCTTTCGCGCATTTCTCGGGTGCCATAGCGATTAGACTGCTGGAAAGAGATAATATCCCAATCCTCTTCCGCCGCCAGACAATAATCCATACCTACGGGTTTTACCGAGGTTCTTACACCGTCTTTTACCGTAGCAAAGCGGTAATTTTCTTCCTTATTTACATACCAATTCCAATGTCTTTCAAAAGTACAGCCGGAATAATATATGTTGGACACTCTCACATCCTTGTAACCTGCGGCATTGAGAAGTCCGCAAAGTTCATCGGTCCAGTAGTAGCTGTAGCTGTTGCCTACGCAAAGAATTTTCATTTTCTTCCTCCGTTTTTCATTTACGCCTGATTACAGACGTTAAAATTTATTGTTTTTATAATAAATCAAAATTTCAAAGACTTCCTTGGTTATTTTGAGAGCTTTCCTATAAATTCTTTGTTTTTTTGATATCCCATTTCACCGCAAAAGCGATGTAAAATTTACGCGTACCAGTCTTCTCCGTGGCAACCGAGCACGGCTTCGTGCGCCGCATTCTGAATTTTGGTGATCTGTTCTTCGGTAAGAGTAAGGATCTTATTTTGCTGTTCCCATTTGTATTCGGGACGGAAACTATTGCCAACAACGCTCCTATGAGTGATCACCTCAAACCAAACACAGCCGTTTACGTACTGACCACCGCCGATATCACCGTCGTGGGAAAGATCTTCGTTGGAAATCTCCTCCATGCTGACAAATTTGGAATTGTAAATACGGGTATGGAGGGTTCTCTTAGGATAATCTCCGTTGCCTGCTTCGTAAAAGATGGGATCGTGGCGAATTGCCTGCCAAGCATCCCCCAAGGGAACGTTAGTAAAGCCGAACTCAGGACAAATTTCGGAAGCAACCTCTTTATATCCGTCGGCGTAAAAATCCTGGCTCTCCTGACTGCCCAGGCCTTCCTTGTTCGAAGTTCCAACCTCATGAACCCAGTGCTGCACCCAACAATACTCTGCCTGTGGGAAATTCTGATACATTAAACGATACAAATTGGGAAGATCTTTTTCCACCGAAGCTTTAAAAGTATCCGGACCGTCATTTTTACCGTACATATAGGTACCACTTTGCTGGAAGCCGATAAAGTCCCAATTTGCATATACCATACATTCTTCCAGGCCGACATTTTCCCAGGTTCTGCGCTCTACGCTTTCATAGATCTGAAAAACATAATTTGCCTCTCCTTTTTCATACCACTCCCAATGCTGATAAAATTTACAGCCGGAGTAGTACACATCGCAAACACGAACGTTTTCGTAGCCTGCGGCATCCAGAAGCCCCCAAAGCTCATCAAGCCAATAATAGCTGTAGCTGTTTCCGATGAGAAGAATGTTTAGTTCTTCATCTTCCGAAGGATCCTGTCCGTAAAACAGAGGATCGACCTCTACCCCTTTTAAAACAGCGGGTATTTTTTCGGTTTTTTCGTCTTCAGTCTTTTTGTCTTCTTTCGTTACTTCTTCGGTTTTCTTTTCTTCCGTCTTCTTTTCTTCTTCCTTGGCGCAAGATACCATAGGCATCACGCAAAGAAGCAGTGCAAGACACAAAACAAAAAGACGTTTCAAAATAATCATAGTTTTCTCCTTTAAAATGGATTTCACTTGACATTGTACCACACACCCTGCTCTATCGCAAGCACAAATTGTAATTTTTGAAGATTTTTCACAATAAAAATCCACCCGCATAGCGGGTGGTATTTCATTTTCGGGCACAGCCCTAAGGAAACTGGCTGCACATAAATGCGCATAGTGTGGCCTGCCAGCCATGCATTTTTTACTTGCTACCCGTAAACGGGTCTCATAGAAAGCCGCCCTCCGAGAGGGAGGGGGACCGCTTGCGGTGGAAGGAGCCTGCGCAAATTCTCTTTTTGCTAAATTCGTTAGGACATCGGCCCCTTCAAATAAAAAGATCTGCATTTTCCGCAAATGCTTTGCTCTGTATAAAAGCTTTACTCTCGCGGGCTCCTATCGTCACCTACGGTGACACTTCCCTCCCGGAGGGAAGCAATTCCTTCCCCCACTTTCTTGCTAGGTTTCGATTCTT
>JAZSDQ010000043.1:0-1569 GCA_045531235.1 Eubacteriales bacterium
ATCGGCCTGATTAAAGCCATTGACTCCTTTGATGCATCCCACGGCACCCGATTTGCTACTTATGCGGGAAAATGCGTACAAAACGAAGTATTGATGTACTTTCGCGCCCAGAAAAAATACGCCCAGGAAGCAAATCTTCAGGATGCCATTGAAGTGGATAAGGACGGGAATCCGCTGACGATTCTGGATGTGATGCGTGTTGAGGATGATATTGTCGATCAGATCGATTTAAAAAACAAAGCAGGTCTTGCTATGTGCGCTTTAAATCACGTCCTGGATCCAAGAGAAAAAAAGGTCATCTGTCTTCGATTCGGCCTTTGCGGAGTGGCGCCTGTTACCCAAAGGGAGATTGCGGATAAAATGGGGATCTCCCGCTCTTACGTTTCCAGAATCGAAAAAGCCGCGTTGGAAAAAATCCGATCTTGTATGAAAAACACAAAACAATTTTTGTGACGGATAAAAATCGTATATTTGTGCATCCTAAAAAGAAAAAAGGAGCGCAAAATGGATCAAACAGAAAAACTACTGCAGGTATCGTATAAGACTGCGCGGATGGGCGCCCAAGCCATCGGTGCAGTACTAACAAAAACCGAAAACAAGGAAATGAGAACGCGCCTTGCAAATCATCTTACGGAATACGATGAACTGTCGGAACAAACTTCCGCAGAATTAGAAAAGCATGGAGAAGAGCCGAAAGAAAATATGCTGGCTGAAGCCGTAAGTGACCTTGCCATTCAACTGAAAGCGGGAATGGATAAAGAACCTACCAAGCTTGCGGAAATGCTGATGAACGGCGCGGTTATGGGTATCGTTGAAAATACCCGTGCCATAAAGATCTATCCGGAAGCAGAGCCCGTTTCCAAGGATCTGGCGGGAAAGGGCGCCACGCTTTGTCAAGCCGTGTTTGACGATATGAAAACGTTTCTTTAAAGAATACTTTGCTGTAACGCCGCATAGATTGGTATTGCAAACGGTACCACGGTGGCGGTACAGCAAAATTTTTTGCCACCGAGAACGGAGAAAACAGTGGCAGAAGAAATTTTTGACCGTGAAAGATGCGGAAAACTGGGAGAAATTTATGGGGGAGAGGGGAAAAGTCGCGTAGAAACAGAAATCGTCCTCCCTGATTATAAAGAGGAGGCACATCGTGTTTTTCGAGTAGATGTAAAGCCGAGAGTCAATCAAAAAAACGTTTATATGCAAGGGAAACAGCTCGTTTGCGAAATTGAGGGAGTAGCCAATTTCAACATCTTGTATCAAAGCGAGCGCCACGGGGAAAACGGTGTTCCCACCTCGTTTTCTTCTCAGGAAATGTTTTCTTATGTGTTTAAGATCCCCCTGACAGAAGAAAACGTAGATGTGGAGGATTTTGGAATCCTTCCTGAAATCGGGGTGGAGAATCTGTCGTATCGCCTTCTCGGTCCCCGTAAGATTTCTATGCGTTGTGATGTAAAGATCGATTTGTCCGTGAAAAAGAATGAATCGCTCTTTTACTACGCTCCCATGGCTTCCGAAAGTATACATACGAAAAGCAAAGAGTTAAAGATTTGCAGAATGACAGCCTGCCAT
>JAZSDQ010000014.1:0-47368 GCA_045531235.1 Eubacteriales bacterium
AAGAGAATTTGCGCAGGCTCCTTCCACCGCAAGCGGTCCCCCTCCCTCTCGGAGGGCGGCTTTCTATGAGACCCATTTATGGGAAGCAAGTAACAGTTGCATGGCTGGCAGGCCAACCCAAAAACGCACTTGTGCGTCGCCAGTATTGTTTAGGGCTATGCCCGAAAATGAAATACCCCCCGTTATACGGGGGGATATTTGTTGTCGGATTGACTTCTTTATTTTACAAGGGTTGCGGAATAAACACAGGGCTTTTCACCGTTCCAAAGCTGAACGGTGATCTCAACAGTATTTTCTCCGTTGGCCAGGGCTTCAATGCCGTTCATAATAGTCAAAGGATTGCCATCGGCATCGGTTTCCCAGGTGCTGAGGCCGACATTCATATTCACCTCAAAAATGTAGAGCTGAGGAGTGCGATGAATATTTTTCAGAAGCTCTTTGCCATCTTTGTCTTTTACGACTACAAATACGTCGGAGATGGCGTAGTTGGAACCAACGGAAAAGTCTTTCAGTTCTTCTGTGGTAATGCTCTTTTTGTCGGTGGAGAGGGTGGTAAAGGTTTTGGATTCCTCAATACCGATTCCGCTCATTGCATCAAGCTCGTCTTTTGAAAATTCAAAAGCGGTATAGCGTCTTTCCGCCACAGAAAGCTTTTCTTTCATATTGTTGTAATAATCCAAATGCTTCTTATCCTGAGAATCGTTTTCATCGAGAAATTCTGCAAAGGTGAAGGGGATATAGCCTTCCTTTTGCAGTTCGCTGAAGGTGTAGTTCTTTGCGGTGCGTCCTTGTTGGAGATATTTTTTGCCGCTGATGACACGTTCCTCGTTCCAGCCCTCTACCTGCTCTAAAACGTTGGCGGTGCTTCTTGAATAATCCAGCGTGCCGTCGTTTCTCGTAATGAGAAACACCTGACCGATCATCATAACGTGACCGGGGCTGACTACCAAGTCACCGGGTTTCATTTGCGCGTAGCAGTTGAACATTCCGTTTTCACCGTTTTTGGCATTCCAATCGCGAATGACGGTGGTGGTATCGAGACCGAGAGGGTTATCTTCCGTTTTTTCTCCGAAAAGGTCAATGCGTTCGGCACCGTAATACGTGCCGTTATATTCATATCCGTAATCGTAAAGCCCCACGGGAATAAAGCCGTTTCTCACGGTCATCGAGTTGGTCCAACCGTAGTTTACGGAGTTGATCACTCTGCTCCAGCCGCCAAAGGAGGAAGCGGAACACTGATTAAAGAGCGCAGTAAAACTGCGGTATTTTTTATAGGTCACATTGTTGTTTTCGTCGGTTTTTACATCGGTGATGGCTGCGCCTTCTCCGTAGCCGCCGTTTTCGGCAAACATTCTTTCAAAATCAAAGGTTGCCGTGTCTTCGTTGTAATATTCCAGCCAACGGTAAAGATTGCCCGAGCCAAGGCTCTGATAAGGAATACCGCCGTATATACCTGAGGAAAGAAGCGTCTTGGGATTCTTTTTGAAGGTAGTGCTGTAGGTGGTGGGGAAATCTAAAATATCCATACTCGGAATCCAGCGGAATGAAAGCTGAAGCTTAAAATAATCCATAGCAAGCTGACGAAGCTCTTCCTTGGTCATCGCGTTCGTAGCTTTGGGAAATTTTTCCACATCAGCGACGTGAAGCTGATCCTTGATAACATCTTTTTTGACTTCTTCCGTTTTTGCTTCGGTTTCGGTCATAATTTCAGTAGTAGTTGTAGGAGCAAGCTCTTCTCCGCAGGAAGTGAGGATAGAAGCGAAAATCAAGATCAGCGCCATGAAAAAGGCAACGTATTTTTTTGTTTTTTGCATTTTGATTTTCTCCAATCATTATTCAAATTTTGTATCGGGATCCAAGGGATACACGGGACGCTGAAGTTTTTTGTATTCAAATACGGAAAGGTTGGAGGTGTTGTATCCGGGAGGATCGGTGGGGATAATGCGTGCGCTTCTCGGCTCAAAGTAAGAGCGGAAGTGCTGGGTGGATTTCAGACCTGCATAGCGATACTGGAAGACGTCAGCACCTGTTACAAGGAAAGGACGGTCATCAAAGGTCTGGTTGCGGCTGACGCCAACGATGATATCTACATTGCCGTGGCGAATTCTGCCGCCTTTGCCAATCTTTGCGGGAACACCGCAAAGATTTGGGGAGGTATGATAGAAAATATCATCACTTAAGCTGATGAGCGTTACGTTTTTCAGTTCCAAGGGCTTACCGTAAATGGCTTCGGTCTTGCCGCCTAAGGTGAGGTCAAAGACATCGCCGGGCTTGTGGCGGAACATTTCTTCTACAGCTTCCGGATCTACCATATAACCGAAGATGGATTTGGGAAGATCGCGCTTCAACATTTCACGAAGGAGGTGGGTTCCGTCACCGGGAGTGCCGCCACCGGGATTGTCACTCATTTCATTGATGACAATCAGGCCTTCTTTTTCCTCTTTCTCGGCAAGATCCAAAGCTTCTGCAGGGGAAAGACTGACCATATCCAATTCGTGTCTCTTTTCCCAAACGAACTTTGCCAATTCATGCGCCGCTTCTTTGGCGCCCTTTTCTGCAACTACCACAACGCTGGCACCGCAGGAGGGTACGTCGGCATAGGGGAATCCCTGGAAGAGGGAGGCGTCAATGAGACCTTTTTCTTTGATATATTCTTTAAAATGCTTTTCAATGCTGATAAAAGGCTCTTTGGCAGTCATACCTGCGGCAATGGGAATTAAGAGGGGCAGACGGCAAACGGCAGTTTCGGGCTTGATCTCACCGCGAATGATACGAATGAGAGTCTTCATAGCAAGATATGCCGCATCAAATTTATCGGTGTGAGGATATTTGCGAATGCCGAAAAGACCGTTGGTAAGACGGCACATTTCTTCGGAAATATTGCCGTGAAGATCCAGAGAAGAGGTAATGGGCATTTCATCGCCTACGATCTCGCGGAGCTTTCTTAATACGTAGCTTTCCAGATCGTCGTCATCTTCAAAAACGCCTGCACCGTGAAGAGAAATGCAAATGCCGTCCAATTCGTCCTTGTGCTTTTCTGCTACAGGAAGAATATAAGAAAGCATTTTATCAACACACTCACGGCTAAGCACAGGGGCAGCTGCAGTGTATGCGCAGGTGGGGATCATTTCCACGCCTTCTTCTCTGCCTGCCTGAATGATACCGCCGGAATAGGAACTTGTTCCTTCGTTGGCAGTAATGGCTTCTTCCCCGTGAAGAAATACACGGGAAGCGAATTGTTCAAAGCTGAATTTCTGCGAAGCAAAGGTATTGGCTTCGTGGCCGAAGTGGCCGATGAGAATTTTCATAAATTGCCTCCAATCAATTTTTGTACAATGAAATTATACTTACTTTTTTTTATTTTGTAAAGCAAAAAAAAGAAAGCTCCCCGCTTTTTTTGCAGGGAGCTTTTTTTTACTGATTTTCTTTTGCAATTTCCTCAAAACGCTTGACTTTTGCCGTGCTTGTTTTCACGAAAGGTACGGTTTGGAAGGTCAGGTGCTTGATGTGCTGATGAGTGGGAAGGGTTTCGTTGATGCGGGCAATGGCCTCTTTCATTTCTGCGGCAATTTCGTTTTCCGATTTCTCGGGGCATTTTTCTTCAAAATACTCTTTGTTGTATACGATCTTGGCGGCAACCTGCAGATCGTCTGCATTTCCTCTGCCGTAGACCATAACTTCATTGACGAAGGGAAGCTTTGCTACAAGCTCTTCCAATTCTTCGGGATAAACATTTTTTCCGCTTTTGAGAACGACAACGTTTTTCTTTCTGCCTGTAATGTAAAGGAAGCCGTCTTCATCCATTCTTCCCAGATCGCCGGTATAGAATTTTCCATCTTTTAATACCTTTGCGGTTTCTTCGGGCATTTCATAATAGCCCATCATAATATTGCCGCCCTTGGCAACGACCTCACCGACTCCGTTTTCATCGGGATCTTCAATGGTGATTTCCACCGAGGGGAATACCAGACCTACCGAGCCGAAGCGAATATGATCTGCGCTTTCTGCGGATAAAACGGGGCTTGTTTCTGTCAGACCGTAGCCTTGTACCGTGGTAATACCAAGAGCATTGAAGCCTTTGGCAACTTCTTTATCAATGGCGGAAGCACCGCTGATGATGAAGCGGATCTCGCCGCCCAATTCCTTTAAAATACTGGCAAAAAACTTTCTGCGCACGTCGATCTTCATTTTCAGAAGACCTTCGGAAACGTTCATCAGGCTTTTTACCATTTTCGCAAGGCCCTTTTTCTCTACGGTGCGCCAGATATTGCGGTACATCGCCTCCAAAAGGAGAGGCACGCATACAAAGGTGGTAATGCGGTATTCCTTGAGATTTTTCTGTACATGGCGCAAGCCGTCGCAGAACATATTGGTAGCGCCGCTGCAAAGGAAGAAGGTCAGACCCACGGAGCCAAAGGTGTGGTGCAAGGGAAGAAAGACCAGGTTACGGTCAGTGGGATAGATCTTTTCTGTAGACAGCAGATCAAAGAGGTTGGTAGCAACATTGCGATTGGAAAGCATAACCGCTTTGGATGAGCTTGTGGTTCCCGATGTAAAAAGAAGGAGAGCAAGCTCATCGGGGTCGGGACAGAATTCGTCAAAAGCGCGGCTTTCTTTGCGGAAAAGTCTGCCCAGCTCCTGAATTTCTGCAATGCTTGGAATTTCTTCGCAAAGCTTTTTGGTGGAAATAAAATGCTCTATGCCAAGATCGTTTTCTTTGGCAAGACGGCGGAAAAGATCTTCAAATTTTGCATCAAAGATCACCGCGTCTGCCTTGGCGCGGCGGAGGGACTGGATCACGTCGTCTTCGCTTAATTCTTTGTCCAGCGGAACACAAACGCCTACGCCGCAAAGGACGGAAAGAAAAGAGAGGATCCATTCGTAGGAATTAAAACCGATAACGGCTACTCTTTTTCCACCGAGGCCGAGATGGAGAAGACCGCTGCCAAAATCCCGCAGTTCTTCGCCAAAGGCGTAATAGCTGATATTTTTATAAAAAGCCTTGCCGCCTTTTTCGCTTTTCAGAACGAAAGCGTTGTTCTCCCCGTAATTTTCTACGGCAGAGAATACGTAGTCGCGGATCAGGTCATACTTCGGAACAGTTTCGATGATTGGTAATTTCGTCATGATACACTCTTTCTCCATCTAGTATTTAAAACTATGTTATCACATTTTCTAAACCTTGTCAATGGTATTTCCGAAAATAATTGTTTTGCAGAAAAGTTTGAAAAAACTTGGAAAATCCCAGTTTTTTCTTGTCAAGCGTCTTTTCCTATGATACAATGAGAAAAAAGGAGGTGAGGGGCTTGGCAGAAAAAAATAAAAGAAAAACCTGGCTGAAGCTAGACAATGCCGCGAAGATTTTTCCTGCTTCACAGCGCCCCGGTTGGAGTAACGTTTTCCGCATCTCCGTAAGCTTTCGGGAGAAGATCGATCCCGAAGCTCTTCGCCGTGCCGTCGCACGGATCGCCCCTCGCTTTCCCTCTGTCTGCGTGCATCTCGGCCGTGGACTTTTTTGGTATTATCTGGAGGAAGGGAAATGCCCTCCCGAGGTCAAGGAAGAAGGCTGTCAGCCTTTGCTTCCCATGAATAAAAAGGAAATGTACCGCAGCGCTTTGAGGATCCTTTATTACGAAAATCGCTTTGCCGTGGAATTTTTCCACGCTTTGACCGACGGTATCGGCGCCCTTACTTTCGTGAAGACTCTTGCCGCCACTTATTTGGAAGAAATCTCCTCGGTCTCGGTATATGGCAAGGAGGGAATCCTTGATCCCGGAGAGGAACCCTCAAAAGAAGAATTGGAAGATGCCTTTTTGCGCTATGAAGGCCCCTTTGCCGCCAAGCGCACCACGCCTCCCGCCTTTCATTTGACGGGAGAAAAAGAGAGGGACGGGTATCTCCACGTGACAAGCGCCTCCATTCCCACAAAAGAGATCCTTTCTCTTGCCAGAGAAAAAGGCGTCAGCATTACTACCCTTCTTTCTGCCGTCTTTTGCAAATGTATTGCCGAGATTCAAAAGGAAAGAGTATCTCTCGCATTGGAAAAGGCGGTGCGGGTGCAGATCCCTGCTAATTTAAGAAAGCTTTTTCCCAGCCGCACCTTGCGCAATTTCGTTGCTGTCACGGAGGTGGGATTGGAAAAGGGAGAAACGGATGCGGATTTTTCCGAGATCCTTCATATCATTCATCATCAGATGGCTCTTCAATTATCTCCTCGAAATATGCAGGCAATCTTTACTGCCAATGTAAAAAGTGAAAAAGGCCTTGCCATTCGCCTTGTTCCTCTGTTTTTGAAAAATATTGTGATGAGAGCGGTATTTGACAAAGTGGGAGAAACCAAAGCTTGTCTTTGCCTTTCCAATCTTGGAAATATCACCCTTCCCGAAGAATTGGCAAACGAAGTAGTTCGCATGGGTTTCACCATCGGCCCTCAAGCCAAGGCTCCTTATAACTGCGGCGTTCTTTCTTACGGCGATATGACCTATATCCATCTGGTTCGCAATACGGTGGAACCGGAATTGGAACGAAAATTCTTCCCTGAGCTTTCCCGCCTGGGCCTTACCATGACCCTGGAAAGCAATGAAAGGAATTAATATGTATTGTCCTTACTGCGGTGTCGGTCTTGCCGAGACCGAAAAAATCTGCCCTCTTTGCAAAAAAGAACTTCCCGATATTTTCGGAAAAGGAAAGGGAATGTTCCCTCAAAGTCCTCGCCCTCGGGATAAAGAGGATTTTCGCGGTTTTCTTTTCCTTTGTACCCTGCTTTTTTTGGCGGCGGCAGGTATTTGCCTTGCCATGGACCTTGCCATTTGGAAAAGAGTGACCTTTTCGGGAATTTGCATCGGTTCCTTTCTTTTGTTTTACTCCGCTTTTCTCTTGCCCCGCTGGTTTAAAAGACCGAATCCCGTGATCTTTTTTCCCGTCTTCTCCGTGTGTCTGCTTTGTTTTTTGTTGTATCTTGACTTGATGTACGGTGACGGGTGGTTTCTTTCTTTTGCTTTTCCCGTGGTGGGGGGCTATGCGCTTTTGACGGAAGCGGCAGTGGTTCTCGTTCGCTATGTCCGTGGCGGTAGGTTTTTTATTTTCGGGGCGCTGTTTTTCCTTTTCGGTGCTTTTTCCGCCATATCCGAGCTTTTGTTCCGCATCACCTTTTCACTCCCTCTTACCCTTGTCATTTCTTATATTCCCATGATCTTCTTATGCGCCTTGGGGCTTGGACTTATCGTGGTGGCACTGGTTCCTCCTTTCCGCCGCTATCTGGAACGGCGCTTCTTTGTGTGAATTAAGAAATTCTTAATCTCTTAGCTGATTTTATCTTAAGAATTTTTCTGCTACTATAAAAGCGGAGGTGATAAAATGTTCAACATTTTGATCTGTGACGACGAAAAAGACATTGTTTCCGCTTTGAAAATCTATCTTTCGGCAGAAGGCTACCAAAGCTTTGAAGCGTATAACGGCAAGGAAGCCTTGGAAGTGCTGGAGAGGGAAGAGATCCACCTTGTGCTTCTTGATATTATGATGCCGGAAATGGACGGCATTTCTGCGCTGTCCGTGCTTCGGGAAAAGTATAATTTACCGGTCATACTCATCAGCGCAAAAAGCGAGGATCAGGATAAGATCCTCGGGCTGAATATCGGCGCCGATGATTATATAACAAAGCCCTTTAATCCGGTGGAGGTGGTGGCAAGGATCCGCTCCCAGCTTCGCCGCTATACAAAGCTGGGCGCTCTTCCCAAAGAAGCCAAAGAAGAAAGCGCCATTTCTCTCGGTGAGCTTGTATTGGATGATAATTGTAAAAAAGTAACCGTCCTGGGAGAAGAGGTTAATCTGACTCCTACGGAGTTTTCCATTTTAAAGCTTTTAATGAAGCATCCCGGTAAGGTTTTTTCTCCCCGCAGCATATATGAAATGGTCTGGCAGGAGGAGCCCTTGGGCGCTGAGAATACCATTGCGGTACATATCCGCCATATCCGTGAAAAAATTGAGATCAATCCCGCCGAGCCAAGATATCTGAAAGTGGTCTGGGGCCAAGGCTATGCTTTGAATGGGGGTGAGGTGCAATGAAAAAACTGCAGTATCATCCCGTGACAAAGACCCTCTGCGGTTTTCTTGCTGCTCTTATGCTTTTTACTGCCATTGTCAGCGCAGGCGCATTTCTTCTTCTCTTGCGTGCCAACGGCTATATGGCATCCTGGTCGGATATTAAACAAAACTATCTTGATGATTACTATCGCAATGTTCCGTTTTCTGTGGTGGAGCAATACGTTTATTTAAATAATAACAACGCTCAATTTTCTCAATGGTTGGGCTGGATGGAGGAGGAATACTCCTTCACCTGCGAGATCCGAAATATCTACGGCTCCGTTCTTTATTCCGATCACACAGAGGAAACGCCCTCTTATTACAGAAATGACACTCTTTATTTCTATACCGATTTGGACGGCAACGTTTGCAGTGGATATAGCTCTATTTCTACGGAGTACGGTGTAACCATTTACGGCTACGCTCCCGAAAAAGGAAGCGCCGGGGAATTGTATCTTGAGGTGCTTCAGTTCTGTCACCGCCTCCGTTTCCTTGTTCTCGGTACCCTGTTTGCATCGCTGTTTCTGTTCGTTCTTTTGATGATCCTTCTTTGCAGCACCGTGGGTAGAAGAGAAAAAGACGGTGAAGTCCGTCTCGGCTTTTGGAGCCGTGTTCCTGCGGAAATTGTCCTTGGTTTTTGGGCGGCGTTTCTTGCATTCCAACTTCTGTTTTTAGATGATATTGACCGCGACGTAGCAATTTTCGTTTTTTCAGTTGCTGCCGCGTTTCTTGCGGTGGATTCTGTTTTATGTGTGCTTTCCATTGCCAATATTGCAATCCGTTTCAAAGGAAAGGCGTTTCTTGAAAACACCTTGATCTGGCGCCTTTGGAAGCCTTGCTCCAAGCTTTTAAAAAAGCTCGTTTCCTTTTTTGCTTCCTTGTGGCAAGAGGTTCGCCTGGAGCCGAAGGTAGTGTTGATTCTTGCTGCTGTGGCAATTTTCGATTTCTTTCTGGCAACGTTTCTTAGTTTTACCGAGTTTCTTGCGGCAGTTCTTATGGAAGGCGTGATCCTTTCCGTGATCCTTGTTTGGTATGCGGCTGCCATTCAGCTTCTCCATCGGGATTTAAGTCATCGGGTGGAGGGAAAACTGGAATACCGCAGTGATCTTTCCCGCTTGCCTCCCGGTCTTCGCACCTTTGGTGAAGATCTGAACCGAAGCGCCGAGGGTATGGAAAAAGCGCTGGAAGAAAAAATGAGAAGCGAACGCTTTAAAACAGAGCTGATCACAGGGGTATCTCACGATATTAAAACTCCCTTGACTTCCATTATCAATTATGTGGACCTGATGAAAAAGGAAGAAACGGAGAATGAAAAAATCCGAGAATACCTTGAGGTCCTTGACCGTCAGTCTGCCCGCTTGAAAAAGCTTACCGAGGATCTTGTGGAATCCTCCAAGGCGGCAAGCGGATCTCTCCCCATAGATCTTGCACCCATGGATGTCAAAGTCTTGATGGAACAGGTGCAAGGGGAATATCAGTCCGTTCTGGAAGAAAAGGGCTTAATTCCCGTTTTCAATCTTCCCGAAGAGCCCGTCTTTATCCTGGCAGACGGCAAACGTATTTGGCGAGTGCTTGATAATCTAATGAATAATATTGCAAAATACGCTCTTTCCGGTACCCGTGTGTATGGTGATCTTATTATGGAAAAAGGCGTTGCAAAGATTATTTTCCGCAATATTTCCGCCCAACCTCTTCCGTTTTCCGGAGAAGATCTGACGGAAAAATTTGTTCGCGGCGACGCCTCCCGTAACACGGAGGGGAGCGGACTCGGCCTCGCTATTGCCAAAAGCTATGTGGAACTGCAAAAAGGTCGTTTTGAGGTCATCTGCGACGGCGATCTTTTCAAGGTTCAAATCAGCTTTGATATCATAGAATAGGGAAAGAAAAATGGCTACCGTTACCGAACGAAAAAAACAAAGTTTTTCTAAAAAGAAAGCTTCGCCTCCCAACAAAAAGGGAGGCGGAGGACTTTGGTTTGTTCTTATGTTCGTAACGGTATTTTTACTTATTTTATGCGCTGTGTTTCCATGGGAAATCCTGCAGCGTATTCCCGTACCTGTTTCTACGGAAGAAAAACGGGAAATTTTAATTCCGTCCTGGATAGATCCTCAGATCCTGCAAATAGACGGAGCCTCACGGAGAGGAGAAAAACTGGATACGGTGCGAAATATTGCTGTGCATTATGTAGGGAATCCCGGCACCTCCGCTATGGCAAATCGCAATTGGTTCGCCAGTCCCGAATCGGATACCAGTTCTCACTTTATCGTAGGTCTTGAGGGAGAAGTGATCCAGTGTATTCCGTTGGAGGAAAAATCCAGCGCTACCAATGAAAGAAATCGGGATACCATTTCCGTAGAGGTATGCCATCCCGAGGAAAGCGGAAAATTTTCCGACGTTACAAGAGATTCCTTAGTTCGTCTTCTGGCGTGGCTTTGCGGGGAATTTGATCTCACGGAAGAAGAGATTATTCGTCACTACGACGTAACGGGGAAGATGTGCCCCTTATATTACGTGGAAAATGAAGACGAATGGCTTCGTTTAAAAGCAGACGTAAAAAAAGCCTTGAAAGGAGAAGCTTATGGGGAAAATGACTGAAAAGCACAGAAAAGTGCTTTCTGCCTCCGCAGTGATCGTGCTGATCCTCTTTTTTCTTGCGGTCACTGTGTTTCTCGGGAAGCCTATCCTGAAATTCTTTGAAGATCCCCAAAGCTTTCGGGCGTATGTAGAAGAGAAGGGCTTTGGTGCAGGCCTTGTTTTTACGGCAATGGTGGTCTTGCAGGTCATTGTTGCTTTGATTCCCGGGGAGCCTTTGGAAATTGCTGCAGGCGTGGCGTTCGGTGCCTTGGAGGGAACCCTTCTTTGTCTTGCGGGAATTGCCATCGGAAGTACCTTGGTGTTTCTTTTCGTGCGCCGCTTCGGAGTGAAATTGGTGGAGGTCTTTTTCCCTGTGGAAAAGATCCACTCTCTTCGTTTTTTGCAGAATTCCCGTAAATTTCATACCCTTTTGTTTCTGATTATGTTTATTCCCGGTACGCCCAAGGACCTTATCAGCTATTTTGTCGGACTGACGGAAATGCGCCTTGGTCATTGGGTCCTCATCAGCGTGGTTGCCAGAATCCCATCGGTGGTAACTTCTACCATCGGCGGCAATGCTCTGGGGGAAGAAAATATTTGGCAGGCGGTCTTGGTTTTCGCGGTAACGTTGCTTTTTAGCATCTTAGGACTTGTTGTTTATGACCGCATTATCAAGCCGAGAAAAGAAAATAAGAAAGAGGGCAAGGAGGAAAACGATGCTTGAAATTAAAAATCTTGTAAAAACATATCGCCCCAAAAAAGGAGTTCCCGTGACGGCGCTGAACGATGTCAGCCTTTCTTTTCCCGACACGGGCATGGTCTTCCTTTTGGGGAAAAGCGGATGTGGAAAGAGTACCCTTCTGAACGTACTTGGCGGCCTGGATTCCTTTGATTCCGGTGAATTGAAAGTAGCGGGAGTATCTGCCAAGGAGTTTCGCTCATCAAAAATTGACTCTTACCGCAATACTATGGTGGGCTTTATTTTCCAGGAATACAATGTTCTGGAAGAATTTACCGTAGGCGCAAACATTGCCCTGGCTCTTCAGCTCCAGGGAAAAAAGCCAGATGGAGAAACCATTGAGGCGATCCTTCATAAGGTAGGTCTTCAGGGCTATGCTACCCGCCGTCCCAACGAGCTTTCCGGCGGCCAGAAGCAGAGAGTTGCCATTGCACGCGCTCTTGTAAAGGATCCTAAGATCATTATGGCAGACGAGCCTACCGGTGCTTTGGATTCCATCACGGGAAAACAGGTGCTGGATACCCTAAAAGAGCTTTCCCGGGATAAGCTTGTGATCGTAGTATCTCACGACAGAGAATTTGCATTGAAATATGCAGACCGCATTATTGAGCTTTCCGATGGCAAGGTCATTTCCGATGAGGAATACGAAAGCGTAGAAGGGGAAGAGAGCGCTGTAATTGTAGAAGACGATAAGGTTTTCGTGCCCGCTGGCTATGAGCTGACCGAAGAAGACCGAAGGAAGATCAACGAATATTTAAGGCAGATGGAAAAGGGCGCAAGCCTTGCCTTTGTATCCGGTGTCAAGAGAATTGCAAAGAAAACCAAAGAGGTGCTTGAAAGAAACTATGAGCCGCTGCAGCTCATTCGCTCACGCTTGCCCCTAAAAGCGGCATTTCCCATTGGCGCAGGGGCATTGAAGCACAAAAAGATCCGCCTCGCCTTTACTATTTTCTTATCCTTTATTGCCTTTGGCTTGTTTGGCTTGACGGATACCCTGGGTGCTTACGATCACATTACCACCTGCGTGAAAAGTATGATGGACTCCAATGTGTCCTATGCCTCCGTTGCTCGGGCAGTGAAGCAAGAAACAGATTTGGAAACCTACTACGTTTCTTCGGGTAAGATCAGTCCCGAAGAGCTTGAAACCATTCAGGAAGAAAGCGGTATTTCCATGGCAGGGGTGTATATGCCCCACAGAGAGGAATTGAGATTCCGTCAGTATTTTGATCCGGAAGCGGAATTTACAAAAACCGATTTTCAGATCCATGCCAATTCCTTTACCGGCTTTGCCGAGGTCAACGACCAGATCCTTGAAAAAGTAGGCATTTCTCTTATTGCAGGTCGTCTTCCCGACGGCGCGAAAGACGAGATCGTTATTTCTTCCTATGTATGCGAAAGCTTTTATATCGGTGGCTTTGCCGTAGATGAAGGCGAAGATAAAAAGCCAAGCTACGATAAGATCACAAAGCCCGAGGATATGCTGGGCAGAGTTCTCACTCTTTCCGAAAAGGACTATACGATCGTAGGTGTATTCAAGTCCGATATCGATCTGGAACGGTACAAGCACCTCACCGAAAGAAATGAAGATGACAGCACGTCCCAGATGATTTTGGATTACGCGCTCTTCAGTGAACTGAACAGCATTCAGAATTATTCTCTGGCGCAGGTGCTTCTTGTAGGCGATGGCAAAGTTTCTGCCATGATCGCGGGAGAAAGCAAATTTATGCCTGTGGAAAACGGCTATATTGATGCTTCCTTTGAAACCCAGGATCCCAAAGGCGAAATCTATTATATGGGAATTTACTGCGGTCTTGTGGGAGACGTAAAGCACGCCGAAGGCTATCCCATCGCTTGGGTGGACGGTGAAAAAGAAGCTTTGGCAGAAAATGAGATCGTTGTGAATTTCTGTGATCTGATGTATCACGTCAATTCCGAGTACAATCCCGAAACCGCTTACGATCCCGTAACGGGGGAACTTGATTTCCGCCGCTTTACGGAAACGGAAAAGGCAGCGTTCCTTGCAGAAGCAGGAAAGCTCGGCCCCTTCACCCTACACGTTTCCGCTTATACTGCAAACGAATGGAAAAGCGTGGAAGACGTTCGCATCGTAGGTATTCTTCTTCCGAGAGAGGGAGAAACCATGGAAAGCATTCGTGAAACTGTGCTTATGAATGGAAAACTGATTGAAAACGTTGTCGTGGATAATGGCGGCATTTATAATTTTGCCGTAGGCAATATGCCAAAGGATGAAAGAGAGATCCGCCGCCTTGCAGAGTATACCAATCGGGAAGATACCCCCGTTCGCTTTGAGCTTCAGAATTCCGTGACCTTTGAACTAAATAGTATTCATGAAATCCTTGATATTTTAGGGCAAGTGTTCTTCTACGTAGGTATCGGCTTCGCAGTCTTTGCCGCTTTGATGCTCTCCAATTTTATTGGCACCAGCATCACCTACCGCCGTCAGGAGATCGGTATTCTTCGCGCCATCGGCGCCCGTTCCTCCGACGTGTTCCGCATCTTCTTCTGCGAGAGCTTTGTTATTGCAATGATCAATTTCGTTCTTGCAACGGCGTTCTCCTTTGCGGGAGCCACTTTGATCAATTACTTTATCCGCTCCGAAACAGCTCTTCTTGTAACACCGCTTACCTTCTCTGTCCGTCAGGTGCTTCTCATCTTTGCCGTCAGTATTCTGGTGGCCTTTGTCGCAAGCTTTCTGCCCGTCAGAAAAATTGCATCCAAGAAGCCTGTAGATGCCATCCGCGGAAGATAACAAAAGAAAAAAAGAAGCCTTTCAATTTGAAAGGCTTCTTTTTGTTTTACAGAATACCGGAATAATCTACGGGGTAGAGGATCTTCAGCTGATTTACCTTGCTCTGATAGCTCTTCTGCTGAGCTTCTGCGAGAAGCTGCTGAGAAATGGTCTCTTTTGCTTCTTCAAAGCGGATGGCGCGGGGAGCGTTTTTCTTTTCCAATTTGATCAGGTGGAAACCGAACTGGGTCTTGACGGGACCTCTCACTTCACCCTCGGCCATTTCAAAGCAGGCGGTATCAAATTCGGGCACCATCTGACCTCTGCCGAATTCGCCCAGATCGCCTCCCTGGGCGGAGGAGGGACAAGAGCTGAATGCCTTTGCGGCATCTTCAAAAGTCATTTCACCACTTTGAATTCTGGAGAGAATATCGTTTGCTTTTTCTTCGCTTTCCACCAGAATGTGGCGTGCGGAAACGGTTTCTTCCCCTGCAAAAGCTTCGGGATGCTCGTCAAAATACTTTTTGATTTCTTCCTCGCTGACTTTTACCTGACGGAGGAATTTTTCTACGTAGAAATTAGCAAGAAGCTCGTTTTTCAGTTTTTCCAATTCTACTTTGAATTCAGCATCGTGCTCCATCAGATTCTTTTTTGCGTCCATAAGGATCAGTTCCTTATTGACCATCTGCTCAAGAAGGATCTTTTTGCCCTGGGGATTGTTATATTGGGCAGCTCTCTGACCCATATTCATAAGAGTTCTTTGAATATCTTCTTCGGTAATGGCTTTTCCGCCTACAACGGCGAGAACTTTTGATTGTGCGTTCATCGTTTTACTCCTTTTTTACTTGCTTTTTTGAGTATACCACCGAAAAGAGAAAAAAGCAAGGCGGAACCGATTTTTCCTTACGCCATAAAATAAAAAAAGGAGGTGAACAAAGTGGCATATTCCGACCGAGAGCTCTTGGCAAGGCTTGTGCAGTGCGAAGCGGGAGGAGAAGGGGATAACGGAATGCGGGCTGTGGCAAGCGTGGTAATGAACCGTGTCCGTACTACGGTGGGCGAATACGGCAGAGTGGGAAAGACCATTCGTGATGTGATCTATCAGCCGGGGCAGTTTACCTGCGCCATGGAAAGTGTGGGTGGAAGCTACAATCCCCAGAACATTTACAATATGAATCCCACGGGTGAGCATTACAGCATTGCCGATTGGGCCATTGCAGGCAATCGCTTGGCAGGTCTTGGCTCGGCTCTTTGGTTTTTCAATCCTTATTCCTCATCTTGCCCCTCTAATTTTCCGTCCACCGTAGGTGCTTTTACCGTGCGGATCGGAGAGCACTGCTTTTACAATCCAACCTCGGCATACGCCGAAACCTGAAAGGAGACAGTATGGACCGCAATCAACAGTATTTGGGAGGCTACGAAAGAAATCGCAACGACGGATTTTCTTCGCCCCCACAGCAAAGCTTTTCTTCCCCCGATATGGAAGGATCCATTCAAAAGGTATTAGCAAACAATATCGGTGAATATGTAGTGATGGAATTTCTCATCGGGTCCGATACCATTGTGAGAAAACAGGGAATTCTTTATCTTGTGGGAACGGGCTATGTGGTGCTTTTTGACGATGTGATCGGAAACTACATCGTTTGCGATATTTACTCGATTAAGTTTACATATTTCTATTTCCCCGGGCAAAGACCTAATCAGAATTATAACGCTCTGCCAAGGGCGCAAATGTAAAAAAAGTCACCATTTGGTGACTTTTTTATTTTTATGCGTTTTGCCAAAGGGTAATTTCCGCAATGGCGATATTGGAATCCCGAAATTCTTCTCTTTCCCATTCTTTTCCTGCGGTACTGAGGATTTCAAGGCGAACAAATCTTGCTTTTTGCTTTGGAAAGCGAACCGTTTCTTCCCAACCAAAGATGCGGAAAATGCCCGATGCCACACGGGTATACTTTTCTCCGTCCGAGCTCAGCCAAATGCGGTATCTGGAGGGAAGCTTTTTTAAGGCTTTGTATTCGTGATTCTTTTCCACGACGGTCTTTCGGTCCATCCAAAGAGGGAAGTGGCTTAAAGCGGAAACTTCTTTTTCTTTTCCCAGATCAAAAATGAGATCTGCCGTGCCATATTCCGATTCCCAATACTGAAGGGGATTATCGTTTATAATTTCCGAAACCTCTTTTTCGCTGACCTTGTCATATACTTTGATGCCGTCTTTGGAAATGGGCAAAAGCTTCTTTTCCTTTTTCTTCTTTTTAAAGGGAAGGCCTGTCCACACGGGATGGGACCAGGTTTTTCTTCCTTTTTCATCAATGAGCGTCAGGAAAAAGTAGTGCGACTTAGGCGCAGATACGGTAAAATCGAATACATTGCCCATATTTTCAAGTTCTGCCAGAGTGATCCCTTTGTCGGTAATGAGCTTGCATTTTTTGATATGGGTATCTTTTTCGCCCATACGGAAGTAGCTGAGTTCTACGTGGAATTGATACTCGCCCTCGTTATTTAAAGTGGTGGGCGCGGTTTTGCCGTTGACCTCGTAATAGAGCTTTACGTTGCCACTGCTGCAGGAATACATACGGTTATGGAGAATGGCATCCATCAAAGCTTCCTTGCTTCTTTCCGTCGTCATCACGATGGTTTTTCCGGGGAAACGGTCATAGCCCCAACCGCCCCTGCTGCCGTGGGCATCACTGGAGCATGTAGGCGCCAGATGAAAGCCCTCGTCAAGTGCTGCAGAGTAAATGTATTCGTGGATCAAATTGGAACATTCGTTGGTTCCGTTTCCGATTTCAATAAAGCGGAAAAGATCCTGAAACCTTTGACTGTTATTTTCTCTGTGACGGAAATCCCAGATGCCGGGAACGGAAAAACCGATGATCTGCGGATGGGGATATCCGCAGAATGCAAAGGGGCTATGGGAAAGACCGCGGAAAAACTTATTCCAGGAATCGGTGTTGAAGGCGATATCGGTATTGAATACCAAAACCTCACCGCCGTGCATGTGTTCAATACCGTAGCGGTCTTTTTCCTTTTGTGTTACCTGGCTTTCACAGCCGGGTAAAAATACCATACCTTCACCGATATCCTCGGCGTCAGCATATCCTCGGAAAAAGTCACGGGCGCACAGCACGTTGGAGTGATCGCTCACCACCGCAAAATCCATTTTTCCGTCCGCCTTCATTTGAGGCATATAGTAGTTGATGGGGTACAGTGAGGGATCTCTGTCAAGATAATCTGCAAGGCCGTGCTTGTTCCAGGTATGATCGTGCATATCGGCAATGAAGTATCTTAAATCCTTGGAAGGCTCCGCGTGGCGCATGGGGCGCACTTCGATTTGGCAAGAGTATTCTTTTCTTCCGAATTTTGCCGTCACGGTAGCTTCGCCAACGGCAAGAAAAGTAAGCAAAATACCGTTTGAGAATTCGCCACCGCTATGATAGTTTTTGCTGTATTCGGTAATTTGAACGATACTCTCATCGCTGCATTTCCAGAGGATCTTGTCCTGATTGTATTCCTCTCCGCCCAGAAGCCGCAGGGGAAGTACGTTTCCGCGAAACGTAGAAATGGTGCTTTGAGAAAGTCTTCTTTCCATAACTTTGCCTTCTTTCAAAGTTGTTTTCTTTTAAAATTATAGCACGGGAAAACAAAAATAACAAGAAAAAAGCCTGCGAAAGCAGGCTTGATTTCTTATTTCCAGAAAGTGATCTCACCGATGGTAATATGGGCGTCGGCAAGTTCTTCTCTCTGCCAAGCGCGTCCTACAGTCTCAAGGATCTCAAGGCGCATATATCTTGCATCGGTTCCGGCAAAGCGAATGGTTTCTTCCAAGCCGAAACTGCGGAACATACCTTCGGATACACGGGTAAAGTTTTCTCCGTCCTTGCTTGCCCACAGACGGTACTTGGCGGGATACTCCTTCAGCCTGCTGCGAGGAAGGTCGTCCTTCTTCAGTTCCAGAGGATTGTTTTCCTTCAGCTCTGTCCAGGTCAAGAATTTGGGATAAAAGCTGAATGCGGTAACCTTTTCTTCCTTACCAAGGTCAAAGAGGAGACTTGCCGTGGTATCTTCAAAGTGCCAGGGAGTGGTAGGATCGTCATTGGTGACTGCAGAAGCATCACTGCCGCTGACTTCCTCGGTGCAGATGATATTTTTCTTGTCAATGGGAGTGATCTTCTTCAATTTCTTCTTTGCTTCAAAGGGAAGACCCGTCCAAACGGGACAGGACCAGGTATAGCGGCCCTTTTCGTCAAGAAGCTGGAGATAGAACCAGTGAGCGTCGGGCTTGGAAATGGTAAAGTCAAATACTTCGCCCATATTCTTCAGCTCAAGCACGGTCTTTCCTTCATCGGAAATAACGCGGCAACGCTTGATGTGAGTGTCAGGCTCGCCCATACGGAAGTAGGCGATCTCTACGTGGAAGGAATACTCGCCCTCGTTATTCAGAGTAGCGGGAGCTGCCTTGCCGTTTACTTCATAGTAAAGCTTTACGTTCCCCGTAGAGCTTGCGTACATACGGTTGTTGAGAATGGCATCCAGGAAGGCTTCTTTGGATTTTTCAGGGGCCATAATAACGGTCTTGCCGGGGAAACGGTCATAGCCCCAACCACCCTTGGAACCGTGAGAGTCGCTGGCGCAGGTGGGAGAAACGTGGAAACCGTTGTCGAGTGCTACAGAATAGGTGAAATAATGAAGCACGTTGCAGGAACGGTTGCCGCCGTCACCCATTTCCACAAAGCGGAAGAGTTTGCGGTGGCGCTCGGTATTGTTTCTTTCCAGATCAAAATTCCATATACCGGGAACGGAGCCGCCAACTGCCTGAGGATGGGGGAACCCGCAGAATGCAAAGGGGCTGTGGTCCAGGGCTTTGAAGAAATCGTTCCAGGAACGGACGGTAAAGGCACGGTCTGCATTGAAAATGAGAACCTCGCCGCCGTGCATGTGATCTACACCATAGCGATCAGGCTCAATCACGGTGACCTGTCCCTCGCAGCCGGGGAAATAAATCACGCTGTCACCGCTGTCCTCGGCGTCGGCATAGCCGCGGAAGAAATCTGCTGCAGTCAAAAGGTTGCCGTGATCGGATACTACGCCGAAGTCCATTTTGCCGCATTCTTTCATCTGGCGCATATAGTTGTTGATGGGATAAAGAGAAGCGTCTCTGGGCGTGAATTCGGCGATCTTGTGCTTGTTGTAGGTGTGGTCGTGCATATCACCTACGAAATAACGAAGATCCTTGGAGGATTCTGCGCATTTCATTTCACGTACTTCGATGTTGCATACGTATTCTTTTTTGCCGTATTTTGCCGTAACGGTAGCTTCACCCACCTCAAGGAAGGTGAGAAGTACACCATCGGTAAATTCGCCGCCGTAGCGGTAATTTTTGTTGTAATGGGTCAGCTGAACGATGTTTTCATCGCTGCTGCGCCAAGTAATTTTATCTTTGGAATAAGGCTCGCCACCGAGAAGGCGAAGAGGAAGCACGTTTCCACGGAAGGTGGAAATCGATTCGGAAGAGAGTTTTCTTGCCATATCAAATCCTTCTTTCATTGTGAGAATAAAATCTTTTTCACATTATACCACTTTGGAAAAATGCTGTCAACGAAAAAAGCCTGCTTTTGCAGGCTTTTTTCATTAATTCCAAAGGGTGATCTCACCAATGGAAAGGGGAGCGTTAAAATATTCTTCTCTCTCCCAGGCACGGCCCGTGGTCTCAAGGATCTCAAGACGAACGAATTTTGCCTTTTTCTTGGGGAAGCGAATAAAGTATTCACCGCCGGCCTCAAGAATTCTTCCTAAAGCAACCCTTTCAAAGTTCTCACCGTCAAGGCTTACCGAAATGCGATACTTGGAGGGGAAAACGGAGACCTGCTCGGGAATCTGGTTCATGGTTTCTCTGGAGAATACGTACCATTTGTTGAAGTTAGAAAGCGCGGAAACCTCGGCTTCATGACCGAGATCGATGATAAAGTCAGCAGTGGCGTTTTCAGAGTCGTAGGACTGAAGGGGATCGCCGTTCATAATGATGGAAGCGTCCTTTTCGCTGACTCTGTCAAATACCTTTACACCCTCTTTGTCAAGGGGAGTGAGCTTCTTTTCCTTTTTCTTCTTTTCCAAGGGAAGACCCGTCCAAACGGGGCAGGAGAAGGTCTTGCGGCCCAATTCGTCTGCCAGAGAAAGGTAGAACCAGTGGGAGTCGGGGGCAGATACGGTAAAGTCAATGACGTCCCCCACGTTTTGAATCTCGAGAAGCTCTCTGCCACCGTCGGTGACGACCTTGCATTTTCTGATGTGGGTGTCTTCTTCGCCCATACGGAAGTAGCTGAGTTCAATGTGGAAGTGGTATTCCCCCTCGTTATTCAAGGTTGCGGGCGCGGTCTTGCCGTTCACTTCGTAATAGAGTTTTACGTTTCCTGTAGCAGTTGAATACAAACGGTTATGCATAATGGCGTCAAGGAAGGCCTCCTTGCTCTTTTCCTGTGCCATAATAACGGTCTTACCGGGGAATACGTCATATCCCCATCCGCCTTTGCCGTGGGAGTCACTGGCAGAGGTGGGAGATACGCGGTATCCATTGTCCAGAGCAAAGGAGTATGCATACTCATGGTGCATATTGTTAGAACGGTTGGTGCCGTCGCCCATTTCCACGAAGCGGAAAAGATCGGTAAATCTCTTTTCGGCGGGAGCAGTATGCTCGCGCCGTACGACGATGACCTCGCCGTCGGGAGTCTTTCTTCCTTTTGCGGTATTCGTTTGAGGATGGGGGAAACCTAAGAAAGCAAAGGGACTGTGGGAAATGCCATTGAAGAAATCTTCCCAGGAATTGGTGGTAAAGGTGGTGTCCGTGTGGAGCATCAGAACTTCACCGCCTCTGAATCTTCCCAGACCGAAGCGGTTTCTGTCAAGCATGGTGACCTGACCTTCGCCGCCCTGGAAGTAAATCACGCTGTCGCCAACCTTTTCCGCATCGGCATAGCCGCGGAAAAAGTCCCGTCCATTTACCATATTACCGTGGTCGGATACCACACCGAAGTCCATTTTGCCGCATTCCTTCATCTGGCGCATATAGTTATTTACGGGATAGTAGCACTCGTCACGGTTTTCAAATTCTGCCAAGGTATGCTTGGTGTAAGTGTGGTCGTGCATATCGCCTACAAAATAGCGAAGATCCTTAGAAGGCTCGACGTGGCGCATTTCACGTACTTCAATTTTGCAGGTATATTCTTTTCTGCCGAATTTTGCCGTAACGGTAGCCTCGCCAACCTCAAGAAAGGTCAGGAGAACACCATTGGTAAATTCACCACCGTAGCGATAATTCTTGTCATAGCGGGTCAATTGAACGATCTTCTCATCACTGCATTTCCAGGTGATCTTTTCCGTCGTATATTCCGTTTCTCCTCCCAGAAGCTGGAGGGGAAGAATGTTTCCACGAAAGGTGGAAATGCTTTCTTTTGAAAGATATCTTTCCATAGTTTTCCTTCTTTCTTCACTCTTGGTGTATGTTTGGCTTATTCTACCACAAGCAAAAAAAGGTGTCAATGAAATCAAAGAAAAAACTGCAAAGCGGGCTTTTATCGGTTGAAAAGATAAATTGCAAAATTCAAATATCCGGCAAAGGCTACCCAAACAAAATAGGGGATCTGCAAATACGCAGCTGCAACTTTCACTTTCTTGTAATAATAAATGGTGCGGCCGATGAGAAAAAGAAGGATCACAAGCCAAACGAAGGAAAAGAGGAATTCTCTCAGATTGAAGAAAATAATACTCCAGAAAAAGTTAAATACCAGGCTGAATCCGTAGTTTTTAATACCCTCCCTTGCCGCTTCTCTGTTTTCATCACGGTTGATCCAAACAAGGGCCGAGCTGATGCCCATCAAAACGTAAAGAATTGTCCATACAACGGGAAAGAGCCAGCCGGGAGGAGCAAGGGGAGGGAGCGTGACGGTTTCATAAAAGTCCATGGAATTTCGGGTCAAAAGCGCCGAAAGTCCACCCACCCCCAAAGAAATAGCAATAGAAACGATGTAAGGTTTTATTTTTTGCCACATAAGATCACCGCCTTTTTTTCTTATCCTATGAGGAAAAAAAGGCTTTTATGCAAAAAAAGCGCCTGCTTATGCAGACGCTTTTGAAGTTATTATTTATGCGTTCTTTTTATTTTTTGCTTTGAAAACGAATACGATTCCCACAAAAAGAATGAGAGCCACTGCCCACATAACAGCGCAGGTGACAAGGGAGCCGTATTTAGAGAGAAATCCTGCCACAATATAGGAGATTATTGCGATCACTGCGATCATTGAAGCATAAGGAAGCTGGGTCTTTACGTGGTCAATGTGGTTGCAGTTTCCGCCGGTGGAGGAAAGAATGGTGGTATCGGAAATGGGAGATACGTGGTCACCGAATACCGCGCCGCCCAGGGTTGCGGAAACTGTGAGCATTACTGCAGTACCGCTTCCACCGAGAATGGTAACGGCAATGGGAACGAGTACGCCGAAGGTACCCCAGGAGGTACCGGTGGCAAACGCGATCACGCATGCAAGAACAAAGAAAATGGCAGGCATAAATGCCCATACGGAGGAGGGAATGTTTTCCATATTCTGCTGAACGAAGCCCTGTGCATCCAGGTAGCCGCCCTTTGCGCCCATAATCTTGGAAATGGTCCAGGCAAAGGTCAGAATGAGAATGGCGGGAACCATTGCTTTAAAGCCTTGGGTAATGCTTTCCATAATTTCTTTAAAGTTTACGATGCCGCTGATGGCATAATAAACGGAAACGATAAACAGCGCCACGGTAGATCCGATGGCAAGAGCCGTACCTGCATCACAGTTGGAAAAAGCTTCAATGACGTTTGCAGACTGAAGCGCGGTGCCGTAGCTGCCGCTATCCCAGTTGTAGTAGAAGCCGGAATAGATCATACCGCCTACGCAGCAAGCAATGAGAATAAGAACGGGAACAACAAGGTGACGAACTTTGCCTTTAAGGTTGACGGGAAGAGAGGAATCTTCATCGGTGGGAAGATCGGTTTCTCCTGCGTTCAGGTCGCCCGTAGTTTCGGCAATGTATTCATTCTTTTTCATCTTGCCGAAGTCAAGCTTCATAAAACAGAAAGTAAATACCATAATAATAGTGAGAATGGCGTAAACGTTAAAGGGGATGGTCTTAATAAATACCATCAGGCCGTCGCCCTCCAGCTGACCGGAAACGGCTGCTGCCCAAGAAGAAATGGGAGCAATGATACAAACGGGAGCTGCGGTGGAGTCAATCAGCCATGCAAGCTTTGCGTGAGAAACACGGAATTTGTCCGTAACGGGGCGCATAACAGAGCCTACGGTCAGGCAGTTGAAGTAGTCGTCTACAAAGATCAGACAGCCAAGTCCTGCGGTAGCTGCCAGAGCGCCGCTTTTTGACTTGATCTTCTCGCCTGCCCAGTTTCCGTATGCACGGGAGCCGCCGGATTTTTGCATGAGAATAACAAAAATACCGAGAACTACGAGAAATACGATGATGGGTGCATTGGCGCCCAGAGTTTCACTCATAACGGTATAAACCGTACCCAGAGCGCGGAGAGGATTCCAACCGGCATACAAAAAAGCGCCTGTCAGAATGCCTACAAAAAGGGAAAGATAAACTTGCTTGGAGATCAAAGCCAATACGATGGCAACGATCGCCGGAGTAAAAGCCCAAAATGTTGCTTCCATAAATTGCATCCTTTACTAAAGAAAAATTTTCATCATTATACACTATTTGTCGAATCTTGTAAAGAAAATTTTAACATAACAAAAAAGCACTGCTATTGCAGTGCTTTTTTCTTGGCGGAGAAGCGGGGATTTGAACCCCGGCGCCAGAATAATCCGACCTAACGGTTTAGCAAACCGTCCCCTTCGACCTGCTTGGGTACTTCTCCAAATCGTATTCGGTTGTTTTAAGAAAAAGGCCACCCGAGGTGGCCTCTTTCCATGGCGGAGGGAAAGGGATTCGAACCCTTGTGGGATTTCTCCCAAACGGTTTTCAAGACCGCCTCGTTATGACCACTTCGATATCCCTCCAAATTGGGGACACGAAAGATTATAGGCTATTTTCCACCGTTTGTCAAGAGCAAAAAGCGAAATGCTCCGTTTTATTTCCCGTTCTTCTTTTTTCGTACGGCATATCCGAAAGAACCGACTTTTTTCCCCAGCTGGATATAGTCGCCGTGGGAATAAGCGATCAGATTCGCCTTTCTCAGATCCAATTTTCCGTTTTCATCAACGAGGCTTTCCTCAACGTCTACGGCAACGATCTCGGCAAGAAACATATCATGAGATCCCAGGCGCTTCACCTCAGTCACGCAGCACTCCAGAGAAACGGGACTTTGTGCCAGGGTGGGTGCGGAAACCTTTACTCCTTTTTCGGCGGTAAGGGAATACGCTTTGATTTTATTCATTTTAGCGCCTGTATATACGCCGCAGGCATCGGTAGCTTTTGCAAGGCTTCCCGTGGTGAGATTGATAACGAATTCTCCCGTTTGAGAAATGATTTTATGAGAGTGTCTGGAAGGCCTTAGGGAAATATAAGTCATCGGCGGCTCGGAATTGATAATGCCCGTCCATGCAACGGTACAAGCATTGGGGTTTTCCACGGTTCCCGAAGTAACGAGAACTGCGGGAACAGGCGCCAGGAGTGTAGCGGGGGGCCAGGAAACTTTTGCCATAAAATACCTCTTACGTTCTTAAAAACAGATTTTCAATTTCTTTTTTCGTGTAGGATACGAGAATGGGTCTGCCATGGGGGCAAACGATGATATTGTCGATCTCGCGGATTTTTTCCACGATCCATTCGTGATCGGATGTGGTGGAAGGAATTCCCGCTTTTACCGCGGCTTTGCAAGCCATAGAGTAGAGCGTGCGGTCGAATTTCTTCTCTCCGGCACCGGAGGCTTTTCCTCCCAGGCGCAATTCGGCGGCGGCGCTTTCCAGAATGGAAATGACCGCGTCGCCCGAGAGGGAAGTAAATTCTAAGGGAATCCCGCGAAGAAGAAAACCGGAATCTCCGAATTCTTCCAATAGAAAGCCTGCATTTTCCATTTCCTTTAAATGGTCGCGGACAGCAGCGGCATCCACAGGAGGCAGCGTGAAGAAAAGCGGCTCTAAAAAGAGCTGAACCGATTGAGATTTGTGGCTCTTTTTCAAGCTTTCATAAAGGATTCTTTCGTGGGCGGCGTGCTTATCGATAAGATAGAGCTTATCTTTGGTTTCATACAGAATGAAAGCGTTAAATACTACCCCGCGCACCGTACCGACTTCGGTTAAAGGATTCTCCTTTTTGACAGCGCCCTCAAGCTCCTCAAGACCGACGACCGTTCCTTGAGTAAAGACTTCTTCCTCAAGCTTTTGAGGAACTTCTTTTGAAATTTTCATTTCTTCCACAGGTTTTTCTGCGGCAGGAATTTCCTTTGCTGTGACGGAAATTTCTTCTTTTGTAAAATCCGCTTCCTTTACGGTCACAGTCTTTTCTTCTTCCTTTTTCTCTTTGAAGATCAAAGGACTCTTCCCACGACTGGGTGCGGAAGAAAAGAGGGGTAATTCTTTTTTCGCTTCGTGGAAGAAGCCCGCTTTTACCTCTACTGAGGGAGTCAGGGGAGGACGGGTTTCCGAAATTTTCGGTACCACTACGTCTTTTTTGATTTGGGAAAGAGCAAAGGCTCTATCGTACTCATCTTTTGCCAATCGGTTGGAAAGGGAAGACAGAGTTTTCCGCACGGCGGCATAAACAGCGCTGTAAACGCCTCTTTCATCAGAAAAACGCACTTCCAGCTTTGCAGGGTGTACGTTCACATCTACTTCACCGGGGTCAATTTCAAGGAAAAGAACGCAGCCGGGGAATTTTTCACTTTTTACAAAGCTCTTGTAAGCGTCCTCCATGGCAAATTGCATGGTGCGGCTTTTCACATAACGGGAATTGATGTAAAAGCTTTGATAATTGTGATTGTTTCTCGCCATTTCCGGACGAGTGATATAGCCCTTTACGGAAAAAGGCCCTTCTTTGTAATCTACCTCCACAAGGGAAGAAGCAAATTCCTTGCCGTATACCGAATAAATGCAGTCGCCCAGCTTTCCGTTGCCGATGGTCTGTAATTTCACTACACCATCAGCAATGTGGCGAAAGGCAATTTCGGGATGAGATACGGCAATGCGCTGAATGTATTGCAAAATAGCCGCGCTTTCCGTTTGTGCTCTCTTTAAAAACTTCCGTCTGGCAGGCTGATTGAAGAACAGATCCCGTACAATGACGGTAGTGCCGTCCGCGCAGCCGCATTCTTCCAAAGAAAGAACTTCTTCACCCTCTACGGTCATCTGATGACCGTAAGCGGCATCTCTCATTTTACTCATCACGGTAAAACGGGAGGTGGAGGAAATGGCGGCAAGTGCCTCTCCTCGGAATCCGAGAGTGGAAATGGCGGCAAGATCTGCGCCGTTTTTAATTTTACTCGTGGCGTGACGGCGAATGGATAAAGGAAGATCGTCCTTATCCATACCGCAACCGTTATCGGTAACGCGAATAGAATCCACGCCTCCGCCTATGATTTCCGTGACAATGGCGGTGCTTTTGGCATCAATGGCGTTTTCCAAAAGCTCTTTCAGTACGTTTGCGGGACGCTCTACCACCTCGCCTGCGGCAATGAGGTTGGAGGTCTGCACATCCAATAGATTGATGACTGCCATACCGTTTTCCTTTGCTTATTTTACAGTTTTTTTGCCTCTCGGCTCAAATCGTGAAGCTTTCCAAGGGCTTCAATGGGCGTCATGGTATCTACCTGCACCGCCTTTAAAGCATCAATAATTTCGTCTTTGATAGAGGAGAACAGGGGAAGTTCTTCTCCGGCGGAACGCTCCTTCGGTGCTTTGGCCGGTTTTTCACTTTCCAGCTCTTTCAAGGTTTCCTTGGCGCGGCGAATGACTTCTGCAGGCACACCCGCAAGCTGGGCTACTTCAATACCGTAGCTTTCATCGGCGCTACCGGGGAGGATCTTGCGAAGGAAAATAACGCTGTCACCCTTTTTCTTGGCGGCAATGTTATAGTTCTTCACACCGTCCATGGTCTCTTCCAATTCGCTGAGCTCGTGATAATGGGTGGCAAAAAGGGTCTTGGCGCCGCATTTTTTGCCTGCAGTATATTCCACCACGGCGCGGGCAATGCTCATACCGTCATAGGTAGAGGTTCCGCGGCCGATCTCATCGTAAATAATCAGGCTCTTCTTTGTCGCGTTCTGCAGAATGTATGCCACCTCGCTCATTTCAATCATAAAGGTGGACTGACCCATGGAAAGGTCGTCGCTTGCGCCTACACGGGTGAAGATCTTATCTACGATACCGATGACCGCCTCTTTTGCAGGAACAAAGGATCCGATCTGCGCCATAATGACAATGATGGCAACCTGACGCATATAGGTGCTTTTACCTGCCATATTGGGGCCTGTAATAATGGCCATACGGTTCTTTTCGCAGTCGAGAAGGGCATCGTTGGGAACGAAAAATCCCTTGGTCATCTTTTCTACTACCGGATGTCTTCCGTCGCGGATATCAATTTCCTGAGAGTAACCTACCACGGGGCATACGTAGTTGTTTTCCAGTGCTACGTGGGCAAGGGAAGCGTAAACGTCAGCTTCTGCGATGAGCTTTGCCCCTTCTTGCAAGAGTGCCGTGTTTTCCTTCACTTTTTCGCAAAGCTCGCGGAAAAGATCGTATTCCAACGCCACTGCCCGATCCTTTGCACCGAGAATACGGCTTTCCATATCCTTCAGCTCGCTTGTGATGTATCTTTCCGCATTGGTCAGAGTTTGCTTGCGGATATATCTTTCGGGCACCTTATCACTGTGCAAACGGGATACCTCAAAATAATAGCCGAATACGCGGTTGTAGCCGATCTTCAACTTGGGAATTCCCGTCAGCTCCCGTTCGGTGTTTTCGATCTTGGCAAGATAGCTCTGGCTTTCCGTCATAATGGCGTTAAGCTCGTCAAGCTCTTCGTTATAGCCTTTCTGAATAAAGCCTCCCTCTCTCACGGAAAAGGGCGGATCGGGACGAATGGCGGAAAAAAGGAGATCGGAAAGAGGCACGGTTACGGGAAGAATTTCTTGTTTCAGACGAGAATAGATCTCGCTGAGAGCTTCTCCCTGGCAGCTTTCCAGATTTGCCGTAATTTCGGGAAAATAGGAAAGGGTCGTTGCCAAGGCGTAAAGATCCTTGGCGTTGCCGCCGCTGTATATAATACGGGAAAGAATTCTTTCCAGATCCTGCACGGGAGAAAGCGCTTCTCTCAATTCGTCTTTCTTCTGCAGATCGTTATAAAGTTCCAAAACCGCGCTTTGCCGCTTGGCGATGGCGCGGGGGTTGGTCAGAGGACTTTCCAGAAAGCGGCGGAGCATTCTCGCACCCATACTGGTACGGGTCTTATCCAATACCCAAAGGAGGGAACCGCGCTTTTCTTTGCCTCGCTGTGTTTCCGTAAGTTCCAGATTTCTTCGGGAATTGGCATCGATGGAAAGGAATTGATTGTTATCGTAAATTTTGAGATCGGTAAGGGATTGAAGTACCGTCTTTTGGGTTACGTCAAGATACGCCACAAGAGCGCTTACCGCTTTTGAAAGAACGATATCCTCGCGGCACAGAAGAAGAGCGTCGTTCTTTCCTGCAAACTGTCTTTCGGTAAGGCTAAGATTTTTTTCTTCAAAAAGATCGTACATACCGCAGGAGATAAGATTGCCTTCTGTTTGCTCCATCCAGTCTGTCAGAACGGTGCATTCTTCCTTGGGAAGATTTACGATCAATTCCTTGGGGCTGAATTTTGCAAGCTCATTGATGATCTGGCGGAACAGCCCGTCTTCCTTCTCACTTTGAATGGAAATGGCGTGCATTGCCGTCTGGGAAAGATCGTAAAAGGCAAGTCCCGCCTTGTTTCCTTCTGCATAAACAGTGGCAAGGTAATTGTTCTTTTCTTCTTCCAGAGCACCGCCTAAAGTGATGGTGCCGGGAGTGATGATGCGAATGACTTCCCGCGGCACGATGCCCTTGCAGGTGCTGGGGTCCTGGGTCTGCTCACAAATGGCAACCTTGTAGCCCTTTTGAGTCAGTTTTGCAATATACGAGTCACAAGCGTGATAAGGAACGCCGCACATAGGCGCTCTTTCGTCTTCACCGCAGTCACGCCCTGTGAGAGTGAGGTCCAATTCCTTGGATGCGATCTTGGCATCGTCAAAAAACATCTCGTAAAAATCACCGAGACGGTAAAACAGAAGATAGCCTTCGTATTGCTTTTTGATTTCCAGATATTGGAGCATCATCGGACTCATAAAATTACCTCCCCGAGCAGCATAATGGCACGGGCTTCTTTGATTTTTATGGATACGTATTCACCGGTCAGGTCTTTTCCATCCGGCTTTTTAAAGTGGATCAGCTTACCGCTGTCACTTCTTGCGGAACAAAATTCGGGATCGCTCTTGCTTTCTCCCTCACAGAGGGCGCGAACGGTTTTCCCCAGCAGCTTTTCGTTATTCTCCGTCTGGATCTTCTGCTGAAGCGCCAGAAGGCGAGCCATACGGTCTTTGGTGGCTTCTTCGGGAACGCGCCCTTCCATTTCAGCGGCAGGGGTTCCTTTGCGAGGGGAATAGACGAAGCTGAAAGCACCGTCAAAACGGCATTTTTCCAAAGCCTCCAGAGTCTTTTGGAAATCCTCTTCCGTTTCTCCCGGAAAGCCTACGATAATGTCTGTGGTAATGGCGATCTCGGGGATCTTTTTTCGCATATATTCTACGAGAGAATAGTAGTGTTCAAAGGTGTAGCGGCGATTCATTTCTTTTAAGATCCTGTCGGACCCTGCCTGTAAGGGCAGATGAAAATGTCGCTCGATCTTTGGGTTTTTTGCAATGGTATCAATGAGCTCAAAGGTGGCATCCTTGGGGTGGCTGGTCATAAATTTTAAAACGAAATCACCTTCGATCTCGCAAAGCTTTTCAAGAAGCTTGGAAAAGGAAAGGGGCGTTTTCAGATCTTTTCCGTAAGAGTTTACGTTCTGCCCCAAAAGCATAATTTCCTTATATCCGTTTTCCACAAGGCCTTTTACTTCCCTGTATACCGCCTCGGGATCGCGGCTCCGCTCTCTGCCGCGGACGTAAGGCACGACACAGTAGGTGCAAAAATTATTGCAGCCGTACATCACGGAAACCAAAGCGCGGTAGGGAATTTTTCTTTTGACGGGTAGCCCCTCGCAGATCTTGCCCGGGTTTTCTTCATAGCTTTCCACGGCGAAAAAGCGCTTCTTTGTCGTGGCGATCTTATCAAGAATTTCGCCGAAAGAAGCAATTTTATTGGTACCGAAAACAAAGTCTACGTAAGGATATTTGTTCTTTATATCCTCTTTTCGATGCTCCTGCTGTACCATGCATCCGCAAAGACCGATTTTCAGGTTTTTGTTTTTTTCCTTCAGGTGCTTCAGCTGACCCGTGGTAGAAAGCGCTTTCAGTTCTGCATGCTCTCTTACGGCGCAGGTGTTAAAAAGGATCAAATCTGCTTTTTCAATATCATCTGTGGGGGTGTAACCCTTTTCACAGGCAATGCCCATCAAGGTTTCGCTGTCTGCTTCGTTTTGCTGACAACCGAAGGTATTGATGTGAATGAATTTTGGTTTCATAAAGGTCGTTCCTTGGTATAAAAAATCAGTTTATTATACCATAAAAAAACAAATTCCGTCAACGGTTTTGGTGAAAAACAAAAGAGCCCTCCATCTTCCGATGAAAGGCTCCTTTTTTTAACCGTTCAGGCCGATAACGTTATCGATGGGGAGTGAAATAACTGCCGCCTTTGCTTCGCTTTGCATACCGTATTTCTCGCTGATGGCCTGCATGATGGCAAGCTTGTTTTCTTCGGTGGCTACAATGAGGATCGTTTCTTTTTCCTCTTGCAGACTAAGACCCCAAACGGTGATGTTCTCCGTATCACCGATGCGGCGGCTGTGAATGATGGTACCGCCTCTTGCGCCTGCTTCTCGGGCTGCCGACATAACGTCTTCGCTGTAGCCTTGATTTGCAATGACGGCTACCAGAGAGTATTTGGTATCTGGCATGATGACTGATTCCTTTCTTTCGGAAATTTCATGTTTCTGTTGTTTGATGATTTTTAAAATATGATTGGTGGCGCCTGTTAACGGCAGGGTGAAAGCGAAGCCGTGACCGGGCATGTAAAAATGAATTTCACGCTCCAATTCGCACAGCATTTGATCCGCTTTTTCCTTTTCCATCATGCTGATGAGAATTCCTTTGTCGGAAGCACCGATGCCGAGGAGATCCAAGATCTCGCTGGGGGCGGTTCCTACACCGTTCAGGCGGTAGTGTAAGGGAATTCCTTTTTCTTGAAAAACTCTGTCTGCCTTATCGGCAAGTTTTAAGGAGGTGATGGTAATGAGCGCGCGAACGGCATTTTTTTCTTTGTGTATCATATCGCTTCCTCCTCAAAAATGATAATATCGTCATCACCGGGAATAACAGCTATTTCTTCTGCAGTATCTACTCCGCTCAGCTTGATCTTGTAAACCAGACCCATCAGCTGAATGGCAATGAGAGGGGTGAGTGCAACGAGAGATACCACGCCGAATGCGTCGGTCATAATATTTCCGCCGGAGGTATCGCAAACGCCGATGCACAAAGGCAGAAGAAAGGTGGTGGTAATGGGTCCGCTGGCAACGCCGCCGGAGTCAAAGGCGATACCGACAAAAATTTTCGGCACAATGAGAGAAAGAACAAGCGCCAAAAGATAGCCGGGCAAAATCATATACATAAGCGGGATACCTGTCAAGGAACGGAGCATGGCAAGGCCCACACTGCAAGCAACACCGATGGAAAGGCTTCGGTTCATTGCCTTTGCGGAAATGGCGCCGTCGGTAACCTGCTGTACCTGGTGATTCAGAATTTGAATGGCAGGCTCTGCTTTAACGATAAAATAACCGATGAGCATACCGATGGGGATAAGCAAAAACTTTTCCGTGCTTCCTGCCAATTCGTGCCCCAGAAGGGTGCCTACAGGGGCAAAGCCTACATTCACACCGCATAAAAACAGAACCAATCCGAGATAGGTGTAAATAAAACCGATGATGACACGGAATACCTGGCGGCGGTGATAGCGTCGACGGAAGAGCTGAAAGAGCATAAACATAAGGAGAATAGGGAAAATGGAAACGGCAACTTCCTCAAGATAATGGGGGATCTCCCATGCAAAGGCTTTTGCTACGTCCTGCATGGTATCTACGTGAAGGATCTCGGAAGCAGTGTAGCCGGATTCCTGGGGCTTGAAAAAAAATCCAAGGATCATTACCGCCATAATGGGACCCACGCTGGATAACGCTACAAGACCGAAGCTGTCATCGGCAGCGTCCTTATCAGAACGCATCATAGCAAGACCGAGACCCATTGCCATGATAAAGGGAACGGTGATGGGGCCTGTGGTAACTCCGCCGGAGTCAAAAGCGACGGAGAGAAACTCCTCGGGTATGAAAAACATCATAACCAAAAGGATCGAATAACATACAATGAGGATAATGGATAGCTTAACGCGGAATATGATACGGGCAACGGCAATGGCAAGAAAAATACCCACGCCAATTGCCACCGTAAGGATCAGAACGATGTTGGGAATATTGGGGACCTGGTTGGAAAGCACTTGCAAGTCCGGCTCTGCTATCGTGATGAGAATTCCCATCAAAAAGCCGACGGCAATGGCAAACCATATTTTTTTTGATTTGGAAAGCTCTACGCCAACGCCTTCCCCCAAGGGGGTCATTGCCATTTCAGAGCCAAGCTGGAACATGCCCATTCCGATGATCAGCATTGCCGCACCGACGAAGAACATTACTACGCTGCCAATGGAAAGCGGTACCAGAAAAATGCTCAGAATAAGCACAATTGCCGTAATGGGTAGTACCGCGGAAAGGGATTCCAGCGTTTTTTCTTTCAGTTTCGGGTTCATTCGGGGGATTCCTTTCGGGGGTTATTCGGGTAAGATCAGATTAATTGCGTGATGACAGATCTCAATTTCGGGATTTTTTGCTTCAAACACTTCACCGTCAGCCTGCATACAAAGCGTTTCCTCGGAAAACAGCTTGATCTTTTTGCAGCGGCGGTAAATAAGCTCGGGAATCTTGCCGATATGTAAGCCCTTTTTATAAAGAGGCACATATTGGAGAAACTGCATACGGTTAATGGTAGGAAGAGAAACAAAATCGATCAGTCCGTCATCGATGGAAGCTAAGGGGGTGGCCTTGTAGCCTCCTCCGTAAAACTTTCCGTTGCTGATGACTGCAATGGTGGCAGCTCCTCTGGGGAGAGTAAGCTCTTCTCCGTCAATTTCAAAGCGAAGAGGGGTTTTCATAGAGAAAAAGAAGGAGTAGCCAAGCGCCATGGTATAAGCGGCTTCTGCATTCATTGCAGGGAGACGCTTGATTTTTTGTTGTCTTCTCGCTGTCATGGCGTCCAACCCTGCGGAAATATTATTCAGGCTGTAAATATCACCGCATCGAAGCACGTCACAGGGATGCACCTTTCCTTTGATACAAGCGGAAATATCCAGAAACTTTTCCTTGGGGATCTCGTCAAAATATCGGATAAAATCGTTTCCGCTGCCTACGGGAACGGGGCAGACGGCAACGTCCTTTGCTCCTACGATACCGTTAACAATTTCGTGCAGGGTGCCGTCGCCGCCGCAAGCATAAATGCGGGTAAAGCCGGGGTTTTCTTCTACTGCTTTTTTGGCGATTTCCGTTGCATCGCCCTTGCATTTGGTCAAAACAATGTCGTAACATTCGTTTTCACGGTCAGTATTGAGAATAAAAGCGCGTTTGATGCTTTCCGTGGCTTTTTCAACAGGATTTTTTCCGCCTGCCTGAGGATTGAGAATAAACAGATGACGAATCATACTTTTTTCCGCCTTATCGAATTCTTCTTGCCGCTTCTTTTGACGGCAGTCCTTTTTGGTAGGAAAAAATGATTTCCTCCACTTGTTTTTTTGTTTCCGTGGTGAAAAGGAAGTGCTGCGAGAACATTCCTTTTTCCTTCATTTCTTTTTTTCTGTCTGCCATATAAATGGGCACGGAGTTGATTACAATGCTTCGGCCGCCTTCACGAAGGACGGGGAAGATCACTCCTCGCCGATCCCGAAGGTTTTTTGCAGCGAGATTCTTTTCCAAAAGCATCAAGGGGATTCTGCCGTAAACGATTACGGTTTTCTTTCCTCTCAGATCGCGGATCTGCGGTCCCGTCAGTTCGGGGGATAGGATGATATCTTCAAACTCGGGATAAAGGCCGAGAGAAAAGCTGTTGGTAACGTTCAGGCGGAAATCGCCGTGAAGCCGAAATCCCAGGCCGTCAAGAAGGGTGACGTGACCAATATTTCCTACAATGGCGTGTTCAGCGCCGTCCAGTCTCGCTTTTTCCAAAAGTTTTCGCACCTTTTCTTCTTCTCCGTCAAAAATCACGGGAGGAAGAATAACGCCGTTTGCCCTCTTTCCGTCAAATTTTTCCAAGGGCAGATATTTTTCAATGAAGAAATCGCCTTCCGGAATTTGTTCGGGAGAATAAAAACGGGCGCTTCTACGGTATTGGGGCTTTTCTTTTTGAGGGAGAATGATGGGGGAGAGCGCTCTTTTTCCCCTTTGAATTTCTATGGGAGAAACTGTTCTTTGACAGGGGACAAATCGTGTTTTTGCATCTGCGCTTTTCTTTTTATCGTTTTCCGTCCGTCGGCCAAGCATATTGTCTGTCAGCTTCTTTTCAAAATAGCCGCTGGTAAAGCCGCTTCTGGAAAAGATCGAGGCTAAGCACTCAAGCTCTTTTTCCGTGGCATCTCGCCCTTCGTCAATAAGAGTACGCCACACCTTGGCGGCACTGTATACGTATTCGGGGCTTTTCATTCTTCCCTCGATTTTCAGAGAAGAAACACCGGAACGAAAGACCTCTTTTGCGTGACGGGCAAGAGAAAGATCTTTAAAGCTTAAGGGGTAGGAGTTGTTATAAGGAAGTCTGCAAGGCTGAGCGCATTCCCCACGGTTTCCGCTGCGATCGCCGATCATACTGCTCATCAGGCACTGTCCTGAAGCGCTGGCGCAAATGGCGCCGTGAACAAAAGCTTCAATGGGAATGGGAGAATTTTTGCAAAGGAGAGTAAGATTCTCCTTGTCAATCTCTCTGGCGCACACCATACGGGAAAAGCCTTTTTCCGCAAGGAATTTTGCCGCTTCCGCATTGTGTCCCGAGATCTGTGTGCTGCCGTGGAGAGGGAAATCGGGGAAATTCTGTTTGCAAAGTGCGGCAAAGCCGAGATCGGCAACGATGAGGGCATCGCAGCCGGCTTTGTAAAGAAAGGAAACAAAATCCAGACCCTCCTGAAGTCTGCGATCCAAAAAGAGGGTGTTCAAGGTGATATACGTACGTACCCCGTGATCGTGACAGCGCAAAACGGCTTCTTGGATGGCTTCCCGATCAAAATTCTTGGCGTTCATACGGGCGTTGAATTCCTTGCCGCCAAAGTAAACGGCATCGGCGCCGCCGAGAATGGCGGCGGAAAGGGTATCTTTTCCCCCAACGGGGCAAAGAAGCTCGATTTTTTTCATTCGAGAAGCCCTCCTTTCGCCAATGCATACTAAGATACAATATTATATCACAGATTAAGACAAAAGAAAAGGGCTATTTTGTAAATGTGGGAAAATTGAATACATCAGTTTCATATATATCTCTAAGATGAAAATAATATGTAAGAAACGAAAAAAATCGTTGACTTTTTCCCTCATTCTCGATAAAATACCAATTGTTGCATTTTATAAATATGAAAGGATTACACTATGTTTGCATTTTCCGTTGCGGGTATTGCCCGTTTGATTTTTGCCGTGATGCTCATTGCCGCCGCAGGTTATATGCTGGGCCGAGTTACCGTCAAGGGAGTATCTCTCGGTACGGCGGGCGTATTTATTGCCGCCCTTCTCTTCGGCGCACTGTTTCCCGATTTTTTGAAGGATGCGCTCACCATCGGCGAGGATAAGATCTCTTACGCCTCCAATGCTTTGAAGGTCATTGAAAATCTGGGTCTTGTTCTTTTTGTAACCTCCGTCGGTTTTATTGCAGGTCCCGGATTTTTTGCCAATTTCAAGAAGAATTTCAAGTCTTATATCCTTCTCGGCCTTATTATCATTATCGCAGGCGGCCTTTCCGCTGTTGGTTGTATCTACGTAGGAAGAATTCTTGAGCCCGGCGCAGATCCTGCGGAGCTTACTGCCATGATCGTCGGTCTTCTCTCCGGCTCTCTCACTTCTACTCCTGCCTTTTCCGCCGCAAAAGAAACGGTACAGCCCGTGTATGAAACCGCCGTTACCGTAGGCCATGGCATTGCTTATCTTTTCGGTGTGGTAGGTGTTGTTCTTTTCGTTCAGCTGATGCCCAAATTCTGTGGCGCCAATATGGAGGAAGAAAGAGCAAAGCTCGTTTCCGTAGAAAGCAAAGAAGGCAAAAAGTATGCAGGCAAGCTTATTGATTTTGATGCCTTCGGTATCACTCCTTTTGCCATTGCCGCGGTTCTCGGCCTTTTGGTTGGCGGCGTAAAGATTGCAAAATTCTTTACCCTCGGTACCACCGGCGGCACCCTTATTGTATCTCTTGTCATCGGTTATCTTGCCCACATTGGTCCTGTTAACCTCACACCCAAGGAATCCACCCTCAAGGTATTCCGCGAAACCGGTCTGATGCTCTTCCTCATCGGTGCAGGTATCGCAGGCGGTATCAGCTTTGTGGAATATTTTGAGATTATGTATTTTGTATATGGTGTGGTTATGACCATCATTCCCATGGTCGTCGGCTTCTTCTTTGCAAAATATGTGCTGAAGCTCTCTCTCTTGAATAACCTCGGTTCTATCACCGGCGGTATGACCTCCACTCCCGCTTTGGGAACACTCATCAGCGTGGCCGGCACGGAAGACGTGGCTTCCGCTTATGCGGCAACCTATCCCATTGCCCTCATTGCCGTGGTTCTTGTATCCCAGTTCCTCATCATTCTTTTCTAAGTAAGAAAGCAAAAAGCCGTGGGCATTTCCCGACTTCTTTTTTATATACAAGGCGAAAAAGAAGATATGCAAAACCTTGCAAAAAAGCGTGAAAAAACACACTTTTTTTGTTTTTGGGGCGATTTTTACCTCTTGTTGTAAAAAATGCATAAAGAATCCTGAAAAATTTCTGTTTTTTTGCACACTTCCACAATGGGAAGAAGTGATTGCAATTATTTTGTGAATGATTTATAATAAAATTGTTAAGCAAAAGTTTCCAAAAGGAAACCTGCTCTCCAAATCTACACACGCTCCCGAGAAGCGGGAGCAAAGGAGGACTCTATGGCAATCATTGAAATGAAAAGTATTCGCAACATCGCTCTCTTGGGCCATTCCGGCGCCGGTAAGACGTCTTTGGCAGAGGCTATGCTTTATCTGTCCGGCGGAAGTGACCGTTTAGGCAAAACTTCCGAAGGAAATACTGTGTTTGATTTTGATCCCGAAGCGATCCGCAGAAAGATCTCCGTGGCATCTTCTCAGGCGCCCGTCATGTGGAAAGACATTAAGATCAACGTTGTGGATACCCCTGGCTATCCCGGCTTTACAGGGGAAGTGTCTCAGGCAGTCCGTGTAGCAGACAGCGCCATTATCGTTGTCGATGCAAAGTCCGGTATTCAGGTAGGTACGGAGCTTGGCTGGGATAAGGCAGAGGAAGGCGGTCTGCCCAAGGCCATTTTTATCAATAAGTTTGATGATAACGAAGCTCGCTTTGCTAAGCTTCTCAATGCTCTCCACGAAAGATTCGGTCGTTCCATCTGTCCCATCACCATTCCCATGGTCAGCAATGGAGAAGTCCGTGGCGCCATTGACCTGGTGCAAATGGAAGCTCACAGTTTTGACGATAACGGTACTCACCACGTTCTTCCCATTCCCGAAGAAAATAAGGACGCTGTGGATGAATTCCGTGAAATGCTTCTGGAAGCCGTTGCAGGCACCAGTGAAGAGCTGATGAATAAATACTTCGGCGGCGAAGATATCTCTCAGGTAGAGATCTACAATGCCGTTCACGAAGGTATCATTCACGGCGAAATCGTACCTTGCTTCTGCGGCTGCGCTACCAAGCTTTGGGGTGTGTGGACCTTGATGAACTCCATCGCCCAGTCCTTCCCCCGCCACAGTGCCAAAGGCGCAGAAAAAGACATCGACGGCAAGGATGTTGAAATTCAGCCCGACGGCGCTCCCGCCATCTTTATCTATAAGACCATTGCCGATCCTTTCGTTGGTAAAATGAGCTTTTTCAAGGTTATGAACGGTTCTGTCAAGGGCGATCTTACTTTGAAGAACGCACGCACCGGCGACAGCGAAAAATTGGGCAAGATCTATACGGTCCGCGGTAAGACCCAAACGGAAGTTCCCGTACTTTCCTGCGGCGATATCGGTATGGTCTCCAAGCTCTCTGCCGCTACGGGCGATACCCTCAGCTGGACCGGGGAAGCTACCTACGCTCCTGCAGAATATCCCGAACCATTTTATATTAAATCTCTTGCTCCCAAGGCAAAAGGTGATGAAGATAAGATCTCCTCTGCCGTAACCAAGCTTCTGGAAGAAGATATGACTCTGAAGTATGAAGTCAACCGTGAAACAAGCCAGATGCTCCTTTCCGGTCTCGGCGGAACTCATCTGGATATCACGCTCGCTAAGATGAAAGCTCGCTATGGCGTGGAAGTCGTTCTTGGTGAAAAGAAGATCGCCTACCGCGAAACCATTCGCAAATCTGCCAAGGTAGAAGGCAAGCACAAGAAGCAGTCCGGCGGTCACGGTCAGTACGGCCACGTAAAGATCGAGTTCTCTCCCGGAGAAGCTGAAGGCCTCACCTTTACCGAAACCATTTTCGGCGGCTCCGTTCCCAAGAACTTCCATCCCGCCGTTGAAAAAGGTCTTTTGGAATGTATGTCCAAGGGTGTTCTGGCAGGCTATCCTGTAGTAAATCTCGCTGCCAACCTCTATGACGGCTCTTATCACGACGTAGACTCCTCGGAAATGGCATTCAAGACCGCCGCAGGCATCGCATTCCGCGAAGGCCTTCCTCAGTGCGCACCCGTTCTTCTGGAACCGGTAGGAAAACTGATGGTCTATATGCCCGATGCCCAGATGGGTGATGTCATCGGCGATCTGAACAAGCGCCGTGGCAAGATTATGGGTATGGATCAGCTTGCCGAGAAACACGGCTGGAGCGTTGTGGAAGCAGAAGTTCCCGAAGCCGAAATGGAAGACTACGTTCACGCTCTCCGCGCCATCTCTCAGGGCAGAGCAAACTTCACCTTCTACTTCGATCATTACGAAGAAGCACCTGCAAACGTAGCGGAAAAGATCATCGCCGCTGCCAAAGAATAAAATATAAAGGGAGCGCCAAAGGCGCTCCCTTTTATCGTAACGCAGGAGAGAGGGAAGAGAAGTCTTTTATTTCCTTCTCTTTCTACGTCGGTCTTCCATCACCTGCGGAATATGAAAAATAAGGCGCATTCTTTTTTGAAAAAGTGTTGCACCTAGTGTTATTTTATGTTATAATTTTCCCGATGCCACCCGATGGCAAATTACGGAAAAAAGAAAATAGGAGATTTTAATATGATTAAGCTTGCTCCCTCTGTTCTCGCGGCAGATTTTTGCTATCTTGCCGACGAAATCAAAAAAGTTTACGATAACGGCGCAGAGTATCTGCACCTTGACGTTATGGACGGTATGTTCGTTCCCAACATCTCCTTGGGACCGGGTATGATCGCTTCCATGCGTAAGGTCTGCCCCATCGTTTTTGACGTGCACCTGATGATCCAGGATCCCATTCGTTACATTGATGATTTTGCCAAAGCAGGCGCAGATATCATCACCTTCCACTACGAAGCTTGCGATAACCATCGCGAGGTCATTGAGAAGATCCATTCTCACGGTATTCGCGCAGGTATGTCTGTAAAGCCTCATACCGATGCAAACCTTATGGTTCCTTTCCTGGATGAATTGGAACTTGCTCTGGTTATGACCGTTCAGCCCGGTTTCGGCGGTCAGAAGTTTATGCACGAAGCAATGCCCAACCTGGAGAAGCTGAACGCTGCCATTCAGAAGAGCGGCAGACAGATCGACCTTGAGGTAGATGGCGGTATCAATCTTGAAAATGCTTCCATCGTCAAGGAAAGAGGCGCCAACGTTCTCGTAGCAGGCTCTGCCGTCTTCGGCGCCCAGGATGTAGCCGCTACCGTTCGTGCATTCCTGAAATAAGAATAAAGCAAAAAAAGAAAGACACCTCGGGTGTCTTTCTTTTTTATTCCTCCAGCTGACGACCCAAAAACAGCCCTGCCGTCTGCATCAATGCCTTCTCCGTTTCGCCCACTTCCTTCAGTTCCTGGCGAAGCGCTGCAATACCGCCGATAATATCACCCTCGGACAAAATGGGCATCAATGAGGATACATAAAATCCCTCAGGTCCCAAGGGAATCCTCAGCGCCCCCATGGAGTAAGAGAAAAACTGTCTGTCTTCCAAAACTCGATCAATTTCCGGACCAAGCTTCTGATCCAGCACCGTCTTCTTCGGTATCCCTGCGCAAGCGATCACCGCATCTCGGTCAAATACCGCCACCGGTACACCCCAGCTCTTGTAAAGCGTGTCACAGTACCCCTGAGCCTCCTGCAGCATTTCCCCCACCGGCGAATACTTTTTAAAAATAACCTCCCCGTCCCGATCCGTGTAGATCTCCAATGGGTCTCCTTCGCGGATTCTCATTGTTCTTCTTATCTCTTTGGGAATCACCACACGACCAAGATCGTCGATTCTACGAACTATTCCTGTTGCTTTCATATATACATTTCTCCTTAAATTACAAATTGTGTTGTTATTATCTGTAATTGTGGGAGAAATATACCGCAAGATTTACTTTTTAGGGTGATTGTGATATAATGAACTAAACGAGGTGATTTTATGAAAGCTAAAGCACTTTTATCTGCAATTACAGGTTTCTTTTTTGGCTTGATTACATATTTCTTACTGCAATATTTAGAAATGGATGGCGCTCTTTTAATTTCTGTTTTTGGAGGATTGTTGTTCTATATTTTGTTATTTGTATTTCTTCTTGTTTATGGGAAGATTATGGATAAAAAGTATGCAGAATTTGAAAAAGAAATAACCTCTCCTATTTTTTATAAAACCAATGGTAATTTTAACTTGGGAAACGGCAAAGTTAAAAACGGCAATATATATTTTTGCGAAGCCGGCATTATTTGCTTATGCCTTGATGAAAAACCATATACATTGGATGAAATATTGTTACAAGACATTGACCATTATCAATTTGATGATATACACTTAAATATTTTCACCAAAGATGGAAGATTATTTGTTATTACACTTCCAGATACCAAAAATGTTATAAAAACCTTAAAAGAAAAAGATTGGATAGAGTTTTAAGTTGAAAAGCGAGGTGAAATTCACCTCGCTTTTGCTATGTATAAAAAAACCGCCCAAAAACCCGTTTTTGACACCAATGCGTTCAGTGGGGCAAACTGTTTAAAAACCTCACCAATACTGACTATTTCGTGGTTTGCCCTAAAATAACGCATCCCTCTATACGGCGTACAATACCTGTTGCTTTCATATATACAAAAATCTCCTTGCTTTACAAATTTGTACTGTTAGTATCTGTAAAACAAGGAGATTTATACTTTTATCTACAAAAGAAACGCATTTTTAATAATTATCTCTCTTGTATCTTTTGAAATTTCTATTTAATAATTGATACCAAACGCTTTTCCTATAGTGCCAAGAAACTTTATACGATTAGCCAGTTTCTTAAAAATAGCAACAAATAACGTTATTACAAGTATTGTAAAAAGCGATAATACCAAAGAAAAAACAGAGTTTTGCCACTTCATCAAATCTGAATTTAAAAATTTTAATGAAACAATGCTCACACAACGAAACACGATATATTGCATCGCCATAATTATTAAAGAATTCTTACCCCAATTTTTAAGAAAAGAAAGGCGACTAATAAGTTCAACTCTAGAAAACAAGCCAACGAAGAATAATACACCACAGAAAGCAGCAAGTATGCAGTAAATATAATTTCCAAAATGACCGTATGTATAAACAATGCGAATGTTCAACATAGAAAAAACAACGCTGCCAACACCCAACGGGATTATTGTATGCCATCTTTTAAAAATCGCAATTGCGTTCTTAAATAAATATCCAAACAAAAAGAATGCCATTGCCATTGGCACTAAATTCAATTTCCACAAAAGCCATTTGCTTCCGATCAAGACCCATAGAACAAGACATATTATGATGGTCGCTATTGAAATCCAAGTTCGTTTATACAATTTTAATAAAATGAACAATACTTCTGTTATAAACAAAACCAACAGAAACCATATTGGCGGATTCCATGTTAAGTTGCCTTTTATGACAAATAGTTCTTCAATTAGATTCATTAAATCTTTGCTTTGCAAAAAACCAATCATAGCAGAAAGAACGTTCCAAGCAACGAAAGGTAGTAATAATCTCAGACAGCACTTTGCCAGTATCCTTTTGGTGCTTTGTTTTACGGAAAAAAGAAAACCCGAAATAAAAAAGAAAAGGAACATATGAAAGGAATATATGTATTGCTCAATGGGCCCCCAAATATTACAATGCCCCAATGTTACGCAAAACATCAAAAATCCTTTTAATGCATCTATCCATTCTATTCTTTTTTGATTTTCATTTATCGAATCCATTTCTTCATCTCCCACCTAAAATATGTGATGTTTTGAACGTTTTTATTAATGAGATTTTAACACATTCCCAGCTATACTTCAACCTTTTGCAAAAGAATATTTTATCAAACATTCTGTTCGTTATACCTATTCACCACACTATGTATAGCAAGGCAAAACTTGTCGATTGGTGTCAATGTTGTCAGCAGAGGGTCTCCTTCTCGAATCCTCATCGTGCGGCGAATTTCCTTGGGAATAACCACACGACCAAGGTCGTCTATTCTTCTCACAATACCTGTTGCTTTCATATATACATTTCTCCTTAAATTACAAATTGTGTTGATAATGTTTGTAGAACAAAAAAGAAACTCCTTTTCATTCGTCAAGCGAACAAAAAGGAGTATCTCATTATTTCAATTTTTGCAATTTTTGTGTATTTGCAATAACGATAAGCTGCATTCCTTTTTCAAGGGGGAGAGCAGGATCAACGGTTGTGCTGATGATATCTCCGTTTCGTATTGCAACCACATTAATGGAATATTTTTTGCGAAGGCTAAGCTCTATCAGCGTTTTGCCATCCCACTCATCTCTAACATCAATTTCTACCATAGACACTTCGTCGGAAAGCTCTATCATTTCCGAAAAGCCTGAGGTAAGCAGATTTTTGGCCAGTCTTTTTCCCGATTCTTTTTCGGGAAAAATAACTTTATCGGCACCTACGCGGCTTAAAATCTTTTGGTGCATTTCATTACCGCATTTTACGATTACGTTCGGAACACCCGCTTCCTTGCAGAGTGTTACCGCCATAACGCTGGCTTCAAGATTACTTGCCATAGCAACAATGACAACATCAATGTTGGAAATACCGAGTCTTTTTATTACCTCTGGCTCGGTGATATCTGCACATTTGCAAACGGGAATGGTTTCAATGGCGTTATTGACATTGTTCTGATCACTGTCAACGGCCAATACTTCCGCACCGTTATTTACAAGCTCTTCTGCAACAGCTCTACCATATCTGCCGAGACCTAACACGGCATAGGTTTTATTGATACTCATAAATTTATCCCTTCTTATCCCACGCTGATTTCTTCAATCGGGTTCCTTACAATATTCTGATTATCTTTGCTTCGCTTAAATGCAACGGCAAGTGATAGGGGGCCTACTCTGCCGAGATACATTGTTATGATAATGATAATTTTCCCAACACTACCCAGAGAAGGCGTAAGATTCCTTGTAAGACCAACGGTTGCGGTAGCACTAACCGTTTCATAAACAATATCAAGCGCATTTGCCTCTGTTACGGCAGAGAGAAAAACCGTTGAAGTAAACATGATAATAAAAGACATGCAGGTAACGGCAATTGCTTTACTGATCGCCTGTTTTGTGAGCCGTCTGTCAAACATTTCGGCATCCTCTTTGTTACGAACAGAGGCAATCGTTGCTACAATAATAACAGCAAATGTCACCGTTTTGATGCCTCCGGCCGTGCCAACGGGCGAACCGCCGATAAACATAAAAAGCAAACATACGATAGCACTTGCGTTTGTGAGGTTTTCTTGCGGTACTGTCGCAAATCCTGCAGTTCTTGTGGTAACCGATTGAAATAAGGACACTTCTATTTTTTGTAGCAATGTGTAATCTTTAATTGTTTGGGGATTGTTATATTCAAATGCAAAAATGAAAGCCGCACCTGCGAAAATCAGAATTATGGTTGCAGTAATAGCGATTTTACTGTGCAGGGTAAGATCTTTGAAAAATCTCACTTTCTTTGTTCGCGCATTTTTCAGCACCCTGAGCACATCCCACCAAACGATATAGCCGATACCGCCCAAGATAATTAAGGCACAGGTAACAAGGTTGATAATAGGATTGAGCGCATAATTGCAAAGACTGTTTTCGGCAATGATATCAATACCTGCATTGCAAAAGGCGGAAACGGAAGTAAACACCGATATCCATATTCCCTTTGCACCAAATTGAGGTATAAAAACCGTCATATAAAGCAGAGCGCCGATACCTTCTATAACGAGTGTCCCTGCCACAATTTTTTTTACAAACCGAACAAGCCCCGAAAGCGAATTAAGATTAAAGGCATCTTGCAAGAGCAGTCTGTCACCGATCCCCATTTTCTTGTGCAGAACGATCATCAGCCCCGACATCATGGTGATAACACCAAGTCCGCCGATCTGAATCAGTATCAAAATTATAACCTGTCCGAAAACACTCCAAGAGGAAACGGTCGGCGTTACCACCAAGCCTGTAACACAGGTGGAGGTTGTTGCAGTGAAAAGCGCATCTAAAAAAGAAGTCGGTTTTCCATCTGCAGAACTTATGGGAAGTGTAAGCAATACTGCACCAATCAATATCACTATCAAAAAACTTAACAATATGATATGTGTTGTAGATACCGGAGACCGTTGTTTTTTCATAAATTTATCATACACCCTAATTTTACTATATAAAAACAAAAAGGAACCGACTCCCTCTGCAGACAGCTAGTTCCATTTACACCTACGATTTCAATCAGTGTAACATATTTTATTGTTATAGTCAAGTTTTTGTAGAAATCTTATAAAACACATATAAACTTTTTTATTCAAGTCACATAATTTAGTTTTAGCTGCAACAGAGCGGTGAAAATTTAGGGGGAATATGCCGAAAGATTTACTTTTTTGAGTAATTGTGCTACAATAATGAGGATCTATTCTGCTTGATTAGAAAGGCCTGATTATTTATGAAAAATATGACTTTTAAAAAAATATTTTTTGGCGTATTAAAATGGTGCGCCCTCGGGGTACTCATAGGAACACTGGGCGGAGTTATTGGGGCATGCTTTGCACATTTGTTGTCTTTGGTAACAAGACTACGTGAGTCAGGGCCGTGGCTCGTTCTTCTGTTGCCTCTTGGTAGCATCGCAACTGTTTTACTATATCGGGCTTTTGATATGCATAATTACGGCGGAGCAAACGAAATCATTCTCTGCCTTACAAACAAAAAACCAATCAGAACAATTGCCGCGCCCCTTATATTCATTTCCAGTGCAATTACGCATCTTTTGGGTGGTTCTGCCGGCAGAGAAGGTGCAGCGCTTCAGCTGGGCGGCGCAGGTGCGGCAGCTCTTTGGCGTATGCTGCGGTTAAAAGAGAACGATCGCCCCATGGTTGTTTTGAGCGGTATGAGCGCTGTATTTGCGGGTTTGTTTGGAACGCCGCTTACTGCAGTATTTTTTGTTTTAGAGTTTAAATTAGGTTTCAAAGTCATGGGCAGGGCTATCTTGCCTTGCTTTATTTCCTCTATTGTTGCCACCAAAGTTTCTTCTGCTTTGGGAGTTGCTGCAGAAACAGTGCATCTTAGCAGCGTTAACGCCCTCTCCTTTCCTATTGTTGCAAAAATAATTATTTTGTCACTGGGTCTTAGCATATTAGGTCGTCTCATGTGCCTTGCCTTCCACAAAACAGGTCATTTGATGAAACTTTTTGTTTCCAATGAGTTTCTTCGCACTTCGTTAGCCGCTGCCGTAGTTGTTGTATTAACCGCAATTGTTGGCGATATGCGTTATAACGGTGCCGGTATGTCTATGGCAATTATGGCTATAGAAGGAAAAGTCGAATGGTTCGATTTTATTTTAAAAATCATTTTTACTTCCGTTACCTTAGCAGCGGGATTAAAAGGAGGAGAAATTGTTCCCACTTTTTGTATAGGTGCAACATTCGGTTGCGTTTTTGGTGGTATATTAGGATTAGATCCCGGATTCGCGGCAGCACTTGGTTTGGTAGGCTTGTTCTGTTGCGCTACAAACAGTCCTGTAAGCGCTGTTTTTCTTGGAATTGAGATGTTTGGTTTTAGTGCACTGCCGTATTTTATAATTGTATCTGTATTCCTTTGGCTTTTATCAGTCAATCATGGTTTGTTTGAAAACAGATTCTTTAAATCACCAATTTTTTCAAAAATAAAAAAACAGGGAACAGCAAAAGCGAGGTGAATTTCACCTCGCTTTTGTTGTAAACAGAAAACCACGCGATAGTGGCGTGGTTCAGTAGAGGTAAAGCGGTGAGAAAAAATCCTCCGATTGTGATAAGATAAAAACGACCTGCCAGTCGAAAAAACAATCGGAGGATTTATCTATGAAAAAAGAAGCCATAGACAAAAGTAGTTTAGCACACACAAAATGGAATTGCAAGTATCACATCGTATTTGCACCAAAGGATAGAAGAAAGGTGTTTTACGACGAAAAGCGATTAGAGATACGAGAAATATTGCGACAATTATGCCAATGGAAAGGGGTAGAAATAATCGAGGGAGAGGTATGCGCAGACCATATCCATATGCTGGTGAGTATCCCGCCCAAAATGAGCGTTTCGGGATTTATGGGATATCTAAAAGGAAAAAGTGCATTATTGATATTTCAGAAGTGGGGAAATATGAAGTTTGCA
>JAZSDQ010000056.1:0-10323 GCA_045531235.1 Eubacteriales bacterium
TCAGGCAAGCGTTGCAGCATACGATACTCACAAGCTCTTCGACCCCGAAGAAGCTTTCGAGAACGTGCTCGCAAGCGCAAAAGCAAAATTTGACGAAACCATCGAGCTCCACGTTCGTTTGGGTGTTGACTCCCGTCACGCTGACCAGCAGGTTCGTGGCGCCGTTGTTCTCCCCAACGGTACCGGTAAAAAGGTACGCACCCTCGTTTTCGCTAAGGGTGACAATGTAAAGGCAGCTGAGGAAGCAGGCTCTGATTACGTAGGAGCTGAAGATCTCGTTGCAAAGATCCAGAATGAGAACTGGTTTGAGTTCGACGTTGTTATCGCTACCCCCGATATGATGGGTGTCATCGGTCGTTTGGGTAAGGTGCTCGGTCCCAAGGGTCTGATGCCTAACCCCAAGGCAGGTACCGTAACTCCTAACGTTGCAAAAGCAGTTCAGGATGCCAAGGCAGGTAAGATTGAGTACCGTCTTGACAAAACAAACATCATCCACTGCCCCATCGGCAAGGCTTCCTTCGGTAAAGAGAAGCTGGTGGAGAACTTTGAAGCTCTTATGGGCGCCATTATCAAGGCAAAGCCCGCCGCAGCAAAAGGTCAGTACATCAAGAGCTGCGTCGTTGCTTCTACCATGGGCCCCGGCGTAAAAGTAAACCCCGCAAAGCTTGGCTAAAAAAGCTTGACAAACGCGAAAGTGCGTGTTATAATCCGTTTGTTGCCTAAGACAACAGGTGAGGAATGATCCTCTGAAAGTGTATCGCCTGTCGAGGAAACAGCTCTTATACAAAAAGTATGGGCATTTCTTCGTCAGGAGAAATGCCCTTTTTGTTGTCATAAATCTAAAATGGAGGTAAAAAAGATGCCCAGCGCAAAAATTCTTGAAAAGAAGCAGGCAGACTGCGCTCAACTTTCCGAGAAGATCCAGAACTCCGTAGCAGGCGTACTTGTCAGCTATACCGGTATCAGCGTAGAGCAGGACACTCAGCTCCGTAAAGCTCTCCGTGAAGCAGGTGTAGACTACAAGGTTTACAAGAACTCCCTCATTGGAAGAGCTTGTGAAGCTAGCGGCTATGCTGATATGAAGGCTCATCTTGACGGTATGAACGCTCTGGCTATTTCCGCTGAAGATCCCATCGCTCCCTCTAAGATTCTCAAAGAGTATGCGGACAAGATCCCCTCTTTTGAAATCAAAGCAGGATTTATCGATGGCGGTGTGATCGATGCAGCAGCTGTAAATGAACTGGCAAGCACTCCTTCCAAGGAAGAAATGCTCTGCAAGATCATGGGCAGCATGATGGGTCCCCTTTACGGACTCGCATACGTTCTTCAGGCGAAGATCGACAAAGAAGAAGGCGAAGCTACCGAAGCTTAAGCTTTCCTTCTATCCACTACAAAACAAATTTATTATTTTTGGAGGTATATGAAAATGGCTACTGAAAAGACCACTCAGATTTTGGAAGAAATCAAATCCCTTACTATTCTTGAAATGAAAGATCTCGTTTCCGCACTGGAAGAAGAATTCGGCGTATCTGCTGCTCCCGTTGCTGTTGCCGGCGCTGCTGCTCCCGCAGCTGCTGCAGGCGGTGCAGAAGAAAAGAGCGAATACGACGTTGTTATGACCTCTTTCGGCGATAAGAAGCTTGACGTTATCAAGGTTGTTCGCGAGATCACCGGTCTCGGTCTGAAGGATGCTAAGGACATGGTTGAAAACGTTCCTTCCAAGATCAAGGAAGCAGTTTCCAAGTCCGACGCTGAAGAAATTCAGAAGAAACTTGCTGAAGCAGGCGCTACCGCTGAACTGAAGTAAGAACTGTTTTTCAAAAGAAGAGAAGCTACAGCTTCTCTTCTTTTTTTATCTTCGTAGCTATGTTACAAAAAAATAGCAAAACTTCGTCATATTTCCTATTGCTTTTTTTGAAAATCTATTATATAATGATGGTAGACTACCATACGAGGATTTTCCTCTTGTGATCTTAAAGTTTACTTTTTTGACAATGACGATTTTTTTGGAGATTACAACATGAAAAAAATATTAGTTTTTCTTTTGGTCTTCTCCGTTGTTTTTGCATTTTCAGCATGCTCTCCCAAGAAAGATAATCCTTCGACGGAAGATCAAAATAATGTTACCGTAACAGGTGACGAAAACGAATCTGAATCTACCATTACAAACGAAGAAAACGCTGGAACCGGTGAAAATTCAGGAACAGGAAACGACAGTGGCTCCTCCGGCTCCGGCAACGACAGCGGTTCTTCCGGCTCCGGCAACGACAGCGGTTCTTCCGGCTCCGGCAACGACGGCGGTTCTTCCGGCTCCGGCAACGACGGCGGTTCTTCCGGCTCCGGCAACGACGGCGGTTCTTCCGGCTCCGGCAACGACAGCGGTTCTTCCGGCTCCGGCAACGACGGCGGTTCTTCCACTCCTGATCCTGATACAGGAATTGTTGTTCTTCCCAATGGAAACATCGAATTGCCTATGGTTCCCTTTTAATTAACCAATTTGTTTAGTGAGGTAAAATAAATGAAAAGACTGATTTTCCCCCTCGTACTTCTTGTACTGATCACCGCCGTGGTATTCGTTTCATGCGGAAAGACGGAACCCCAGACTGAAACAATGGAAGAAACAGCAACGGTCGAAATTACTTCCTCCACGGCTATTAAAACTACTTCCACAGCACCTAAGCAAAGCACAACGATCCCCACCCACTCTTCCGTGGTTGAAGGCGGATATATTGCTATGAGCGGTCTTGCTAATCCCAGTGCTTCCTTCTTTTCCCTGGGTCTCCCGCCCATTCCTAACGGTCCGGTTGCTACCCCAAGCACAACGACTGCAGCAAGGACTACCACAACTACTACGACAGCCTCCACCACCACAGCTCCTACAGCTACTACTGCAGGCAGCGGTGACGGCTCCGGCACTCCCGGCAATTCCTCTTCTTCTGCAACTGTTTCTACCTCTATCAACGGTGCAGCAGGAAATTATGAAACTCCTGTTATGCCCTTCTTCCAGAAGCTTGTACAAGGTGTTTACGCAATCTTTGGTTAATTAAATAAAGGTTATGAAAGTCACGGCAAAAGCCGTGACTTTTTTTGTTCTACTTTCACCCGTATTTACATAAAATGTAGCAAATCGGGAGGGTTAATTATGAAAATACTAAAACAAGTCTTACTTATTACGCTTTCAGCAATACTGCTTACAACAGCAGTTTTTGCAAAAGAAAACGATATCAATACGATCGCGGAAAATGCCCCTATTGATTTGAAACTCCCTTGTAAAAGTGCCGTTCTCATAGAACAAACTACAGGGCAGATTCTTTATTCCCATCATTCAGAAGAAAGACTGCCCATTGCCAGCGTAACTAAAATTATGACGCTTCTTCTTACTATGGAGGCCTTAGAAAACGGTGTCATTTCATTAGAGGAAAACGTTCCTATCAGCGAAACCGCCGCTTCCATGGGTGGAAGCCAAGCGTATCTTGAAGTAGGCGAACAGATCTCACTTCACGATATTTTAAAAGCAGTATTCGTTTCCAGTGCCAATGACGGCGCTGTTGCCTTGGCAGAGCTGATTTCCGGAAGTGTGGAAGGATTTGTTGCCGCAATGAATGATAAAGCCGCCCAGCTTGGTATGCACAACACCATTTTCTATAATCCCACAGGTCTCGATGACGGAGATACCAATCTCTCTACTGCAAGCGATGTGGCTCTTATGAGCAAAGCCCTTTTGCAATATGAAAAGATTTACGAATATACAACCATTTGGATCGATTCTATCCGAAACGGTGCGTTTGGACTTTCCAATACAAATAAACTCATTCGTTTTTATCCCGGCGCAACGGGGCTGAAAACAGGATCCACGGCAAAAGCAAAATTTTGCGTATCTGCCTCAGCAGAACGTAATGGCCTGAAGTTATGCGCCGTTGTCTTGGCAGGAGAAAGCAGCGCCGACCGTTTTCAGGCAGCAAAAACGCTCCTTGATTACGGCTTTGCAAATTATGCCTTCTTTACTCCGGAAAAAATTGAGCTTTCTCCGATCCACGTTTGGGACGGCACGAAAAGCAGCGTTCATCCTTCCGCCGTTCTTGACGGTTTTCTTCTTCCCAAATCAAGCGCAGGCAGTATAAAAACAGAAGTGGAAATGGAAAGCGAATTAATTGCTCCTGTGGAAATCGGACAAAAAGTCGGAAAAATTCTCTATAAAAAAGGAGACGAGATCATCTTTGAAACCGATATCACTGCAACGGAAAGCGTAGATGCCATCTCCTTTTCTCAGATCACAAAACGGCTCTTGGCGCTCTTTTTTACAGGTACTATGAAATAATCGCCCTACGGGGCGATTTTTTCTTTGTTCCTATTGACAAAAATTGTCGTTGGTAATAAAATAACATTTGAACAGCTGTTCATTTGTTGAAAGGAGAAATTATGAACGAAGAACTGCAAATAACCCCCTTTCTTTTTCTTACGGAAAAGGAAGCGGAAGACAAAAGAAATAAGCTTCCCTCGGAAGATCATCTTACCTCTCTTTCCGAGCTTTTTAAAATGTTTGGAGATCGCACCCGCCTTTCCATTTTGTATCTTTTAGGACAAGGCGAACTTTGCGTAGGAGATCTTGCCGCCATTATGGATATGACACCCTCCGCCATTTCCCATCAGCTTCGCCTTTTAAAAAACGCTTCTCTTGTACGGTTTCGCCGTGACGGAAAGACCTTTTTCTATTCCTTAGACGACGATCACGTGGATACTATTACAAAAATGGGATTGGAGCACGTGCAGGAATGAAAAAAAAGTATTATTTTGAAAATTTGAGTTGCGCTCACTGTGCTATGAAAATGGAAGAGGCTGTTCGCAAATTGGACGGTGTAAGATCTTTTCATATTCACTTTGCACAAGGAAAAATGACCTTGGAGGCCAAAGACGACGAGTTTGAGGCTATTTATGCCCAGGTATCAGCGCTTTGTCAAACGATGGAAAAGGATGTCTTTTTCCACGAAGCACAGATGAGAATAGAACTGAATGAAAAGAACGAGCTCTATAAGATCCTTTTCGCAGGCATTTTATTTGTCGCAGCATTGATTCTGAGCAAGCTTTCATTTTTCGACTCTCAGCTACTGCTTTTTCTCCTTTTTCTGCCTTCGTATTTGATTGCAGGCCTTGATGTCATAAAAAAAGCTTTTTTGGGAATGAAAGGCGGTCAGCTTTTTGACGAAAACTTTTTAATGACCATTGCGACCTTCGGTGCATTTGCCATTGGCGAATACAGTGAGGGCGTTACGGTAATGCTTCTCTATTCCGTGGGCGAATTCTTTCAGAAAATTGCCGTTTCCAAAAGCCGCAGGAATATTGCCGATCTCATGGATATTCGTCCGGATCACGCCAATCTTCTGGAAGATAATGGAGTCCGCACAGTATCTCCCGAAGAAGTGCCTGTAGGAAGCTTCATCGTTATAAAACCCGGAGAAAAGATCCCTCTTGACGGCGTAATAGTAAAAGGGCATTCTATTCTTGATACCGCCTCCCTTACTGGAGAAAGCAAACCCAAGGAGGTATTTGAAGGGGATCATATCATCAGCGGATGTGTCAATATGAACGGTCTGCTGACGGTAAAAACCGAAAAGAGTTTTGGCGAAAGCAGCGTTTCCAAAATCCTTGCGCTCATTGAAGATGAAAATGGGAATCGCTCTAAGGCAGAACGCATCATTACGAGATTTGCCCGAATTTATACACCCATAGTAGTTTTTCTTGCCATATTCCTTGCTCTGATCCCTCCTTTATTTTTAGGAGATTTTCCTCTATGGATCCACAAGGCCATCACTTGTCTTGTTATATCATGTCCCTGCGCATTGGTAATTTCCGTGCCTTTAACCTTCTTCGGAGCCATTGGTGGAGCAGGAAGTCGAGGCATTTTAATCAAAGGGGCAGAAAGCCTGGAAAAGCTAGCCGGCGCATCCCACGTTGCATTTGACAAAACGGGAACACTTACGGAAGGTGTTTTCACCGTTACTGCGGTCCATCCCGAGATCATCAGCGAAGATGAGTTACTAAAGCTAGCCGCCACCTGCGAACATTATTCCGACCATCCTATTTCTCTTTCTCTAAAAGCGGGCTATGGGGGTAAGGTAGATCCCACCGTCATTGAAAGTATCAAGGAGACCGCCGGAAAAGGCGTTGAAGCTATCATCAGTGGCAAGAGCTACTTCGTAGGCAATGAACTGCTTCTGAAGGAACAGGGTATTGTAATCCCCCCTTGTTCGAAAGAACATAGCTGCGGAACGGTCGTTCACGTAGCAACGGTCAAGGATTATCTTGGTCACATTATTATTTCCGATAAGCTACGACCAGACGCTAAAATTGCTGTAGAAGAACTGGAGAAAAGCGGAATCAAGGTTATGCTGCTCTCCGGCGACGAAAAGAAAACCGCAGAAGCCCTTGGAAAAGAACTGAAAATCCAAACGGTTTTCGCTTCCCTTTTGCCTCAGGATAAGATGCAGCTTATCGTAGATCTGATGAAAAGGAAAAAAAACAAAGAGAACATTGTTTTTGTTGGCGACGGAACCAACGACGCGCCTGTTCTTTCAAAAGCAGACGTGGGAATCGCCATGGGTGGCATTGGTGCTGATGCCGCCATTGAAGCAGCCGACGTTGTTTTAATGGATGACAAGCCATCCAAAGTTGCTCTGGCCATTCAGGCTGCAAAAAAAGCGCTTTCTATCGTATGGCAAAACATAATTCTTTCCGTAGGTATCAAGCTTTTTGTTTTGGTTCCCACCATATTCAGCGGTGAAGAAAGCGTACCAATTGGGCTTGCAATTTTTGCGGATGTCGGTGTTTGTATTCTTGCAATACTCAACGCCACACGTACACTTCATATTGAAAAAAGCAAGAAAAAGAACAAAGAAAATCCCCACGATGAATACTGCGGCGGCGAGCACCACAAGCATCACCACGATGACTGCCACTGCGGCGAGCACCACAAGCATCACCACGACGACTGCCACTGCGGCGAGCACAAACAATAAAAAAGTGTTTCCCAGCAGAGGCACACTCCATAAGGAAGTGTGCCTCTGTTATCTTTGCCTTTCAGTGAGTTATATTGTCCTTCGGTCAAGTTTTAGCGCAAAATAATATTACTTTGTCGTAAGGAAAAATATCATTGTGGGACCTGTCTTACAATTTCACTTATTATATTTATCCTTGAGATTGGTTTAAAGCATGTAACCCACTATGGCACTTATCTTGCGAAAATGTCTATTTTATTAGAAAAAAACAGGAGAAACTTCTATGCGAAGTTTCTCCCAAACGCAATTTTTATGCATCTACTTTCTGAGAACCGATAGGATTCACTATACTAAAACCAACATTTACAAGGTGGTCGGCAACACGCTCAAGTCCCGATATTATTGAAGAATAATAAGGGCTTACATCAGCACTGCAGTTACCTTCGGCAAGACGTGCAAAGTGGCTTGCTATAAGCGCCTTTTTCTTACCGTCAACTGTTTCTTCTAAAATAGCAAGCTTAGGTAATTCTTCTTTATTTAAGTTTAAAAAAGCATCCTTAGATATAGCAAACATTTGCATAATGCTTTCACGCATTTCAGTGATACCGCTATACGCCTTATCGGTAAACTTTATACTCTTATTAAGCATTTGTATACCAATTTCGTGGAAATTCTCAGCGTTATCGCCAATACGTTCAAGGTCGTTGAGTACATGAAAATATGTGCCTATTATTTTTTCATCGCTTTCTTCCACATTGGCCGACAACTTAATTAAAAATCGGGTTAATGCACGGTTAGTGTAGTCGATGACCTCTTCATTGTTTTGAACGGTTTCGCTGTGCTCTATAGAGCCGTTATCAATAGCAGCAAAAGAAAGCCTTGTGTTTTCCTCTACAAGTGTGAGCATATATTCAATTTCTTTCTTAACCTGCATAAGTGCAATAGGCGGTGTTGTTAACAGTCTATCGTCAACATATTTCAGAGTAAGCGTTTCTCCGCTTTCCTTTTTATCCTTTATAACTAAGCAGGAATACTTAACTAACTGCTTTGCAAACGGAAGCAAAACACAGGTGGTAGTAACATTGAATATAATGTGGAAAGCGGATACTCTCATCTGAAGTGACATTTGGTCATCCCCCGGGAAGATCGAAAGCAAAAGATTTACCATCGGCTCCTTGAATATCCAGATGATTGCGGCAAAAATAACGGTTCCGATTGTGTTAAAGGTGAAATGGATAAAAGCCACACGCTTTGAGTTAGCATTGGCACCCACCGATGCAAGCAATGCGGTTACACAGGTACCGATATTTGCACCAAGTATGATAAATAACGCCATATCAAGCGACAATATACCTGTGCCAACCATTGTAATTACAACACCTGTAGAAGCAGATGAACTCTGAATAAGGGCGGTAAAGATAACACCCATAAAAATTAAAAGTAACGGAAAACCTATTCTTTGGAAAATATCTGTAAACATACCTTCAACAAGTGGATTGCCGAAAGCCTGCTCGCTACTCATTACTTCAAGACCTACAAAAATAAGACCCAAACCACAACAAAGGTCACCTGCAATTTTCACTTTTTCCTTTTTGAAAAAGCCCATCATAACACCCGCAAAGGCAAGCAGGTACATTGCCATATTAAAATAATCATTTTTTAAAGCTACCAATACACCCGTAATGGTTGTACCAATATTTGCGCCCATAATAATTGGGGTTGCCTGCATAAGCGTCATAACACCTGCATTTACAAGGCCGATAACCATTACCGATGTTGCCGACGAACTTTGAATAATTGCCGTTACACACGCGCCAATTCCGACACCCGAAAAACAATTATTACTGATTTTTTCAAGCAAGCGCTTCATCCCCGAACCTGCGCTCTTTTCCAGGGCGTCGCCCATAAAATTCATACCAACGATGAATACACCGACACCTGCCAATAGCCAAACAAGGCTCTCAATCAACTGCATTACTTCTCCGGAAGATACCATATTTTTTCTCCTTTTTATACATTACAAGGTTAATTATACCAATTGACTTTTAATAAGTAAAATAATATAATATTATATAGTTCATATAATTTTAGTTATATCTTTGTTATAAGAGGTCTCACTATGACTATACGGCATCTTAAGGTTTTTATTTGCGTTTGTAAGCACAACAATATGACAAAGGCAGCTGAAGAACTTTTTATTGCACAGCCTGCCGTCAGTAATACTATTGCCGAAATTGAGAAAAATTACAATGTGAAATTGTTCGATCGCATAAATAAACGCCTATTTTTAACCGACGAAGGCAAAAGCCTGCTTATAAAAGCACAAGAAATTATTACAGCTTTTAACGAGTTTGAAGATCAAGCGCTTAATTCATCAAAAAAGCCTCTTTTAAAAATAGGCTCGTCACTTACTATTGGTAAGCAAAAAATACCCGGCCTTTTGCAAAATCTTAAAGAAAACTTTCCCGATATAGATTTTCAGATTTCTATCAACCAAACCTCAATAATAGAGAATAAAATTTTAAATGGCATACTTGACTTTGCATTTATTCAAGGCAAGCCATCCAACCAAAATATAAAATCCCGCCTTATTGACTGCAACACTTTAATTGCGGTATGCGGCAAAGACTATAACATGCCCGACACCGTAACACTAAAAGAACTTTGCGAATACGACCTGCTGCTCCGTGAAGATGAAAGTGTATCGCGCGAGTTTTTAGACCATATTTTTGCTCTAGAAAATATAGTTGTAACTCCTGTTATGGAATCTATAAGTAACCAAGCGCTAATCTCTGCCGCCGCACAAAACTTAGGTGTTACCATTATGCCCGAAGCGTTACTCACCCGTCAGTTAAGCAGCGGCTTGCTTCGCAAAATAACCGTTTTAGATTACGAATTCACACGAAACTCCTACCTTATCCACCACAAAGACAAATCCTTCGGAACTGTTAAAAAAGAAATTTTTGATTTTTGCTATAAAAACTATAAGCAGAAGCAAAACTAAAAAGAAGATACAAAAGAGGCTCACTTTCTTGCATAGTGTGCCTCATTTATATTATAAGTAGCAAAAGAAATTGAGAGAAGCTTCCTTACGAAGTGCCTCTCCAAAGGGAGGCTTCTTTTTTCAGTAAATAAATATCCCCCCGTATAACGGGGGGTATTTCATTTTCGGGCATAGCCCTAAACAATACCGGCGACGCACAAGTGCGTTTTTGGGTTGGCCTGCCAGCCATGCAACTGTTACTTGCTTCCCATAAATGGGTCTCATAGAAAGCCGCCCTCCGAGAGGGAGGGGGACCGCTTGCGGTGGAAGGAGCCTGCGCAAATTCTC
>JAZSDQ010000026.1:0-6754 GCA_045531235.1 Eubacteriales bacterium
GTCAACACCCAAACGAACGTGAAGCTCGATGGTTTCATCAAACTTTGCTTTTGCAGAGGAAATTACGTTTTCAAATGCTTCTTCTGCTTCGAAGAGAGCGCGAGTGTCGAAGCTTTCAACACTTGCCTGATATTTCTTTCCTTTTTTCATCTTACGGCTCCTTTCTTACTCTTCCACAGTGACACCCATGCTGCGTGCGGTTCCTGCGATCATGCTCATAGCAGTCTCGATGGAAGCGGCGTTCAGATCGGGCATTTTCTGTGTAGCGATGGCACGGAGCTGTTCCTGTGTCAGTTTTGCAACTTTGGTCTTGTTAGGAACGGCAGAGCCGGACTCGATGCCGCAAGCCTTCTTAACCAGAACGGCAGCGGGGGGAGTCTTGGTGATGAACGAGAAGGTCCTGTCGGAATAGATGGTGATGACAACGGGGATGATCAGACCGATGTCATTTTTGGTGCGCTCATTGAACTCCTTGCAGAAGTTCGGGATGGCTACACCGTGCTGACCCAGTGCAGGACCGACAGGGGGTCCGGGCATTGCCTTTGCAGCGGGGAGCTGGAGCTTAACATAAGCTACGATTTTCTTTGCCATAACGGTACTCCTTTCGTGGTGTCGCGGGAACCGAAGTTTTGATTCCCTCCCACAACTGCCTTGCGGCAGCTATTTAAGCCCTCTCGGGCGTTAAACCAAATTTTTTTAAAATAATTGAACCCAAGCGGAATCCAATTCGATTTTTGTGCTTCTTCCGTGAAGATCGGCAAGAACCTTGACCTTCTTGAAATCGGCAGAGATCTCCTCTACCACTGCAGAGGAAATGTGAGCGGCCAAAGGACCGCTGATAACGCGTACCTTGTCGCCAACCTTGTAGGGCAGGGATTCGGTAGCGCTTTCTACACCAAGCGCGGTTACTTCTTCATCGCTGAGGACAACAGGCATAGATCCGGGACCTACAAAGCCCGTTACACCCGTAGTATTGCGCACGATGTGCCAGCTTTCATTGTTCATGATCATTTTTACAAGAACGTAGCTGGGGAAGATCTTGCGCTCGGCTACACCGTCGCCGCCTTCGGATTCGGGGATTTTTTCCATAGGAATCTTGATGGCGTGGATCAAATTTCCGACCTTGCGGTTCTCAACGATTTTCTCCAGGTTGACGGCAACCTTGTTTTCATATCCCGAATAGGTATGTACTACATACCAATGAGGGGTAAGATTGTCTTCCAACATAGTTTTGCCTCCTTAGCCGATCTGACCGAGGAGCAAAATGATCTGAGCGAAAAGAAGGTCCAGAACACCGATGATAAGACCGCAGATAACCAAAGCGACAACGACGATGCCGGTGTCGTGGATCACCTTGTTCTTAGGGTACCAGACTACTTTTTTCATTTCGCTGCGGTATTCCTTGAAGAAGTCTGCGATTCTCTTGAAAAAGCCGGGCTTCTTTTTGGTTACTTCTGCCATATCGTTTCTCCTAAAATTACTTGGTTTCCTTGTGAAGGGTGTGCTTGCGGCAGAACGGGCAGTACTTGTTCATTTCAAGTCTGTCGGGATCGTTCTTCTTGTTCTTCATCGTATCGTAATTTCTCTGCTTGCACTCAGTGCATGCAAGGGTGATTCTTTCTCTCATAAGATCCTCCGAATTTTTATCCGCCAAAGGGCGGTTATTCTCCCTCTTACAAGAATCTTTCCATAAAAAAAGACCCCTAGAGGTTCTATCATTATAGCAATGAGGAAAATGATTGTCAATAGAATTCCCGAAAAAAGGAATTAATTTTTTGTAAACATTGAAGAAGACGTGGCAAGAGGGTGGAAAATTTCTTTCAACCTATTGTAAACAACATGGTTATTTGATATAATAAATTGAAGTATAATATGAAAAAGCACCCCAAGCGGAAGGAATTCAAGTGAAAAAACTGTTTTTGGAAGCGGGCAAGGTGAGAAACACCCACGCCCTGCAAGGAGAAGTGAAAGCTGAGTGCTGGTTGGAAGGGACAAAGCCCTTTGACGGTCTGAAGCATTTGTATTTGTCCGAAACGGGCGAAAGAGAATTGGAGATCCGATCGGTTCGCCGACAGGGCGATATTGCTCTGGTACGCTTCGAAGGCATTGATACGGTAGAGGCGGCATCTCTTTTAAAAGGAAAAACGCTCTATGCCTCCAGAAAAGAAGCGGATCCCGAAGATAAAAAAGTATATTTTGCCGATCTTATCGGTCTTCCCATCACAGAGGCAGAAGATGGAACGGTTTACGGCACGGTACGCGCAGTGGAAAGCAGGGGAGCCGGCGAATTGTATCTTGTGGCGCTTCCCGACGGGCGGGAAGTGTATTTTCCCGCAGTGAAAGAATTCGTGGTTCGCTGCGATGCGGAAAAAGGCGTCTTTGTTCGCGCACCGAAAGGAATTTTCGACTGATGGCTAAGATCCGTTTTGATATTATGACCTTGTTTCCCGAATTGATGGAAACGATCCTCGGGGAAAGCATTATCGGCAGAGCAAAACGGGCAGGGATTCTGGATATTTTCTGCCATAACATCAGAGATTATTCCAAGGATAAATTCCGTCGTGTGGATGATACCCCCTACGGCGGCGGCAAGGGAATGCTGATGAAGCCCGATCCCATCTGCGACTGCTTTGATGCCATTACTGCCGATGCGGCTGAAAAACCATATACCGTTTATATGTCTCCCAAGGGAGAGGTTTTCACACAGGAAAAAGCCAAAGCGCTTTCAAAAAAAGATCGGATCGTGATTCTTTGCGGTCATTACGAGGGCGTAGATCAAAGAGCCATCGATGAAATCGTAGATGAAGAGATTTCTATCGGCGATTACGTACTTACGGGAGGGGAACTCCCCGCTGCCATTTTGGTGGATGCCGTTTCCCGCTTGATCGACGGTGTACTTGCCGACCCTGAATGTTATGAAAAAGAAAGTCACAGCGAGGGACTTTTAGAGTACCCTCAATATACCAGGCCTTATGAATTTCGCGGTGTGAAGGTACCGGAGGTTCTCATTAGCGGCCACCATGAAAATATTGCAAAGTGGCGTCTTAACGAATCCATTCGCCTGACGGAAGAAAAAAGGCCGGATATGATCAAAAAAAGAGGAAAGGAATAAAGCATCATGAAAAAGAACGGAAAGATCCGTTCCCTTTCCCATTTTCTGTATGAGGTGGGAGGGAAGATACAATTTCAGCCTGCCGAACCCTTTGCCGTCGCAGGCAAGGAGGAATCTTTTTTTGACGGTGAGTATAACCCCTCGCATTTTCAAAGCCAAAAGCTGAAAGTCAAAACGGCGCTTGCCAAAGCAAAAGAACAGAGCTTTTTTGTGGAATGGGTCCATCTTTTTATTCAAAAGCTTTTTACAACCCGTATCCGTTCTTTCGGCGTGCTTTTTTTCAGTTGCGGTTTTTTGCAGATTCTTTCCTATTTTCTCAGTTCTGCCATTTCCTTTTTCCCCGGTGAGGTGGACAATCTTCTTTTTGGCGTCTGTCTTGTCTTTTTGACTTTGTCCTGCTCGTTTTCCAGAGGAGATTTGGGAGATGCTTTGCACCATAGCTTTTTGTTCCGTAAAATTTTATCTCCCGTTTTTGGAATTGAGGAATGGCGTTTGCCTTCGGGCAGAAGCACGGATCGTGTGTGGACTATGCTTCTTTTTGGAATCATTCTTGCAATTCTTTCCGTGATTTTTTCACCGACCAAAGTGCTTTTGTTTCTTGCCGCGGTGATTCTTTCTGCTTTTGTGCTTTACAAGCCGGAAGCGGGACTGGTGCTTTCCGTGATTGCTCTCACCTTTTTTGATTTCACCAGGCTTTTGTATCCGTTGATGCTGACGCTTTTTTCTTTCCTTTTCAAATGTGCTTTGGGAAAAAGAAGCCTTTTCTTTTCTTGGTATGATCTTGCAGTGCTTGCGGCCGTGGTTCCTTTTTCCGTCCTAGGAAACGGAGGAGGCTGGTCTGTTGGGATTTGTCTTTTTTTCCTATATTATCTTACCGTCTGTCTGATCCGTCAGACGCGTCAGCTGGAAAGCCTTTTAACGGCGATCGTATATGCCATGCTCTTTGCATCGTCTGTGCTTTGTCTTCGGGAGGGGATCGAACAGCTCGTTCCCGAGTTTTTGGCTCGCTTTCCTAAGGCGATTACCTTTCTCCGCTTTTTGCCCGATGAACAGACGGGAAGCATCCTTGCCATGCTGTGTCCCGTGATGTTGGGACTTATGGGCAGTGTGGATTCCAAAGGAAAAAAAGTGCTTTGTCTGTTTACTTTTGCGGTAATGACGGCGGGAATCGCCTTTACCGGCGTTCACGGAATTTGGCTGGGATATTTTCTTTCTCTTTCTGTGCAATTTCTCTTTTCCTACCGTGCATCGTTGATCGTACTTTTGGCGGGAGGAATGAGCATTGTGGCTGCCGTTCACATTGTTCCTACCGAGCATCTGAAGAATTTTTTCACCCTGTTTGGTTTCCATGATTCAACGAAGATTTTCTCGGAAGTGACTGCCGGCGGTCTGTTTTCTTCCGTTCGTGATGCCTTGGGTGTATTTGGACTGGTTTTGATCGCTTTTGTTATGCTTTTGTTCTTATTTGAAGTTTTCCGTTTCAAGGCTTCTGCCACAAAAAAAGAGCTTTTTCCCGTGATTCTCGGCGTTTTGGCATCGGTGGTATGCTTTTTTGCCCTTGGGTACCAGGAGATTCTTTTCACCAATCGTCTGCCTGCGCTTTTTATTTTGATGATTGCCCTTCCTCGGGCAGCGTATCGTGCTTCCTGTCGGGAAGAATCCCGACTCCCTTATTAAAATGAGGCATTTATGAAAATAGTTTCAGCAAAAGAAAAAAGGAATTCTTTGTTTTCTTATCTTGATCTTATTTTGATTATTTTGGCTTTTCTCATATTTAGCCTTGGGATCGGATTGTTTTTTGAAGACAAGGAGAATAATCAAAATGCAGAAGCTTTTTTCGCTACCCTGGAAGAAGCTCTGCCTGAAGATTTAAGGGAAAGTATTCCAAGAGTCGGAGACCGCCTTTATCGCGAGGGAAAATCTTGGGGGACGGTTTCCTCCGTACAACTTCTTGAGGAATCGGATGGTCTGCGGCTTCTTGTATCGTGTCGGTTGACTCAGCACCCCGAAGGGGAAACGATGACGGTGGAAACTGCAAATTTCATTCTGAAAATGAAGATAATATCGGTGAAAGGAAAGTAAAGGAGAACACCAATGACCCATAAATATAAAAAGAGCAAGTTTGGCTTTTCCGTTGTGGATCTGATCCTTTTGACTCTGGCGGTCGCCTGCGTTTTATCCGTTGTGTTTCAGAATCAGATTCGCGCCTTTTTGGGAGAAGAAGAAAAGGTGGAATTGGAATATACTTTTCTCATTGAAAATGTGACGGAGGAAGCGAAGAACCATCCCGTTGCAGGAGAAGAATTGCTTCTTGCCGACGAAAGAATCTCCTTTGGCTCCATCACTTCCATTACGGAAAACCGCAGTGTTTATCAAAGCCTTGACAATGCAGATGACACCGTGGAAATCCTGACCTTAACCTGCAAGGCGAAAGTTCGTGCCACAAAAACGGAAGCAGGCTACTATGTTTCTTCTACGGCAGTCAAAGCCGGCGCGGAGATTTCCGCAGAAACGGACAGCGCAAGCTTTATGATGATCTTAACTATGGTAAAACCTATTGAAGAATAACGGAGAGGCAAAACAATGAATCAAGAAACTATGAAAAAAGGCGGAATCAGCGTAGATACTGCCCACATTTTTCCCGTAATTAAGCGTTGGCTGTATTCCGATAAAGATATTTTCTTAAGAGAATTGGTTTCCAACGGATGCGACGCTGTGACCAAAATGAAACGCCTGGTATCTTTGGGCAAAGCAAATTTTGACGGTGAGTACCGTATTGACGTAGTGATCGATAAGGAACTGAAGGAACTTCGCATTTCCGATAACGGTATCGGTATGACTGCCGAGGAGATCGACCGCTATATCAATCGCATTGCTCTTTCCGGCGCATTGGAATTCATTGAAAAATATGAAGGCGAAGGGGAGGACGCAAGCGGCATCATCGGTCACTTCGGTCTGGGATTTTATTCTGCCTTTATGGTGGCAAAAACCGTTGAGATCAACACCCTTTCTTTTGAAGAAGGGGCCAAGAGCGCTTTCTGGAGCTGTGGTGACGCAGGCGACTATGAAATGAAAGAGGGCAGCCGTCAAACCCGCGGCACCGATATTGTCCTTCACATTTCAGAAGAGGAAAAGGAATATCTGGAAGAAGATCGCGTCAGAGGCATTCTGGAAAAGTACTGCGCCTTTATGCCCGTACCCATTTATTTGAATACCGTGGGTCAGAACGGCGGGGATGCGCCCTTGAACGATCCTGAGCCCCTTTGGCTGAAAAATCCGTCGGAATGTACGGAGGAAGAATACAAGGCTTTTTACAAGAAGGTCTTCCGCGATGAAAGAGATCCTCTGTTTTATATTCACATCAATGCAGAGTTTCCGCTGAACTTCAAAGGAATTTTATATTTTCCGAAACTGCAGGATGAATATGCCAGCCTGGAGGGACAGGTAAAGCTTTATTACAACCAAGTATTCGTAGCAGATAATATTAAGGAAGTAATTCCCGAATATATGATGCTGCTCCGCGGCGTACTGGATTGCCCCGAGCTTCCTTTGAACGTATCCCGCAGTTACCTGCAAAACAACACCTATGTGTCCAAGGTAGCCGCCCACATCGTCAAAAAGGTCACCGACAAACTGTGCTCC
>JAZSDQ010000010.1:0-11684 GCA_045531235.1 Eubacteriales bacterium
TATACTGCAGTGTGCACCATGCCGAATTTGAACCCCGTTCCCGACAGTTTACCACATTTAAAAGAACAGCTCGATCTTATCAGCAGCGGCGCGAAAATTAAAGTTGCTCCTTACGGTGCCATCACGGTTGGCGAAAAAGGAGAGATACTTTCCGATATGGAAGGTATGGCTCCCGATGTTATTGCTTTTTCTGATGACGGCAGAGGAGTCCAGTCTGATGAGCTGATGGAAGAAGCGATGAAGAAGGCAAAAAGCCTTGGAAAAATGATCGTTGCTCATTGCGAAGTCAATAGCCTTTTAAACGGCGGCTATATTCACGACGGTGAATATGCCAGAGCAAACGGACACCGCGGTATTTCATCCGCAAGTGAATACGAACAGATCCGTCGCGACCTGAAGCTTTGCTCAAAGATCGGCGTGCCGTATCACGTATGCCACATTTCTACCAAAGAAAGCGTCGCACTCATACGTGAAGCAAAAAAAGCCGGTGTTGATGTTACTTGTGAGACCGCGCCTCACTATCTTGTGCTGGATGACAGCGATCTAAGGGAAGAAGGACGATTTAAAATGAATCCTCCTCTCCGTTCTGCTGCTGATCGGGAAGCGCTTGTTGAGGGTGTTGTGGACGGTACCATCGATATGATTGCAACAGACCATGCGCCACACTCTGCCGAAGAAAAAGCAAAAGGATTGAAAGACAGCGCTTTCGGCATCGTAGGTATTGAAACCGCATTCCCGGTTCTTTACACCTACCTTGTGAAAAAAAGAATCATTGATCTTTACGATGTTGTTCGTCTTCTTTCGGAGAATCCGAGAAAGCGCTTTGGTCTTCCTGCGGGGGATGATGTGACTTTTTGGGATCTGGACGAAAAATTCATCGTTCGTTCCGCGGACTTTCTTTCCAAGGGCAAGGCCACTCCTTTTGAGGGAGTCGAGCTTTACGGCACTTGTCTTCTCACAATTCACAACGGAAAAACGGTTTATCAAAAATAAAGAACTACCAACGGATCTATAAGTTCAGGAGGAATTAAAATGGCAAAACGCAGTGATTTGAAAAAAATTCTTATTATCGGTTCCGGCCCCATCGTTATCGGTCAGGCGGCGGAATTTGACTATGCGGGCACACAGGCATGCCTTGCTCTGAAGGAGGAAGGATATGAAGTTGTTCTTTGCAACTCCAATCCCGCAACGATTATGACGGATACCTCCATTGCCGATAAGGTATATATGGAGCCCTTGACATTGGAATATATTGCCAAGATCCTCCGCTACGAGCGTCCTGACGCTATTCTCCCCGGAATCGGCGGACAGACCGGCCTTAACCTTGCAATGCAGCTGGAGAAAAAAGGCATTTTGAAAGAATGCGGTGTTGAACTTCTTGGTACCAGCAGCGAAAGTATTGAGAGGGCAGAGGACCGCGAATTGTTCAAGGAACTTTGTCAGTCCATCGGCGAACCTACCATTCCTTCTGAAATTACTTATAGTCTGGAAGAAGCTCGCGAGGCAGCCGATCGTATCGGTTACCCCGTTGTTCTCCGTCCTGCATTTACTCTTGGTGGTACCGGCGGTGGTTTTGCATACAATGAAAACGATCTCATTGAAATCGGCATCAATGCGTTTAAACTCTCTCCTGTTCATCAGGTACTCATTGAAAAGAGCGTGAAGGGCTATAAAGAAATTGAGTTTGAAGTTATGCGTGACTCCAATGACCACGCCATTACTATCTGCGGTATGGAAAACGTGGATCCCGTTGGTGTTCATACCGGTGACTCTTTTGTAGTTGCGCCTATTATGACTCTCAACGACCACGATTTGAAAATGCTCAATGACAGCGCTATCAAGATCATTCGTGAATTGAAGATCGAGGGCGGTTGCAACGTTCAGTTTGCTCTTAACCCCGAAAGCAGCGAATACTTTCTCATTGAGGTTAACCCCCGCGTTTCTCGATCTTCTGCTTTGGCATCCAAGGCAAGTGGCTATCCCATTGCCCGTGTAACGGCAAAGATCGCAGTAGGTATGGCGCTGGAGGAAATTGCTATTGCCAATACCACGGCAGCTTTTGAACCCAGCCTTGATTATGTGATCGCAAAGCTTCCCAGATTCCCCTTTGATAAGTTTGCAAGCGCTCCCAATACTCTCGGCACCCAGATGAAGGCGACCGGTGAGGTTATGGGCATCGGTTCCAATTTGGAGGAGTGCTTCCTGAAATCCGTCCGTTCTCTTGAGATCGGCGCAATGCATATTACTCTTCCCAAGTTTGAAGCAATGGATCTTGATGCTTTGAAGACATACCTTGCAGAATTCAAAGACGATACTATCTTCTGCGTCGCTGAATTGCTGCGTCGCGGCGTTACTGTGGATGAACTCCACGGAACCACAAAGATCACTTCTTACTTCCTGGAAGCGGTGAAGAATATCGTAGCTATGGAAGAAAAGCTGAAGGCCAATCCCTTTGACGAAGCTGTTCTTTTGGAAGCGAAGAAGATGGGCTTCTGTGATGCCTTCATTGCAAAGCTTTGGAAAGTAAAAGAAATTGAGATTTATAATCTTAGAAAAGAAAAGAAAATGTTCCCTGTATACCGTATGGTAGATACCTGCCACACCGGTGCATATATCCCTTATTTTTACTCTTCATATACCGGAGAAAACGCATCTCGCCTGACGGATCGCAAAAAGATCATTGTTCTTGGCGCAGGTCCCATCCGTATTGGTCAGGGCGTAGAATTTGACTATTCTACCGTTCATGCCGTTACTACCATTAAGAAATGCGGCTACGAAGCTATTATCATTAATAATAATCCCGAAACCGTGTCTACTGACTATACCACTGCCGATAAACTCTATTTTGAGCCTTTGACTCCCGAAGATGTTATGAACATCATCGAGTTTGAAAAGCCTGAGGGCGTTATTGCTTCTCTTGGTGGCCAGACTGCCATCAATCTTGCTGAGCCTTTGATGCAGCGCGGCGTAAAGATTATCGGTACCGACTGTGCAGCGATTGAGCGTGCTGAGAACCGCGACAGCTTTGAAAAAGTTCTTTATAGTTTGGATATTCCTCAGCCTAAGGGAAGGGCTGTTACCAAAATTGAAGACGGCCTTGCAGCAGCTGCAGAGATCGGTTATCCCGTGCTTGTGCGTCCCAGCTTTGTGCTTGGCGGCAGAGCAATGCAGATCGTAGGTAACGAGGATCAGCTCCGCCACTATTTGAAAACTGCAGTTGAAATTGATGAAGATAAGCCTGTTCTGGTTGATAAATACATTCAGGGCAAGGAAGTGGAAGTGGATGCCATCTGCGACGGCAGAAACGTATTCGTTCCCGGTATTATGGAGCTTGTTGAGCGCACCGGTGTTCATAGCGGTGACTCCATCAGCGTTTATCCCACCTTTAGTATTTCCGACCGTGTAAAAGGCATCATTCTCCAGTATGCTAAGAAGCTTGGTCTCGGCATCGGCATCGTTGGACTTTATAACATTCAGTTCATCGTTAACGAAAATGATGAAGTATTTGTCATTGAAGTAAACCCCCGTTCTTCCAGAACCGTTCCTTTCCTTTCCAAGGCAACAGGTTTTAGCCTTGCGGATATTGCTACAGAAGCCATTCTCGGCAAGAGCCTGAAAGAACAGGGCATCTTTGACATTTATCCAGATGAGAAGGACCGCTGGTATGTAAAGGTTCCCGTTTTCTCCTTCAGCAAGATCCGCGGTCTGGATGCATACCTTTCTCCCGAAATGAAGTCTACCGGTGAGGCGATCGGCTACGACGATAAGCTGAACCGCGCACTTTATAAGGCGCTGCAAGCGAGTGGCACCCGGCTTCAGAATTACGGTACGGTCCTTGCTACCATTGCCGATAAGGATAAGGAAGAAGCACTTCCCTTGATCCGTCGTTTCTATAACCTCGGATTTAACATTGAAGCAACTTCCGGTACTGCTAAGTTCCTGAAGGAAAACGGAATCCGCACCCGTGTGCTGAAGAAGATTACCGACGGTAGCATGGAAATTCCCGATGCGCTCCGCCAGGGCCATATCGCTTACGTTATCAATACCCGTGATATCGGCGATACCAATCAGCTGAATGACGGTTCTCAGATCCGTTCTTATGCAACGGAAAACAATGTGACGATTTTTACAGCTCTCGATACCGTTCGTGTTCTTCTCGATGTATTGGAAGAAACTACGTTGACCATTTCTACCATTGATGCCTAAAGAGGAAACTATGAAGCAAGGATTTTTTACGGTTGAAGAAAATCGACCACTGACTTCAAATGTGTATCTGATGCGCCTGAAAGGTGATGTTTCCCATATTACCGCCTCAGGACAGTTTGTCAACATCAAGCTTGACGGCCTCTTTTTAAGACGCCCCATCTCTGTTTGCGACGTAGAAGGGGATGTCCTTACCATTCTTTACAAGGTGGTAGGTGTGGGTACTGAAAAAATGAGCAAAATGTCGGCATGGGAGAGCCTCGATGTTCTCACCGGCCTTGGAAACGGCTATGATATAACCGTTTCCGGCGATGCACCTTTGCTTCTTGGCGGCGGTGTTGGTGTTCCCCCTATGTACCTTTTGGCGAAAAAGCTTTTGGCAGAAAAGAAAAAGGTAACCGTTATTCTCGGCTTTAATACCAAAGACGAGGTTTTTTACGAGAATGAATTTCGTGCTCTTGGTGCAGATGTTACCGTAACTACCGTTGACGGAAGCTACGGTACGAAAGGCTTCGTAACCGATGTGATGAAAGACCTTTCTTATACTTATTTTTATACCTGCGGTCCCGAACCGATGCTGAAAGCTGTTTACCACGCTTCTCAAAGCTCCGGTCAGTTTAGCTTTGAAGAGAGAATGGGCTGTGGTTTTGGTGCTTGTATGGGTTGCTCCTGCAAGACCGTAACGGGATATAAAAGAATCTGTAAGGACGGTCCCGTCCTTCAAAAGGAGGAGATCCTATGGGAGAAATGAAAGTAAATCTTTGTGGGATCACCCTGGATAACCCTGTAATCCCCGCCAGTGGCACTTTTGGCTACGGTTATGAGTTTGCAGAACTTTACGATATTAATGTATTGGGTACCTTTTCTTTTAAAGGTACTACCAAGGAGCCCCGCTTTGGGAATCCTACTCCCCGTATTGCTGAATGTACAGCGGGCATGATCAATGCTGTAGGGTTACAGAATCCCGGCGTTGAAAAAGTAATCAGCGAAGAATTGCCTAAACTCAAAAAATGCTTTTCCAAAAAGGTAATGGCAAATGTCAGCGGATTTTCCGTTGCAGATTATGCCTATACCTGTGAAAAGTTAGATGCTGAAGAGCAGGTCGGCTGGCTTGAAGTCAATGTCAGCTGCCCCAACGTTCACGGCGGCGGTATGAGCTTTGGTACTCAGCCGGAAGCTGCAGCTGAAGTAACTCGCGCAGTAAAAAAAGTAACGAAGAAGCCTGTTATCATTAAGCTTTCTCCCAATGTAACGGATATTGTATCTATTGCCAAAGCTTGTGAAGATGCAGGTGCTGACGGTATCAGCCTTATCAATACGCTTCTTGGTATGCGCATTGACTTGAGAAGAAGAAAGCCTGTGATTGCCAATACAATGGGCGGCTTTTCGGGAAGCGCGATTTTCCCTGTAGCCCTTCGTATGGTATATCAGGTCGCAGGCGCCGTTTCAGTTCCCGTCATCGGCATGGGCGGTGTGTCCACCGCGGAAGACGTTGTTGAAATGATGCTTGCAGGCGCTACCTGCGTTGAGGTTGGCGCTGCAAATTTGATCGACCCTTATGCATCAAAAAATATAGTAGAAGATTTGCCCCGTGTTATGAAAGAATACGGAATTCAATCACTTCAAGAGATTATAGGAGGAGCAAGATAATGGGTAAGGACGTAATTGTAGCTTGTGATTTTGCAAGCGCAGAAGAGGTATTTCGCTTTTTGGATCGCTTCACCGGAAGAAAACCTTTCGTGAAGATCGGTATGGAGCTTTTTTATGCAGAAGGCCCTCAGATCGTTCGTGAAATCAAAGCCCGCGGACACAAGATCTTCTTGGATCTGAAGTCCCACGATATTCCCAATACCGTAAAAAAGTGTATGGCTGTACTTTCCGGCCTTGACGTTGACCTTTGCAATCTCCATGCAAGCGGTACTGTTCGTATGATGGAAGCAGCTTTGGAAGGTCTTACTCGTCCCGACGGAACAAGACCTCTTCTCATTGCTGTTACTCAGCTCACTTCTACCGATCAGGAAAGCATGGAGAATGACCTTCTCATTCATGAGCCTATTGATCAGGTAGTTCTTCACTATGCAAAGAATGCAAAGAAAGCAGGACTTGACGGCGTTGTTTGCTCTCCCTTGGAAGCAGGCAAAGTGCACGATGCTTGCGGCAAGAATTTTTTGACCGTAACTCCCGGCGTTCGTTTTGCTGATGGCGATGTTGGTGATCAGAAGAGAGTTATGACTCCCGCAGAAGCAAAGAAGATCGGGTCCGACTATATCGTTGTTGGTCGTCCCATCACCGCTGCCGCCGATCCCATTGCAGCCTACGAGCGTTGCATTGCAGAGTTTTGCGACTGAGAAAAGGAGTAAGTAATATGGAAAGCTATAAGAGAGAGTTTATTCAGTTCCTGCAGGATGCAGGAGTTTTGAAGTTCGGTGATTTTACTGCAAAATCCGGAAGAAAAATCCCTTACTTTGTCAATGCCGGTATGATCAAGACCGGTGATCAGATCACCAAAATGGGCGAATTTTACGCCAAGGCATATTTTGATAAGCTTGGCAAGAAGGCGTCCGTCCTTTACGGTCCTGCTTACAAGGGAATCTCCCTTTCTATTTCTGCAGCCGTTGCTCTTTCCAAGAACGGACTGAATGTTCCTTTCTTCTTTAACCGTAAAGAAGTAAAAGATCACGGCGAAGGCGGCGTTTTTGTGGGTTATGTACCCCAGGAAGGCGAAGAGATCGTCATTATTGAAGACGTGATTACCGCAGGTACCGCCATTCGTGAATCTATGGAAATCCTGAAGCATCTGGAAGGCACCAAGGTGATTGCCACGTTCATTATGGTTGACCGCAAGGAAAAAGGCCAGGGTGAAAAGGGTGCAATGCAGGAGATCGAGGAGCAGTTTGGTTTCCCCGTATATTCTGTTGTTGATGTGTACGATATTATCGAGTATTTGGAAGAAGATGAGGCAAACGCTGAAAACGTTGCCCGCATTAAAAATTACCTTGCAGTCAACGGAGCAAAGGCATGAGAAGTCTTATTGATATCACCGATTTTTCCGTGGAAGAGGTAGATGCATTGATTCACACAGCGTGTGATATCAGTGAAAATCCTCAGGAATATGCCAGCCGTTGCCAAGGAAAAAAGCTTGCAACTTTGTTTTTTGAGCCTTCCACGAGAACCCGTCTTAGTTTTGAAGCAGCTATGATGGAGCTTGGAGGCAATGTCATCGGCTTTTCTGAAGCATCCAGCTCGTCTGCATCGAAAGGCGAAAGCATCGCTGATACTGCTAGAGTGATCAGTTGTTATGCCGATATCATCGCAATGCGTCATCCTTATGAGGGCGCTCCTTATGTTGCATCGAAGAATGCAGGAGTTCCCGTCATCAATGCTGGTGACGGCGGACACGCGCACCCCACCCAAACGCTGACCGATCTTTTGACGATCTACCGCGAAAAGGGAAGATTGAATCAGCTTACTATCGGTTTCTGCGGCGATTTGAAATACGGCAGAACGGTACATTCTTTGATTTCCGCGTTGCAAAGATATGAGGATATCAAAATCGTACTTATTTCCCCGGAAGAATTGAAGCTTCCCGGTTATATCAAAAACGGTGTTTTGATCAATAACAATATGCCGTTTACCGAAACCGCAGATCTTGACAGTGTGATAGGAGATCTTGATATTCTCTATATGACCCGTGTTCAAAGAGAGCGTTTTGATGATATGGCAACCTACGAACGAGTGAAAGACAGCTACGTTCTTACCGCTGAGAAAATGAAGGCGGCAAAAAGCGATATGTGTGTTCTTCACCCGTTGCCCAGAGTGAATGAAATTAGCGTAGAAGTAGATTTGGATCCCAGAGCTTGCTATTTCAGACAGGTTCTCAATGGAAAACTCATTCGCATGGCGTTGATCCTGAAACTATTGGATCCGGAATCTCTTTCCTTTGTTTCCAAGGAAGTGGAAACGGTGGATGACTTTGTTTGTCAAAATCCCAAGTGTATTTCCGCCATTGAACAAGAACTTAGCCACAAGTTCCGCGCTGTGGATCCTGAACACGGTATTTACCGTTGTTTGTATTGTGAAAAGAAAGCAGATTTAAATAAGGAGAAAAAGTAATGGCAACCTTTATCAATGAACCCTCCCACACTTTTAACGAATATTTATTGATTCCCGGTTATTCTTCCAGTGAGTGTGTACCTGCCAATGTTTCTTTGAAAACTCCCTTGGTAAAATTCAAAAAGGGTGAAGAATCGGCGATCACTATGAATATACCTATGGTATCTGCAATTATGCAGTCCGTATCCGGAGATCGGCTCGCCATTGCTCTTGCAGTGGAGGGCGGCGTTTCCTTCATCTATGGATCTCAGACCATTGAAGACGAAGCCAATATGGTAAGAAGAGCAAAGAACTATAAGGCAGGCTTTGTAAAGAGCGATTCCAACATCAGCCCTGAAGCTACTCTTAAAGATGTTGTTGCATTGAAAGAGGCAACCGGTCATTCTACCGTTGCTGTCACCAGTGATGGCACGGCAGACGGAAAGCTTCTTGGTATTGTGACCGGTAGAGATTACCGTGTCAGCCGTATGAGTCTTGATACGCCTGTTTCGGAGTTTATGACTCCTCTTGAAAAGCTTGTTACGGCAAAAGAGGGAATATCATTGAAGGAAGCAAATGATATTATTTGGGACAACAAATTGAATTCTCTTCCCATTGTTAACGAGGAAGGAAAGCTTTGCTATTTCGTTTTCCGTAAGGACTATGATACACATAAGCAGAACCCTAATGAACTTTTGGATCAGAGTAAGAGATACGTTGTTGGCGCAGGTATCAATACTCGCGACTATGCTGAAAGAGTTCCGGCTCTTGTAGAAGCAGGCGCTGACGTTCTTTGTATTGACTCTTCCGAAGGCTTTTCTGAATGGCAGAAGCTTACCATTGAGTGGATTCGCGCAAAATACGGCGACAGTGTTAAGGTTGGTGCCGGTAACGTCGTTGATGCAGAAGGCTTCCGTTTCTTGGCTGAATGCGGCGCTGACTTTATTAAAGTCGGTATCGGCGGCGGTTCTATCTGTATTACCCGTGAAACGAAGGGTATCGGCAGAGGACAGGCAACTGCGCTGATCGAAGTTTGCAAGGCAAGAGATGAATATTTTGAAGAAACCGGAATCTACGTTCCCGTTTGCTCCGATGGTGGTATCGTTTACGATCACCACATCACATTAGCCCTTGCAATGGGTGCAGATTTTGTAATGCTTGGCAGATATTTTGCCCGTTTCGATGAAAGCCCCACCAACAAAGTAAATATCGGCGGTACTTATTATAAAGAGTATTGGGGCGAAGGCTCCAGCCGCGCCCGCAACTGGCAGAGATATGATCTGGGTGGCGATAAGAAGCTATCATTTGAGGAAGGCGTAGATTCCTACGTTCCTTATGCAGGAAGCTTAAAAGACAATGTTGCTCTTTCTTTGAGCAAAGTAAAGTCTACCATGTGCAATTGCGGAGCTCTTACCATAGCTGAACTACAGAAAAAAGCGAAGCTTACCTTGGTATCTGCAACGAGTATTGTAGAGGGCGGTGCCCACGACGTTATTCAAAAGGAAAAAGGCCCTTCCATCAAGTAATTTTTCCGATGAATGCGCCTTGACATTCCATTTACGGTATGGTAAAATTAACTGTAATTTTATAGTGTTCCTTGTGACTGACGGAATATGTGGATTACCACGGAGGAGCAGGGAATGAGAAGGTCATCTCGACCGATAGCCGACCGTCTGGGCGTATTTAGCTTTCGTAGTTAAGTGCGCCCTTTTTGCGTTAAAAAATGATTTAGGAGCGAATATGAAAAAAGTTGGAATTGTTATGGGAAGCGACAGCGATCTTCCCGTAGTCAGAAAAGCAGTAGATACCTTAAAAAGTCTTGATATCCCCTTTGAGATTCATGTGTATTCTGCGCACCGTACCCCTGAAGAAGCAAGAGATTTTGCACTCAATGCCAGAGCACGCGGATTTGGTGTTATGATTGCTGCTGCCGGCATGGCAGCGCATCTGGCAGGCGCCATCGCGGCAAATACTACTTTGCCCGTGATTGGTATTCCTTGTAAATCTTCAAATTTTGACGGTCTGGATGCTCTTCTTTCTACAGTAATGATGCCCAGCGGAATTCCCGTTGCAACCGTTGCGGTAGACGGAGCCACCAACGCCGCGCTTCTTGCTGCCGAGATCTTAGCTGTCAGTGATGACGCCCTTGCAGCAAAGCTTGATGCTAAGAGAAAGGCTGATGCAGAGAAGGTCTTGGAAAAGGATCGCAAGGTTGTAAGCGAATTTCAAAACTAACGGAGCTATTATTTATGAACCATAAAGAAACCTTGGAAAGGAGAAAATAATGGGTGGATTTTTTGGTGTAGTCAGTTCCAGAGATGCTATTTCCGATGTATTTTTCGGAACAGACTACCATTCGCATTTAGGCACGCGCCGTGCAGGTGTTGCAGCATACGACCCTGAAATCGGCCTTCAGAGAGAAATCAAGAACATTCAGAATTCTCCATTCAGAACGAGATTTGAACATATTTTTGAAGAAATGAAGGGAACGAGTGCCATCGGTTGCATTAGTGACTATTATCCTCAGCCGCTTTTGATTCGTTCTTTGCTTGGTACATTTGCTATTACCATAGTAGGCGCTGTAAATAACGCCGAGGAACTTGCGGAGAAGTATTTGAATTGCAGCTCCGGCGGTCATTTTGATGCAATGACAGGCGGTAAGCTGAATGTTACCGAACTTGTTGCAGCTTTGATCAGCGAAAAATCAAGTTTTGCCGAAGGTATTCAATTCGCGCAAAAAGAGGTGGAAGGTTCGCTTACTCTCTTGATTTTGACCGATGAAGGTAAAATTATCGCAGCACGCGATAGCCTGGGAAGGCTTCCTGTTTTGATTGGCAAGAATGAAGACGGCTACTGTGTTTCCTTTGAGTCATTTGCCATAGAAAAACTTGATTATGAAAAAATAAAAGAGCTTGGTCCCGGCGAGATCGTTGAGCTTTCTACAGATGGCATCAACTGTCTGAAGGAAGCTGGTAAAGAAATGAGGATCTGCTCTTTTCTTTGGAGCTACTACGGCTATCCAACCTCAACCTATGAAGGGAAAAACGTTGAGGTGATGCGTTATCGCAACGGTCAGATTATGGCAAAGAGCGATAAAAAAACGCGTAATGCTGAAAATGTTGACTATGTTGGCGGCGTTCCCGATTCAGGCACACCACATGCCATCGGTTATGCGCAGGAAAGTGACATTCCCTTTGCCAGAGCATTTATCAAATATACTCCTACCTGGTCAAGAAGCTTTACGCCCACCGGTCAAAAGGAGAGGAATCAAATTGCAAAAATGAAAATGATTCCCGTTCACGAATTGATTCAAGGCAAGAGTCTGCTTTTCGTGGATGACTCCATTGTTCGCGGTACCCAACTGAAGGAAACCGTTGATTTCCTTTACA
>JAZSDQ010000059.1:0-15444 GCA_045531235.1 Eubacteriales bacterium
GTAGGTCTCGGTGCTACCGCTGCGAACCGCGCTTTGATCAATGCAGGCCTTAACATTGAATTCTCAACGGGAAGCCTTTCCAGTGCAAGCGGTGCAACCATCGTGAAGCAGAGTATTGCCGAAGGTGAAACGGTACTGCCCGGTACGGTCGTTGTTGTAGACGTCAGACACCTGGACGGTGCTACCGATTAAAATATGATCGAAAGGAAGAAACAAAAGTGAAAATTACAAAACTTTTTGAAAATATTCCTGTTTTGCAAATGAATATAGATCCCGAAACAGAAGTTTTCTCTGTTTCTTCCGATAGCAGAAAAATTAAAGAAAAAGCGGCTTTTGTGTGCCTTTCCGGTTTGACGGTGGATGGCAGAAAGTTTATCCCCTCCGCTTTTGAAAAAGGCGCAGTTGTAGCTGTTTGCGAGGTGGCTCCCGAGGGAGATTATCCCTTTGTTTTGGTAGAAGATACCCGCGCTGCATTGCCCCGTCTTCTTTCCAACTTGTACGAACACCCCGAAAATAGTTTTCAAAGGATCATCGGTATTACCGGGACCAACGGTAAAACTACCACCTCTTTTATGCTGAAAAGTATTTTTGAAGAGGCAGGTCATAAAACAGGACTCATCGGTACTACAAAGTATTTGGTGGATAACGAAGAATACAAAGTGGATAAAAATGCCGCTTTTCTTACTACCCCCGATCCCGAACTTCTGTTTGCACTGTTTGATGCAATGCGCAAAAAAAACGTGGATACGGTCATTATGGAAGCTTCCAGTCACGCACTGGCACTGAAGAAACTTACCGGTGTTCCTTTTGATCTTGGTATTTTCACAAATCTGACCCAAGATCACATTGATTTTCATAAAACCATGGAGGAATACCTCCAAGCTAAAAAAAGCTTGTTTTTTGTAGCCAAAGAAGGCGTTTTCAACGGAGATGACCCCGCATTTGAATCTATTACAAGCGGTATTACGGCTGCTGTAACAAGCTACGGAAGCAATACAGATTGTGATTTTTGTGTAAAAGAGATCATCACTCACGACGATCGCGGTATCCGATACCTTTTAGAGGAAAAAGGAAAGACGTTTGAAATCGCCTTGTCCGTATCGGGAACGTTCAATATTTACAATTCGCTTGCCGCTATCGCCACTGCCCGTAAATGCGGCATCGCAATGGAAAGCATCCAAAAAGGATTGATTTCTATGGAAGGCGTCAAGGGAAGAATTGAAAGAATTCCTACGGATACCCCATATTCCGTGTTTATTGATTTTGCCCACACTCCCGATGCTTTGGAAAACATTCTTACTACACTCCGTGGCTTCACGAAAGGAAAGCTTGTTACACTTTTTGGCTGCGGCGGTGACCGAGACCGTACGAAGCGGCCTTTAATGGGAGAAATTGCATGCCAAAAAAGTGATTTCGTAATTGTCACTTCCGATAACTGCCGAAGCGAGAAGAAGGAAGATATCATTCGCGATATTCTGGTAGGTGTGGAAGGAAAGGGAACTCCTTTCGTTTCTATTACGGATCGCACCGAAGCAATTCATTATGCCATCGATCACGCCGAAGAAGGCGATGTGATCCTTCTTGCAGGAAAAGGTCACGAAGAATACGAGATCGACAATACGGGAAAACACGATTATTCCGAAAAAAATATCGTTCTTGAATATATCGGAGACAGAAAATGATGACTTTGACGCTTTCTGAAATAGCAACCGCTGTAGGCGGAACTCTTGTTGGCAACGGAGAAAAAGCAATATGCGGTGTATCTACCGATTCCCGAAAGATCGAAGCGGAGCAGATTTTTATTGCTCTTCGCGGGGAACGCTTTGACGGTCATGATTTTATTCCTCAACTGAAAGGCAAGTGCGCCGCTGTTCTGACGGAAGAAGACGCTCCCGGTTTTGATGCGGTTAAAGTTCCGGATACTTTGAAAGCGTTGGGCCAACTCTCCGCTTATTGGAAGAGCAAGGTTTCCCCCCGCTTGACTGTCGGTGTAACCGGATCTGTGGGAAAAACCACCACCAAAGAATTGATTGCCTTGGTTCTCAAAGGCAAATTTAAGACACATTTTACTGAGGGAAATCTTAACAATCACATCGGAGTTCCCATTACTCTCATTCGCATTGAAAAGGACTGTGAGGCAGTTGTTTGTGAAATGGGCATGAGCGGCAAAGGCGAAATTGAGTATTTGACAGGCCTTGTCCGTCCCAATCTTGCGGTCATTACCAATATTGGGACAAGCCACATGGAGCTTCTTGGCTCCCGTGAAGGCATTCTCGATGCCAAGCTTGAGATCGTTCGCGGTATGGAGAAGGGAAGCACCGTGATTCTTGACGGTGATGAAGAGCTTTTCCGCACGGAAAAAATTCAAGAAAAACTTCGTGATTTCAACGTCGTTTATGTCGGTTTCCACTCGGGCAACGATATTTACCCCATGGATATCTACAAGGGAAAGGATCATATCTCTTTTGACGTCATTTCCAAAGAAAAAGATTTCCGCGTAACGGTTCCCGCTGTTGGCGACCATTTCATAAAAAATACGCTCTTTGCTGTGGCAGTAGGTCTTTGCGGCGGTGTAGATGAAAAAGCTATCCAGGATGGTATTTTGAGTTATTCACCGTCAGGCCTCCGTCAAAAGATCTACGAAAAGAACGGAATCCGTGTCATTGCAGACTGCTATAACGCTTCCCCCGAATCCATGGAAGCAGCTTTGAAGGTTCTTGGCACTGCCGAAGGCAGAAAAATTGCCGTTCTTGGCGATATGCTGGAGCTTGGTGGGCTGGCTCCCGAAGCTCACAAAAAAGTGGGAGCACAGGCAGCTGCCGGAGGCGTAACAAAGCTCTTTTCCTACGGTAAGGTCAGCTATCACACGATGCTTGGTGCCGTAGAAAACGGAATGAATAAAAACGATGCTGTCAATACCATTGACGCTTCTCAGCTTACCGAGCTGATTACGAAAAGCTTACAGCCCGGTGATACGGTGCTGTTCAAAGCAAGCAGAAAAATGAAACTTGAGGAAATAATCGCATCTTGCGGTTTGGCGGAATAAAATGGACATCAATCTCTGGATCTTAATCGGCTCTTTTTTACTGACACTTCTTGCAACTTATCTTTTGGAAAAGAAGTTTATTCCTTTTTTGATGCGCATTAAAATGGGGCAAACCATTCTTGAGATCGGTCCCCGTTGGCATAAATCAAAAGAGGGAACTCCCACTATGGGCGGCATCTTCTTTATCGCAGCAATGCTTCTTTCCGTTTTGGCTTTCGGCCTTCCTTTTGTGATAAGAAGCGGCGATGCTACGCTCCTTTGGATATTTTTAATGATGTTTCTTTACGGCTGTGTCGGCTTTATTGACGACTTTGTAAAATTTGTAAAGAAACAGAACAAGGGCCTTACTGCCATTCAGAAATTGATCCTCCAATTTGCAATCGCAGGCCTCTTTCTCTTTCTGATGAAAGACCGTCTGACTACAAAGCTCTCTATTCCCTTGTTTGACATTTCCTTGGAACTTGGCATTTTTTACTACGTTTTTGCACTCATTTTCATCGTTCTTGTGGTAAATGCAGTGAATCTCACTGATGGCATCGACGGCCTTGCCGCAGGAACCACCTTTGTTGTCTTTGTGTTTTTTGCTGCTATTGCTTACCTTTTCGGGAAAGGCGATATGATCGTTCTGTTTTCTGCAGTTTGTGGCGGCATGATCGGCTTTTTGATCTATAATTATTACCCCGCCCGTATTTTTATGGGCGATACCGGTTCTCTTTTTTTGGGAGGTGCCGTTGTCGGCGCAGCCTTTTGGCTGGATCAGCCGCTTTTGATCTTCCTTGTGGGATTTGTTTATCTTTGGGAAGCACTGAGCGTTGTCCTTCAGGTGATATCTTTCCAAACGACGGGGAAGAGAATCTTCCGAATGGCTCCTTTCCACCATCATCTTGAAATGGGGGGCTGGAAAGAGCCGAAGATCGTAATGGCATCCGTATTTCTTACTGCAGTACTTTCAGCCGCTGCCTATATTTTGTTCTTTTTATAATTCGTTATAATATTTAAAGAAAGGAGCTTGCTATGGAAAAATATACCCCCAAGGCATCTTCCGACGGGCGCGATATCCGCCCTGTAAAAGCGAAAAAAAGCTTGCTCCTGAAACGAAAAAAAACGTCGGTGCAGAGAATTCAGTCCGGTATTGACTGGCCCTTTGCCATTCTTGTTATGATCCTTCTGGCAATCGGAACGACCTTCGTTTTTTCTTCCAGCTATATTTATGCGAAACATAATTTCGATAACAGCTACTTCTTTATCCAAAAGCAGATCGGTTGGGTGCTTCTCGCTCTTGTAGCTCTCAATATTATGACGCGATTTGACTATCTGATCCTGAAGAAAATGGCGCCCTTGATCTTTGTTGTTGCATATCTTCTTCTTCTGTGCGTGTTTTTCTTTGGTGCCGATGCCAACGGTGCAAAGCGTTGGATCTATTTCGGTTCCTTCAGCGTTCAGCCATCGGAGATCGTGAAGTTTGCAGTCATTCTTCTTTCGGCTTCCTACATCGTCAAATTGGAAACCAAAGGACAAGACCTGATCCGTACGGTAAAACACGGAATTATGCCTTTTGCCTTCCTGGTCATTCTTATTGGCATTCCTTTGTACAAACAGCCCCACCTCTCCGCAATGATCATTATTTTTGCATTGATCTTCGCCTTGATGTTTTTAGGCGGTGTTCGCCAAAGCTTTCTTTTCGGCGTATTGGGCGTTGGTGCACTGGCAATGTTTTATTTGATTTTGTTTACCAGCCACGGCCAAAGCCGTATTGATAACTGGCTTCATCCCGAGCTTGATCCCTTAGGCGCCGGTTGGCAGCCCTTACAAAGCTTATACGCTATTGGATCCGGCGGACTTTGGGGTGTGGGACTCGGTCAGTCCAAGCAAAAGCACCTATATCTTCCGGAACCGCAGAATGACTATATTTTTTCCGTTCTTTGCGAAGAAATGGGATTTGTATTTGCCGTAGCAGTGATCATCCTCTTTGTGCTTCTCATTTGGCGAGGCTTTTATATTGCAAAAAATGCGCCCTCCAAGTTTTCATCTCTTGTGGTTATGGGCATTATTATTCAGATCGGTATTCAGGTGTTTTTGAATATCGCAGTCGTTTCCGGTGCGCTTCCGTCTACAGGCGTTTCCTTGCCGTTCTTTAGTTACGGTGGCTCATCGCTGATCATTTTTATGGCAGAGATGGGTGTTGTTTTGAACATATCCAAGTATTCTTACACTGAAAAAACATAATTTCGGAGGTTTCCATTGAAAGTAGTTTTAAGCGGTGGCGGCACCGCGGGTCATATCAACCCCGCACTTAGCATAGCCAAAAAGATTTTAGAAAAAGAACCGAAAAGTGAGATTCTGTTTGTCGGTACCCCGAATGGTATGGAAAACCGTCTGGTGGAAAAGGCGGGCTTTCCTATTCGACACGTAGAAGTGAAAGGTTTTCAGAGAAAACTCACCCTGCAAAACTTGAAAACTCTTTATCTTGCGGCAACGGGGGTAGGGAAGGCAAAGAAAATCCTTCGGGAATTCCGTCCCGATGTGGTTATCGGTACGGGCGGATATGTATCCTGGCCCGTGCTTCGTGCTGCTGCGAAAATGAAGATCCCCACACTCATCCACGAGCAGAATGCTCTTGCGGGATTGACCACAAGAAAACTTTCTTCCGTTGTGGATTCGGTTTGTGTTTCCTTTGAAAAGAATTTGGAGCAGCTTCCCTGTAAAAAAGAAAAGATCCATCTTACGGGAAATCCCGTGGATCCTCTTGTTAGCACCATCTCCCGTCAGCGATCCAGAAGCGCTCTGGGTATCAGCGCGCCGTTTCTCCTTTCTTTTGGGGGCTCCTTGGGTGCAGGTGCCATCAATGCATGCGCTTTTGAGTTGGCTAAGAATTTCAGTTCAAAAAAACCTGTATTCCATACTCATGCTTTCGGTAAAAGAGAGTATGAAAAATATATCGCTATGGATAGCGATAATAAAATTTGCCGCTTCGGCAACGTGAAATTTGAAGAATATATCTATGATATGCCCCGTCAGCTTGCCGCCGCAGATCTTGTTATTTGCAGAGCAGGCGCAATTACCCTGGCAGAGCTTTCCCTAATGGGAAAACCTGCTATTTTGATCCCTTCGCCCAATGTTACCGATAATCATCAGTACAAAAATGCACGGGTGTTTGAGGAAGCGGGCGCAGCAATACTCATTGAAGAAAAAGATCTCTCTTCTGAAAAACTACAGAAGATTGTTTCCAAACTCCTGTTTGATCCTGTCCGCTTAGGAGAAATGAGCAGAAAAATGAAAACTCTTTCCCACGGCGGTGCCGATGAGGCTATTTGGAAAGAGATTCAAAGAATTACAAAATAATCGGAAAGAGGAGAAAAAACGATGTCAGAAGAACTGACAGCATACGCCAAAAAGAGAAAAAGGAAAAAAACTTTTCGTATCCTTCTGATTTCGTTTTTGGTTTTTGTGCTTCTGGGCACGGCAAGTTATTTTGCTTTAACTCACTTTTTCGTCTGCAAAACCTTTTCCGTTCAGGAGACGAAGCTCTATCCCGCCGACGAGATTCTTTCCGTTTGTAAAGTGGAAGAGAACACTCCATTGATTCAAGTGTCGAAAAAAAGCATTTCGTCTGCAATTGAAGAAGCTTTCCCTTACCTTGTAAACGTACAGGTGGAATTTGATCTTCCCGACGGTGTGATTGTCACCTTTACCGAGGATTTTGGTGAGCTTGCACTACAAATGGGAAAGGAACTGTTCAGCGTTGACTGTGAATTGACGGTACTTGCAAAAGAAGCGGTCGGAAGCACTATTCCGAGAATCAAATTAGAGTGCGACGATGTTTCAAGATGCGTTGTCGGAGAAAAGCTTGTATTTTTCAATGACTCTACTGAAGAAAATCTGCTTTCCTTGATCCGGACGCTTCAGGACCTGGAAATGTTTGAGAAGGTACAGAGCATCAACGCAAATGATAAATTTGATCTGCGCGTCGGATACCTTGAACGATTTGAAATCATGCTCGGAGAAATCAGTGACTTAAAACTTAAGTTTTCTATGGCAAAAGAAGTGATCCGCGATTTGGGGACGGAAGAGAGAGGACGTATTGATGTTTCCGATCCAAATACGGCTTACGTAAAGCTGGAAAACGGTACAACTTGATAAAAAAATAAAGAAATTATCAAAAATTCACAATTTTTTGAAAAAAACACTTGCAATTATTGAAAAATAAGTTTACAATATAGTGTAAGAGTAGAATTCTCTGCGAAAAATGCGGAATTGAGAATAGAAAGAAACGAGGAGGAAATCCAAATGTCTTATCAGATGGACGCAAACTACGAAAGTGTAGTGAATATTAAAGTAGTAGGTGTCGGCGGCGGCGGAAACAATACCGTTGCTCGTATGATCCGTTCCAATGTGAGAGGAGTGGAATTCATCGCGCTGAACACTGATGTTATGACTCTCAGCGGAACCCAGGCTCCCAAGCAGATCGCTATCGGCGAAAGAACTACCAAGGGTAAGGGTGCCGGCGCAAATCCTGCAGTAGGTAAGCAGGCTGCTGAAGAGAGCACTGAGGAGATCACCGAAGCACTGAAGGGTGCCGATATGGTATTTATCACCGCAGGTATGGGTGGCGGTACCGGTACCGGCGCAGCTCCCGTTGTTGCTAAGATCGCAAAGGAGATGGGTGTTCTTACCATTGGTATCGTAACCAAGCCCTTTGCTTTTGAAGGCAAGAAGAGAATGGATCAGGCAGAGGAAGGCATTAAGGTTCTTGCTGAGTATGTTGACTCTCTGGTTGTTATCCCCAATGAAAGATTGAAGATGGTCTCCGAAAAGAAGATCACCCTTCTCAATGCATTTGAAATCGCAGACTCCGTGTTGGCAAACGGTGTTCAGTCCATCTCGGAACTGATCAACGTTCCCGGTATTGTAAATCTTGACTTTGCTGACGTTACTACCGTAATGAAAGATGCAGGCCTTGCTCACATGGGCGTTGGTTCTGCGAAGGGTCAGGGCAAGGCTGAGGCTGCTGCTAAGATGGCAATTCAGAGCCCCCTCCTGGAAACCAGCATCGCAGGTGCTCGAGGTATTATTATCAATATCACCGGCTCCTCCGATATCGGATTTGAGGAAGTTGAAATTGCATCCAGCATGATTCGCGAACAGGGACATCCCGATGCAAACATCATCTGGGGTGCTGCATTTGATGAATCTCTGGAAGATGAGATCAAGGTAACTGTCGTAGCAACCGATTTTGGCGCAAAGAATGAAATGGCCAAGAACGAAACTCGCGTTGTTGAAGATGACCTCAGCATCATCACCGATCAGAAGGCAGTTCTTTCTACTGAAAAGCAGAAAGAATTGGAAGAGCTTGTTAAGGATGAGGACAACTTGGACGCCCTCATCGGTATTCTTCAGAATAATCGCAAGAAAACTTATTTTGAAGACTAATTATTCGAAAGGATCAGAGGGGTAAATTTTTACCCCTCTTCTTTTTTGTTATGGTAGAATCCCGTCACGCTTTTCTTATAATGGCACATAAAAATCCAATGCAATTAAAGAAGCTTCTTTCTTTGCTGGATCATAAGCGCGCGGACTTGTATGTTCATATCGATAAAAAGAGTCGGTCTTTTGATCCTGCTTTTTTTTCCGACGCCGTAAAACAGTCAAAACTTGTTTTTATTCCCAGAATGACGGTGATTTGGGGAAGTGATAAGCAGATTCAATGTGAATTCAAGCTCATTGAGGCAGCGCTTCCGGGGAAATATGCCTATTACCATCTACTCTCGGGATTGGATCTACCTTTAAAGAGAATCGATGATATTTTGGATTTTTTCGATACATGCGGCGAAAAAGAATTTGTTTCTTTTCAAGGAAAAACCGTTTCTCCCGAGGTGTATCAAAGAGCTTCTCTCTATTGGCCTTTTCAAGGAACCAGAGTGTTTCGCCCCCTATTCCTGCGCCTGCAACATAGGTTGATCTTATTTCAAAAAAAGAGAGGTGTGGATCGCTTGAAAAAAGGCGGTGTTACTCTTTATAAGGGCGCTAATTGGTTCAGTTGTACCCACGGTTATCTTTCTTTGCTTGTTCGGGACAAGGCAAAGCTTATCTCTATATTTTCTCATAGCTTTTGCGCCGATGAAGTTTTTCTCCAAACGCATTTGATGACTACGGAATATAGGGACCGACTTTACGATTCCACTTTTTCCGATTCTTGCCGTTCTGTAATGCGGCTTATAGATTGGGAAAGAGGCACCCCGTATACCTTCCGTATGGACGATTTGGAGCTTCTATCTCAAACAGAACTCTTGTTTGCCAGAAAGTTTGATGAAAATCTGGATTCGGAAATTATTGAATATCTTGTCAAAAAACAAAAGCAATAATCATTTTTAAGTTTTTTTGAAATACGTTGCATTTTTCACATAAGAGTGATAAAATTTTTCTATTAGTTTGAATGAAAGGTCGTAAGCTAGGCAATGAAAGAAAAATGGAAGAAGTTTAGTGAGAAAACGGGAATATATCTTTCCCCCCTTCTTTTCTTGATATCTCTTGCATTACTGGATTTTTCTTTTCGATTTTTTCATCAGGAAATGGGATCCACGGAGATTTTTCGGCGGTGTACTAATTTTTTCACACTCTGTTGGTGTGTTATTTTTACGGTTATCGTTTTTGTTATTCCGGGAAAAGCGAAAAGAATCACAATGTCCGTGGTGCTTGGCTTTTTTTTCCTTTTAACCTTTGCTCATTGTGTCGTTTATAATGTAGCAGGGAATGTTATTTCGCTTTCCGATCTTGCCTTTGCTGAAGATGCGGGTTCATTTCTCAGCTATCAATACTTTGCATTTTCCTGGAAAATGTACGTTTCCCTTTTCTTTTCTCTTGCATTGGGAATTCTCTCCGTTTTCCTTGCAGATGAAAGAAAATATAAATGGTATATTTATCTTGCGTGCGCCTTTGTTTTTTGCGGCGCTGTTGCAGGCATTACCGTAACGCACTATAGAAACATTGTCACCGCTGATAAGGAGTTCCGATGGACGGATACCTATTCCGCAGAAGCGATCACGTCAATCTACACCGAATTTACCGATCCCAATGAGTGTTTTATGTTCTGTGGCAGCTATCAGTACCTGTTCCGAAGTGTTTCTCAGAGCTTTTTTGATTTTATTAGTAAAGAAACGGTTATTAAGGAACTGAACAAGTTCTACGAGAAAAAAGAGGAAACGCCTCAAAGCAATGAAATGACAGGTGTTCTTGCAGGAGAAAATCTCATTGCCATCATGCTGGAGTCCATTGATACTTGGATGATCACGGAAGATATTATGCCAAATCTCTACCGCCTTCAGCAGAAGAGCGTAAATTTTGAAAATCATTATACTCCTTTGTATCTCAGTGCAGGAACCTTTAATACCGAGGTAGCCTTTAATGTAGGTCTTTATCTTCCCGTTACCGGTACTTCTGCCAAAACGTACGCCACCAATATTTATCCTCAGTCAATGCCGTATCTTTTCAGGAACGGCGGCTATACCGCCAATTCTTATCATGCTTTGGACGGTAAGTTCTACAATAGAAGAACGGTACATCCTCTTTGGGGCTATGAAAGCTTCAATGATCACAATGCCATGGGTCTTGTGGGAAAACAGGTTCTGGATTCTACGTTGATGGAAGGCTACGATATGTACGCCAAGGAAGAAAACAGTCCTTTCTTCTCGTATATCATTACCTACTCCGGTCACGGACCTTATACAGAAGAAAGCCATCATATTTCAGAGAATCATATCGGAGAAGCAAGAAGGCTTGTATCAAGAAGCAATATTGAATTTGAAAGCGAAAACACAAAATCTCAGTATACTTACGCTATTGCTCACGCCATGGAAACCGATCTCTTTGTAGGTCAGTTGATTGAGGCTATGGAGATTGACGGCAGAGCAGAGGATACCACCCTTCTGTTCTTCTGTGATCATTACAGCAAGTATCTAACCGATACGGCGTTTGTTATGAAACTGAAGGGCGTAACGGATGAACACCACCTTTGCAGAACGCCGTTTTTTATCTATAGTGATAAATTAGAGTCTCAGTCCGTGGAAAAGGTTACCTCTTCCGTAGACTTGATTCCTACTGTTGCCAATTTGTTTGGTTTGGAATACAATGCCCGCTACTTGATCGGCAACGATGCCTTTGGCGATAAAGGCGGCTTCGTCTGCTTTAAAGATTATTCCTGGATCGATTCCGAAACCTATTGGACTACGGATTATCAGGGAGAAAAAACAGAAGAGATTCTTGCCCGTTGCGAGGAGGTCAGAGAGATTCTTTCTGCATCATGGAAGACCGTGAAGTGTAATTATTTTGCTTATGCAGATATCAAATAAAAAAGCACCCATTTGGGTGCTTTTTTCATATGCGCTTCATATGCTTTCGGTATTCTTCTTTTGTCAATGTATAAGTAAAGATTCTTTGCTTTTTCCCACGTTTATGGATGGATTCTCTTTTTCTTTCGTCTTTTTGAAAACCAAGCCTTGAAAGAACCTTTTCGCTGGCAAGATTATCTTCCATAAAGCGCCCGGAAAGGGAAACGAGGCCCAAGGTATCAAAAGCATATTCCATCACCCGCTTGAGTGCTTCCGGAGCAAAGCCTTGCCTGTGATAAAGAGGGGAAATTACATAGCCCACTTCCGCTCTTTTTTCTCTTTCATAAATCTCGGTAAATCCGCAAGTGCCAATCATTTTCCCCGATTCCTTCAGTACCAACGCCCAGTCGAAAAAAGCAGCCTTTTGATACTGCGCCTGCAGATATTTTAAATGTCCTCGGGTAAAATTTCGAGAGGAGTGAGGCTCCCACAAAAGATATTTGCTCGTTTCGGGATCTTTTGAGTATTCGTACATATCATCTTCATCCTCAGGTAATATTTTTCTGAGGTAAAGTCGCTCGGTCTGCAGCGTTGGAATGGTACGGAAGCTTCTGCGAATGGGACCGGAAAACAGAAAATTCATCAAACGATACGGAAAGTGCCGAAGCGGTCGGAACGGTGAAAATCCATAGCGTCACGCTGCATGGGAGCCCAGGCAAGGTAATGCTCCGATTCGGTGAGGTCACCGCATTTGAAAGCGTTTCCTGTCATCGTATATCCTTTTTGGAAATTGATCGTTCCGTAAATAGCTTCAATGGCCTTGATGGGAATAAAAAGCTCTACCTGCCATTTGTCCTCAAGAATTTCAGCTTTCACCTTTGGCATGTGAGGCGTTTTCATTTCTACGCGGTCATAACGATCGGGGCCAATGCCGAAGAGATATGCTCCTGCGGCATTCATTTCAAAATTGATATAGTTCTTGCTCTTTTCCGGAGCAAAATTTAAAAATAACTCCAGGCAGCTGTCCTCGCAGACTTCTCCGCCGGGCTCAAGATAGGTGATACGGGGATTCTTCTCGTAGCAGAACAAACGGAACAAAAAGCCTTCATTTTCAATAAAAATTCCCTGAAAACCGCATTTTGGAGTATAAGTAGAACCCCAGGGAACGTCTTCTATCAGAGAGATCTCGGCTTTTTCTAATTCTTCCGCTTTTGCGCAAATGATATCGTAATTCATTTTATCCTCCGAAAATGTCTTTTCATTATTATATCTTTAACCATGTTTTTTTGCAAGGAATTTTCGAAAAAGTATGGAAAAGGTAGAGAAGTTGTTGTATAATAAATATATTATACAAGGAGAAGTGTTTATGCTTGGATACGTAAAGCCTGAGCCCGCAGAAATGCTGGTAAAGCACCACAGCCTTTATCGGGCTATCTATTGTGGTCTTTGCCATTCCGTAAAAAGGAATACCACAAGTATGGCGCTTCCTTTTTTCAGCGATGATTTCGTTTTTCTTGCTGCTCTGAGAATGGCTGTCAGCGGAGAAGAAATTCATACGGAAAAAGATTTTTGTATTCTCCATCCTTTTCGAAAAGACCATAAGCGTATTGCAGACTGTGAAGCTATGAGATATGCTGCCGTAACAAGCCTTATTTTTACTTGTGAAAAAATGCAGGACGAGCTTCTGGATAAAGATGCACCTATGTTTCGCCGTCTTGTGATCCGACTTTGGTTGCCGTTTCTGAAAAGAGCATTGGGGAGGAATTGCAAGAAAGAAGAGCGTTTTCAACTTCTTCATCAAAAGATAGCAGCGCTTCTTTCCCAAGGGAGAGAATTGGAACGAAAAAATGCAGAGCTTGATACTATGTGTTCCAATTTTGCACAGTGCCTTTCTTTGGCCTTTTCCTTCGGCATAGATGGCGAACAGGGAAGACTTCTTCATTCCATTGGCGATCGTATCGGCAGATTTCTTTATACTTTAGATGCCCTTGACGATTTGGAAAAAGATGAAAAATCAGGCGCCTTCAATCCGATCCTCGGGCGTTATTCTTCTGCGAAGGCTGCCAAAGATCAGTTTTCTCAATTGGACCTTGTGCTGTCTTTTTACGTGCAAGAAGCAATGCTTGCCTTTGATCTTCTCATAGGTGAGAAGAATTTACTTTCCGTGTGCGAGAATATTCTTTGCCACGGCCTGCCCGGCGCATCCGGCCGAATATTAAAACCCAAGATGGGAGAAGAAAATGAGAGATCCTTATGAAGTATTGGGGGTTGCCCCCGACGCTGGTGAAGATGAAGTAAAAAAAGCTTATCGGGAATTGGCAAAAAAATATCATCCCGATAACTATGCAAATTCCGAGTTCAGCGATATTGCCAATGAAAAAATGAAAGAGATCAACGAGGCTTACGATGAGATCCTCCGTCGCAGAGCAGGCGGCGGAACCTCTTCTTCCTCTTCCTCTCAGCAAAGCGGTCAGCTTTCTCGTATCCGTCAGTTGATCGCAGCAGGAAGACTTGGGGAAGCAGATGTGCTTTTGGACGGTGAACCTAATCGAAGCGCCGAATGGCATTATCTGAAAGGCCTTGTCAATATGTATCGTAGGAATTACAACGATGCGGCAAATTATTTTTCCCGCGCATATCAGATGGATCCTACCAATACGGAATATGCTACCATGTATAACCGCTTTCGCGGCGCACAGCAGAATTACGGTCACTTCGGACCTACGGGGCAATACCGTGAGTGCAATACTTGCGACATTTGCAACACCCTTATTTGCGCAGATTGCCTTTGCGAATGCTGCGGCGGTGATCTGATCTCCTGTTGCTAAGCGATGAAGAACTTAAAAACGTTGACCGTGGCTTCTATGATCTCCGCCCTTTGCGTAGTCATTTTGTCCCTTGGAAGCATCATTGAAAGCCTGGATCTTTCCTTGGGAATGTTCGCAGGGCTTGTTGTTATGATCATAGCTTGCGAATACGGAGACCGTGTCGGCCTTTCGGTGTTTTTGGTTTCAGGGATCATCGGCCTTTTTCTCCCCGTAAAAAGTCCCGCTATATTTTATCTTGCTATTTTAGGTTGGTATCCCATTGCGCAAAAGAAGATTCATCAATTGCCGCCTTTCTTTGCAAGACTGGTGAAATTTGTTTTGTTTAATGCAGTATTGGCAGGGCTCATTGCTCTTTCGTTTTTCGTTATGTCAATGCCTTTTTCATTGAATACGGTTACGGCGATTACACTGATTCTTGCCAATGCATGCTTTTTCTTGTATGACACGCTTTTAGACCGATTTTTGATCTGGTATATTGTGAAATTAAGAAAACGCCTTGGATTTTAAAAAAAGGAGATTATATGGAAAAGAAGCTGTCAAGATTTGCCATACAGCCCGAAAATGAAAAATGGGAACTTGCTACCACCAGAGTCAGCGATATGTATCAAAGGCAAAACGATCCGAGAAGCCCCTTTTTGCGTGACTATACCCGCATTATCCATTCATCTTCCTTCCGCCGTCTGAAACATAAAACCCAAGTATTCTTTTCCCCTCAGAGTGATCATATCTGTACTCGTATTGAGCACGTTTTGCACGTGGAATCCATTGCCAATGCCATTGCGGATTCCTTGGGGCTGAATTCTGAATTGGTGCGCGCCATTTCCGTCGGCCACGATCTTGGTCATTCCCCCTTTGGTCATAAGGGAGAGCGGGTGTTAAACGAGCTTTCCATGAAAGCCATCGGTGAAAAGTTCTGGCACGAAAAGCATAGCCTTTTCTGTGTGGATTTTTTGGAGCTTTTGGAAGACGATCAAAGAGATCGCCGCACCCTGAATCTTACTTACGCCGTTCGCGACGGATTGATCTCCCACTGCGGCGAAGCAATGCAGAACCATCTCTTTCCCCGTAAGGAAGCTTTGGATCTGTATGAGCTTACTGAGCCCGGAAAGGTGCAGGCGTTTACTTATGAAGGCTGCGTTGTGAAAATGGCAGACCGCATTTCCTATATCGGCAGAGATATCGAAGATGCTCTGCAGCTTGGCGTTCTTACCTGCGAGAATATGGATGAGCTTTCCGATCTTGTGGG
>JAZSDQ010000029.1:0-19269 GCA_045531235.1 Eubacteriales bacterium
TGGCGGTAACAGCCATTTCCCCGATACCGTTCGCCGCACCGCTTACGTAGAATCTAAGGGCAAGCTTTATATCGGTACCGGTGTTTCCGGCGGTGAAGAAGGCGCTCTCAACGGCCCCTCTCTGATGCCCGGCGGATCTCCCGCAGCCTGGGCTTCCGTAAAGAACATTTTCCAGGATATCTGCGCAAAAGTAGAAGATGGTTCTCCTTGCTGTGACTGGGTTGGCGAAAATGGCGCAGGTCATTTTGTAAAAATGGTACACAACGGCATTGAGTACGGCGATATGCAGCTGATCTGCGAAGCATACTACCTGATGAAGAATATGCTGGGCATGTCCGAAGATGAAATGCACGATGTATTTGCCGATTGGATGAAGGGAGACCTCGACAGCTACCTCATCGAGATCACCCGTGATATTCTGGCGTATAAGGATACCGATGGCGCTCCCATCGTAGAAAAAATCCTGGATACCGCAGGACAGAAGGGTACCGGTAAATGGACCGGCATCGCAGCTCTGGATGAAGGCGTTCCGCTGACTCTTATCGGTGAAGCCGTATTTGCTCGTTGCCTTTCCGCTATGAAAGAAGAAAGAGTAAACGCTTCCAAGGTTCTTCCCAAGGAAACTGCTCCCGCACTGAAGCTTAGTGATGCTGAAAAGAAGGAATGGATCGAAGCGATCCGTTGTGCACTGCTGGCATCTAAGATCGTTTCCTACGCTCAGGGCTACACCTTGATGCGCGCCGCAGCCAAGACCTATAATTGGAATCTGAACTACGGCGGAATCGCTCTGATGTGGCGCGGCGGTTGTATCATTCGTTCCGTATTCCTCGGTAAGATCAAGGAAGCTTACGACAATGATCCCACCCTTGCAAACCTCCTTCTTGACCCCTATTTTGCAGATAAGATCCGCACTCTTCTCCCCGGTTGGAGAAAGGTAGTTGCTCAGGGCGCTCTCAGCGGCATGCCCACCCCCGCATTCTCTTCCGCGCTTAGCTACTATGACGGTTATCGCTCCGAAAGACTTCCCGCAAACCTTCTCCAGGCTCAGCGTGACTATTTCGGTGCTCACACCTATGAGAGAGTAGATGCTCCCCGCGGCGAATTCTTCCACACCAACTGGACCGGCCACGGCGGCGATACTGCTGCAACTCAGTACACTGTTTAAGATAAGGAGAAAACAATGAAACTTCGTGAAAATTACAAATACGCTCTGGTAGTTCCTACCAGTATGGGCGTAAGAATCACCCCTCCGAGCGGCCAGCCCGTAGCATCCTCCAATACCTTTATGATGCAGGCTACCAGCGCAGAGACCAATGTGGCATCCATCTCCGCATATCTCGGCCTTCCCACCAAGGTTCTCACTACCTTTGTAAAGGGCAGTCCCATTGCGGATTTCATCAAGCGTGACCTGAGAAGCCGCGGCATGGACTATGAAGGCAAGGAAGTTGAGCAGGGCGATCCTTGGGGCTACCGCCATCAGTTCAATATTGCCGATTCCGGTTACGGTTCCCGCGGACCCAGAGTTTGCAACGATCGCGCAGGCGAAGTTGGTAGAACTCTGAACATCAAGGATTTTGATCTGGATCGCATCTTCGGCGCAGAGGGCGTAGGCATTCTTCACCTGTCCGGACTCATCGGCGCGCTTTCTCCCGAAACCAGCCGCTTCTGTCTGGAACTTGCCCGCGCAGCCAAGAAGTACGGTACCCTCATTTCCTTCGACTTAAACTACAGAGCTTCCTTCTGGAAGGGTCGCGAAGCAGAACTTCACGATATCTTTACCGAGATCGCTTCCGTTTCCGATATTCTTATCGGTAACGAAGAAGACTATCAGCTTTGTCTTGGCGTACAGGGCCCCGAAGCAGGTGGTAAGGATCTTGCATCCAAGATCGATTCTTTCAAGGAAATGATCCGTCGCGTGAAAGAAAGCTTTCCCAATGCTTCCGTTTTTGCAACCACTCTCCGTCAGGTAGAAAATGTAAATTCTCACCTTTGGGGCGCACTCCTTCTCGCAGGGGATGAGTGGCACGTGGTAGAGCCTCGCCGCATTCATGTACTTGACCGTATCGGTGGCGGCGACGGATTTGTAGGCGGTATGCTTTACGGTATTCTCCGTGGTTGGGAATCGGAAAAATGGATCCAGTTCGGCTGGGCCTCCGGTGCCCTTGCTACCACCTTCCTGACAGACTATGCACAGCCTGCCGATGAAGACGTGGTATGGAGCGTATGGGGCGGCAATGCCCGCGTAAAGAGATAAGAGAAAAAAAGGCGCCTTCTTCGGGAGGCGCTTTTCTCTTGCTAAATTATAAAAGATATGATAAGATGATCCTATCAGAGAAGAAAGGGGACAGAATCAATGTTTTTGTCCATCGTGGTTCCTTGTTTTAACGAGGAAGAAAATATCCGTCCTTTTTATCATAAAGCCGTAGAGGAATTGGGCGAGCTTTTAAATTATTCCGAGTTCGTTTTTGTAGATGACGGCAGCCGTGACGGTACCCTTCGCGAACTGAAGAAGCTTTGCGATGAAGTTCCCCACAAGGTACGCGTCGTCAGCTTTTCCCGCAACTTTGGCAAAGAAGCGGGGCTTCTTGCAGGTCTTAGCCATGCCAAGGGAGATTACGTTGCGGTGATCGATGCCGATCTTCAGCAAAATCCCAAGTATATCAACGAAATGCTTGTGATCCTAAAGGAAAATCCTCAGTATGACTGTGTAGCGGCATACCAGAGAGAGCGCAACGAAGGCAAGGTGCTCTCCGCGTTTAAATCTGTTTTTTACCGCTTGATCAATAAGATCACCGATATTGAATTTTACCGTTCTGCAAGCGATTTTCGTGTGATCAGCAGAAAAATGGTGGATGCCATTCTCGCTCTTCCCGAAAAATGCCGCTTTTCCAAAGGTATTTTTTCTTGGGTCGGTTTTGAAACTTATTTTATGCCCTACGACGTGGAAGAACGAAAAAGAGGAGAAAGCAAGTGGAGCTTCCGCAAGCTCTTTTCCTACGCCGTCAACGGCATCGTAGCGTTTTCCGATAAGCCTCTCATCGTATCTTCCGTGCTTGGTTTTATACTCTTTCTTATTTCCGTGGTAATGCTTCTTGTGGTAATTCTCAAGACGCTTATTTTTGGAGATCCCGTTGCAGGATTTCCCACTTTGGCCTCTCTTATTCTCGGGCTTTCCGGTATTCAGCTGCTTTGCATTGGAATTTTAGGTCAGTATTTTGCGAAGATGTATGAGGAGATCAAAGGGAGACCCGTTTATCTTGTAAAAGAGTCCTTTGATAACGAAAAAGAAGAACAATAAAAAAAGAGCCTTAAGGCTCTTTTTTTGCGAAAAAAACTTTTTGGAAACCATTTCCTTTATGAAATTAAGTAAATTGCTTTACTTTTATTACGAAATGTGATATCATATTCTTACCATAAGAAAGTGAGGAAATAGGAATGTCATTCAGCCGAAAGGTGACACAGCTTCTCAAGGAAAACGGTATGACAAAAGCCGCCCTTGCCAAAGAAGCGGGAATTCCCTATACTACGCTGGACAGTATGTTAAAGCGGGAAACGGATACGGCTCGTCTTGCTACCGTCTTTCGCATTGCAAAAGCTTTGGGTTCTTCTGTGGAAGAACTTGTTTTGGACGAGGAGGAAGAAAGAGCAAAGCTTTCCAGAGAAGAAGAAAGAATTCTGGAACTGTATTCTCTTTTGGATGGCCGAGGACGAGATACCGTACTTTCTCTTTTGGAAAAAGAAGCGGATAACAGCCGCAGCGAATCTGTCGGGCAAAAGCTTACTTTCCCCGTGTATTCTCTGCCTGCAGCAGCAGGTTTCGGAAGCCCCATGTTTTCCGATGATAAAGAAGAGATTACTTACGAAAAAGGGGAGATCCCCGAAGATGCAAATTTTGGTGTCCGTATTACAGGCGACAGTATGGAGCCGCAAATTTCAGATGGTGACCTTATCTATATTAAAAAATGCGAAACCCTGGAAAGCGGAGAGATCGGCATTTTTATCCTGAATGGCGAAAGCCTTTGCAAAAAATATGAAATCAGAAAGGGCGAGGGAACTCTCGTATCCTTGAATCCAAAATATTCTCCCATTCGACTTCTTGACAGTGACGAATTGAAAATTGTGGGAAAGGTTATTTTATCGTAACTGAAAAGGAGAAGAAGTTCAATGAAACAAAAGAATAGTAAGAAAAAGATTTTGATCACTTTTTTGGTAATCGCTCTTGTCATTGTTATTCCGATTCTTATTGCTTTCTTTATTCTCCACCAGAATTTAGATGCGGATCTGGGAAAGGGAAGCGTAAACTCCGTTACTTTGATTCACGGTGAAGAAGAGGATGAAGTAACGGTAGAAACAGATATTTCTTTTTTCATTTCCGTAGCAAAAAGCGGTGAGAGCATTGCCGAAGCCGCCGATCCTCTGGAGAATTATCGGAAGTGCCGTGTTATCTTTCATAAGCCGAAAAACGATCGGGAGTATGTTTTCTATCTCAGTGATTCGGTGAACAATTGTATTTATACCGATCCCGATGGAAAGCTTTATCTGATCCCCCAGGATCTTGCGGAAAAGCTGCTTACCCATCCTATGATCGGAGGCTTTGCCGTCAGTTATGCCGCTTATCCGGAAGTTTTGATGCTGCAAGGCGGCAAGAGCTTTACGCCCTACCATATTAAGGGAGAATGGGCGTATGCCAAGGCAAACGCAACTACCTCTGCAAAAATTGTGGATGTGGAAAATGAAAGCACGGTCCTTCTTCCCCAGGGAGAACGCCCGACCTTGAATTTTTCCATTGATCCGGATTTCTGCAGTGTGATCCTGAAGACCCTTGACGACGAGCTTTTGTACACCGGCGATCTTGAGGGGCTCCCCACGCCCAACCTCAGCGGAGATACGGAACTGATTCTGACCGTAACCTGTGATTGGTTTGAGGAATCTCATGAAGAATACCACGGTGATCTGGAATATACTTTTCGTGTTTTCTATGATGTTCCCGCCCTTTGTACCGTGGATCGCCTTACCGCAGTTCCGGGAGAAGTCTTTGTTGTTACCGTGACAAATTCTTCCAGCGAAAGCCACGCTTTCACTCCCACTTTTGCCTCGGGTAAGGTAGAAGTTACCACGGAAGGCAATGTTACCACAGCCCGTATTCCCGTTTCAGAAACGGCAACTCTCGGAGAATATACCATCAAGGTTCTCGGCAGTGATGTGGAAAAAGAACTTACCGTTACCCTTGCCATTCCCGAAGAACCTGCACAGTAAAGAGAAAAGCGCAGCTGATTTAGCTGCGCTTTTTTTATTCTTCTTTTTGCTTATGCAAGGCGAATTTTGGCTCCCCCGTACCTTCCACCACTTCTTTTGTAATGGTGATCTTTTGAATGTTTCTGCGGTCGGGCGCTTCGTACATGATCTTTTGCAAAAAGCCTTCCATAATGGCGCGGAGTCCGCGGGCGCCTGTGTTCTGTTCTTTGGCTTTCTTTGCAATTTCGTGGTAAGCCTCTTCGGTAAAATCAAGCTTGATCTCGTCAAAGGAAAAAAGCTTCTGATACTGTTTTACCAGAGCGTTTTTCGGCTCGGTAAGAATTCTCACCAAACTGTTTTCGTCCAAGGGATCCAAGGGAACGATTACGGGAACTCGGCCCACAAGCTCGGGAATAATACCGAATTTTACAAGGTCGTGAGGGACGACGTTCTGCAAAAGTTCTTTTGTTTCGCCAAGGTTCTGTTCGTTTTCTCCCATAAAGCCAATGATCTTTTTGCCCTGACGGCGGCGGATAATATCCTCCATTCCGTCAAATGCGCCACCGCAAATAAAGAGAATGTTCTTGGTGTCAATGCGAATGAACTCTTGATTGGGGTGCTTTCTTCCGCCTTGGGGAGGAACGTTAGCAACCGTACCTTCAAAGATCTTGAGAAGCGCTTGCTGTACGCCTTCACCGGATACGTCGCGGGTGATGGAACGGTTCTCGCTTCTTCTTGCGATCTTATCAATTTCGTCAATATAAATGATGCCGCGCTCTGCCTTTGCTACATCGAAATCAGCAGCCTGAATCAAGCGGAGAAGAATGTTCTCCACGTCTTCGCCTACATAGCCCGCTTCGGTGAGTGTGGTAGCATCAGCAATGGCAAAAGGGACTTCCAGAGTTTTTGCCAGGGTCTGCGCCAGATAGGTCTTGCCGCAACCGGTTGCACCAATGAGAAGCACATTGCTTTTTTGAATCTCAACACCGTCATCGTCCTTTTGCATCAGACGCTTGTAGTGATTGTAAACGGCAACGGAAAGTGCGATCTTCGCCTCGTCCTGACCGACCACGTATTCGTCAAGCTTCTTTTTGATCTCCGTGGGGCGGGGAAGAGTATTCAGGTGAAACCCCTTATCCTTCTTTCCCTTTTTCTCTTGCTCACCCAGGTATTCTTCTACCAGATCATAGCAGAGCGTGGCGCAACGGTCACAAATAAAAATGCCCTTAGGGCCGGGGATCAAAAGCCCGACCTGTTCTTCCGTTCTGGAGCAAAAAGAGCAAGCAGGAGTGTTTTTTTGATTTGCCATATCGTTCTCCCTTATTTGAGATGAAAAAGCCGAGCAAAGCGTTTGCTCGGCTTTTGTTTTTGATTCTAAGAGTTTACGCTCTCTTTTCGATCACTTTATCGATCAGCCCGTATTCCAGCGCTTCTGCAGCAGTCAGGAAGTTATCGCGATCGGTATCCTTTTCGATCTGTTCCAGAGGCTTTCCCGTGCGCTCTGCCAAGATCTTGTTTAAGGTATCGCGAGTGCGAAGAATGTGATCGGAGTGAATCTTAATATCGCTTGCCTGTCCCTGCATTCCGCCAAGGGGCTGATGAATCATGATCTCGCTGTGAGGGAGAGCAATTCTCTTTCCCTTTGCCCCTGCGGCAAGGAGAAATGCGCCCATGCTTGCAGCCATACCGATGCAAATGGTGGATACATCGCATTTGATGTAATTCATTGTATCGAAAATGGCCATGCCTGCGGAAACAGATCCGCCGGGACTGTTAATGTAAAGACAAATGTCCTTATCGGGATCCTGCGCTTCCAGGTAAAGAAGCTGTGCGACCACGAGGGACGCGGTGGTGTCATTGACTTCGTCACAGAGAAAAACAACTCTGTCATTGAGAAGTCGGGAATAAATATCGTAGCTTCTCTCGGAATGACCGGTTTGTTCAACAACCATTGGTACCAGTGCCATTTGTCAAAACCTCCCGTGTTTGGTTATTTTTATTTTTCTTCAGCCTTTTTAGCAGGAGCTTTCTTTGCGGGTGCTTTTTTTGCAGTACCCTCAGCCTTTTTAGCAGGAGCTTTCTTGGTAGCTGCCTTCTTGGGAGCAGCTTCCTTCTTTTCGTCCTCTTTCTTGGGAGCTGCTTTTTTTGCAGCTGCCTTCTTGGGAGCAGCCTTTGCTTCTGCTGCTACCTCGGTAATGGTAGCGTTTGCTTTGATGAGCTCAACTGCCTTGCGAGCAGAAATATCTTTGCGGATTGCTTCTTCGGGGATGAACTGTTTTGCTTTTTCTACATCGATCTGATAAGAATCGGCAACTCTCTTGAATTCGGCCTCGATCTCTTCGGAAGTAGCTTCAAACTTTTCAGCTTTTGCAATTGCTTCCAGAGCCAAGGTAGCTTTCACCTGTCTTTCAGCCTGGGGACGAAGCTCTTCCAGCATCTTTGCCTTGGTCATGCCGGAATACTGGAGATACATTTCCATGGAAATGCCCTGCTGAGAAAGACGGTTTTCATAATCCTGGAACATGTTTTCGGTTTCGTTGTCAAACATGCACTGAGGAATATCACCTTCGATGGCATCAATGATGGAGGTGAGAAGCTGCTCTTCCACCATGTGCTGAGCTTCTTCTTCGTTTCTCTTTTCTATTTTAGCCTTAATGTCCTTTTTATATTCCGCCAAAGTATCAAATTCGGAAACATCTTTTGCAAATTCGTCGTCAAGCGCGGGAAGCTCTACGTTTTCAATGCCGTTCAATGCTACCTTGAATACAGCTTCCTGACCCTTCAGTTCTTCTGCGTGATAATCAGCAGGGAAGGTTACGGTAACGTCAAAGTTGTCACCGATCTTGTGACCTACGATCTGTTCTTCAAAACCGGGAATGAACTGACCGCTGCCGAGTTTCAGGTGGTGTGCTTCACCTTTGCCGCCCTCAAATGCCTTATCGCCGATAAAGCCTTCGTAGTCGATGATAGCAATGTCATCGTTCTTTGCAGCGCGGTCGGTGATTTCAACGGTTCTGGAGTTTCTCTGACGAACTCTTTCCAGTTCAGCATCTACTTCAGCCTTGCCAACCTTCTTCACGGTCTTTTCAGCCTTGATTCCCTTGTAGGAAGATACGGTGATCTCAGGCTTGGTCCAGTATTTTGCGGTCAACTGAACGCCGTTTTCATCAATGTCGCCAAGATCCAGTTCGGGCTGGCTGACTACGTCAATGCCGGCTTCCTTTACAGCTTCTTCCAGAACGGAAGGCAAAAGAGAATTCAAAGCGTCTTCATAGAAAACGCCCTTACCGTACATTTTCTCGATGATTGCGCGGGGAGCTTTGCCCTTGCGGAATCCGGGAATGGAAATACGGCCGACTTCTTTCTTGTAAACTTTGTTGACTGCGGCGTCAAAATCTGCCTTAGGGATCTGGATCTCCAATACGGACTGATTCTTTTCGCCATTCTTTACGCTTTTCAAACTCATTTTTTTAACTCCTAAAAGTCATAAAATTGTAGATATAATCTATCCTTACAATTATATCCGTGTTTGAAATATTTGTCAAGGATAGAAAAGGAAAAACAGCTATTTGCACGAAAGGCGGCGAAAAAAAGCTCTGTTTTAGTCAAAAAGGCAAAAGAGACGGATATTTTTATTGCGAAAAGAAGCCCCTTATGGTATACTGAAATCGTAAATTTCAAATCCTATTTCCGCAGAAAGGAACCTTTGTATGAACCATCAAGAAATCCTGTCCCACGTGGATCACACCCTGCTTAATCCCACTGCAACCTGGGAGGAGATTCAAAAGCTTTGTGACGACGGCATTCGCTATCAGACGGCGTCCGTTTGCATCCCCCCGTCTTTTGTAAAAAGAGCCAAAGATTACGTAGGGGAGAGACTCAGCATTTGTACCGTCATCGGCTTTCCCAACGGCTATCAGATTTCTGCATTAAAAGCTGAGGAAACCCGCCTTGCTGTTAAGGACGGAGCTGATGAGATTGATATGGTGATCAATCTCGGCGATCTGAAGGACAAAAATTACCGCGCCGTCAGAGAGGAAATTTCCCTTGTTCGTTCTGCATGCCGTGGGAAGATTTTAAAAGTTATTATTGAAACCTGTTTCCTCACGGAAGAAGAAAAGATAATCATGTGTGAAATCGTATCCGACAGCGGTGCGGATTATATCAAAACAAGCACGGGCTTCGGTACAGGCGGCGCTACTTTTGAGGATATTGCGCTCTTTGCGGAAAATATCAGAAAACCCCTGAAAATCAAGGCAGCGGGAGGTATTTCTTCTCTTGCCGATGCAGAAAAATTTCTTTCCCTCGGCGCAGACCGCTTGGGAACCAGCCGCGTGGTGAAAATCGTAAAAGAAACGGAGAAATAAAATGACCTATCCTACACCTCATATCAAAGCGTGCCCTGAGGATTTTGCAAAGACCGTTTTGATGCCGGGAGATCCTTTGCGGGCAAAATTCATTGCGGAAAATTTTCTTGAAAATCCAAGACTTGTGAATAATCTTCGCGGAATTCAAGGCTATACGGGAAGATTTGAGGGAGAAAAAATTTCAGTTATGGCAAGCGGTATGGGTATGCCTTCCATTGCCATCTACGCCACAGAGCTGTACCGTGTTTTTGGCGTGGAAAATATTATCCGCGTTGGATCGGCAGGAGCCATGCAGAAGCATTTAAAGCTTCGCGACATCGTCCTCGGTCAAGGCGCTTGTACTACCTCCCGTATGGCGGAGAATTTCAATCTTCCCGGTACCTTTGCCCCCATCGCCTCCTACGATCTTTTGAAGATATGCACCCAAGAGGCAGAAAAAATGGGTCTTAACTACCACGTGGGCAATCTTTTGTCTTCCGATGTGTTCTATAACGACGAGGAGGATCTTCGCCCTGAGGAAAAAAGTCTTGCCCGCTGGGGTAAAATGGGGGTTCTCGCTGTGGAAATGGAAGCCGCGGCACTGTATATGACCGCCGCCCGCTACGGTAAGCGAGCCCTTGCCATTTGTACCGTTTCCGATCATCTTATTACTGGAGAAGCCACCACGGGCGAGGAAAGACAAACTTCCTTTACCGATATGATGAAATTGGCGCTGAAATCCGCGCTTCGCTTTTCATGATGAAAAGAAGAATATTTTTAATCGTTTTGGATTCTCTCGGTGTAGGAGAATTGCCCGATGCTGCCGATTTTGGCGATGTTGGCTCTCACACCTTAAAAAGTATTGCCGAGTCTTCTTCTTTTTTCGCCGAGAATCTGATTCAAATGGGTCTCGGAAATATTGAAGGGCAGGATTTTCTTTCTCGGGTGGAAGCACCTCTTGCTTCCTACGGAAAAATGGAGGAAGCTTCCCGCGGCAAGGATACGACCATCGGTCATTGGGAAATTGCAGGGATCATTTCTCCCACGCCGCTTCCCACTTATCCCAATGGTTTCCCTCGAGAGATTTTGGAGGAACTGGAAAAAAGCTGCGGCAGAAAATGCCTTTGCAATAAGCCATTTTCCGGCACTGAGGTCATAGAGAAATACGGAAAAGAGCATCTGGAAACAGGGGCGCTTATCGTCTATACCTCCGCAGACAGCGTTTTCCAGATCGCTGCCCACGAAAAAATCGTTCCCGTGGAAGAGCTTTACAGCATCTGCCAGCAGGCGCGGAAGATCCTCCGTGGAAAGCACGGCGTCGGCCGTGTCATTGCCCGTCCGTTCGTTGGAGAATTAGGGAATTTCACCCGCACCGCGAACCGACACGATTTTTCTCTTGAGCCTCCGGAAAAAACGCTTCTTGATGTAGCAAAAGAAAATGGCTTCGACGTGATCTCCATCGGAAAGATCGTGGATATTTTCGCTTCCCGCGGTATTACCGAAGTTATTCGTACCAAGCAAAATGCGGAGGGGATCGCTAGACTTTCCCAAGTGATGGACCGCGATTTTGAAGGAATCTGCTTTTTGAACCTTGTGGATTTTGATTCTCTCTACGGTCATCGGAACGATGTTGACGGCTATGCTGCCGCTCTTGGGGAATTTGACCGCGCGTTGCCGCAAATTCTGAAAAAAATAAGAGAGAATGACCTTCTTGTGATCACTGCCGATCATGGCTGCGATCCTGCCACAAAATCTACCGATCATTCCCGTGAGTACGTACCTCTTTTGGTTTATGAAAAAGGGAAAAGCGGCAAGGCACTTGGCGTTCGGAAAAGCTTTGCCGACGTTGCCCAAAGCTGCGGGGAGTTTTTGGGATTGGCTCACAGCTTTCCCGGTAAAAGCTTTTTAGGAGAAGTAATATGAAAATGTATGATCTGATCCAAAAGAAAAAAGAGGGAAAAGCCCTGTCACGGGAAGAAATCGCCTTCTTTGTCCGTGGCTATACCGAGGGCGCCGTTCCCGATTATCAGGCTTCTGCTCTTTTGATGGCGATTTGCTTTCAAGGAATGAGCGATGAAGAAACTGCCGCTTTGACGGAAGAAATGATGCACTCCGGTGATGTGTTGGATCTTTCGCGCTTTGGAGATCGAAGCGTAGATAAACATTCCACCGGCGGTGTTGGTGATAAGACCACTCTCATCGCCATACCCATTGCCGCCGCTTGCGGCGCCGTGGTTGCGAAAATGACGGGAAGAGGCCTCGGCCATACCGGCGGCACCATGGATAAAATGGAATCGGTTTCGGGAATGAGAACGAGCCTTTCCCCCGAAGAATTTTATGAAAATGCGGAAAGAATCGGTATTTGCGTGGTGGGACAGAATAAAAACCTTGCTCCTGCCGACGGAAAAATGTATGCCCTGAGGGATGTTACCGCTACCGTAGACTCCATTCCTCTTATTGCCGCAAGCATTATGTCCAAAAAGTTGGCGGCAGGCGCGAAAAACATCGTTCTCGACGTAAAATGCGGCAACGGCGCTTTTATGAAGACTCCCGAGGACGCGGAGATCCTTGCACGGGCCATGGTTGCCATCGGCACAAGGCTTGGCCGCCGTGTTCGCGCTGTCATTAGCGATATGGCATCGCCCCTCGGCACTTGTATCGGAAATGCCTTGGAAGTAAAGGAAGCAGTAGAAGTGCTTCGCGGCGGCGGTGATGCAAGACTTCGCGGCGTAGCTTTGGAGCTCTCCTCTCACATGCTTTCTCTTTCTCTGGGAATTTCCGAGAAAGAGGGAAGAGAGCTTGCTGAAGAAGCACTTCGTTCGGGAAAAGCTTTTGAGAAAATGAAAGAGTGGTTTTCTGCCCAAGGTGGCAACAGTAAAATGCTGGAGGACACGAAACTTCTTCCCGAGGCTTCCAAAAAGGACTTTGTCTTTGCAGAGGAAGACGGATATCTGGGAGAAATGGACGCTCTTTTGGTTGGCACTGCAGCAGGCGCCCTCGGTGCAGGAAGAAAAACCAAGGAAGACAGCATTGATCACGGAGCAGGCATCTGCCTTTTCAAGCAATGCGGAGAAAAAATAAAAAAAGGCGAAGCCATTGCTTGCCTTTACGCATCTGAAGAAGGGAAACTTTCCGACGGAAAGAGGATCTTTTCTTCTGCCTTACGTTATGAAAAAGAGAAGCCCACGGCTCCTCCTTTGATCTATAAAGTAATATCGTAAAAAACGGGCGCAGTTTCTACTGCGCCCAACATATTTATTATACGAAAAATTTTCTGATTTTACAAGTGTTAAAATAGCAAAAGATAATGAATAAATTTTGTATAAAATGCGAATTTACAAAGAACTTTACATGTGGTACTATAAGGGTGCAAGGAAGAATAAGAAAAAAAGAAGGTAGGAACCTTCTTCCCAATATAAAAAGGAGGTACAGTCCAAAGATCGAAATACAGTGACCCGATGATACGGAGGAACCAAAGCATTTCCGAATTTTTCAGGGAGGTATAGTCCAAAGGAAAAGGTAACGTGACCCGATAGATCGGAGTAACCCAGTCCACCAAAACTTTTAGGATTTATGGAGGTATGGTCCCAAAACCTAAGTACAGTGACCCGATAAAACGGAGTAAACAAATCCAATAAACCATTAGGATTTATGGAGGTACGGACCCAAATCCAAAATGCAGTGACCCGAAGGCTTCGGAGTAAAAAAAGAGATCTGAATTCGAATTTTACCGCTGTGCGGAACGCCCAATAGGGAAAAGAATAAAGTGAATCGAAATGGTGATCTCGGAAAATAATTGAATATAGATATATTACCAAGGAGGTACGGTCCCATGAACAGCGAGGACCAGAAATAACCCCGAATCGAGAAAAAGTTCTACGATTCGGGGTTTTTCATTTACTTTGCTATTTTTTCTGCTTTTTTCAGTAGGACGATTAAGGGGCAAATGAGAATGCCCACAAAAAAGTTGCTGATTCCGTGGATCATATCAAAGGGAAGACCCGCTGCAATCCAGGCCAGCATTCCCTCAAAGTCCAAGCCGAAAAGAAGGGCTTGTGCCGGAGAATAGATCACGCCGAACAAAAAGCCGTGGAGGGCGCATATTGTCATATAAACAATCGGCGCAATTTTTTTCGGCATATTTTTCGGTAATAGCATCACAGCTCCCCACAGTACGGTCCAAACATAAAGGTAAGGAATCCACCAAGGGGAAAATCCGCCGTACAGTCCCGTGATAAAAACGAAAACGTAAATGGGGTACAGCGCTTTGAATCTGTATACCACGGTTATGGCGCAAATGAGCGTTCCCAAAAGATGAATATTCGGAAGAAGCTCCATAATCACCTTGGAGGCATACATCAATGCGCCAAGCATAGAAAAAATTGCGATCTCTTTTACCGCTCTCCCGGTCCTCACGATTCAGCAACCAAAGAAAACTTCAGTCCGTCGGTTGCCTCCAGGCCGTCAATGCCTGTAGTGGCATAAGCATCGCCTACGTAAAGAGCCCAATACTTACCGTCAGTATTGTAATCCAAGGTGGTACCGGCAACGGTTTTGATATAAAGGCCGTAGTCACCGTCTTCGCCTGCAATGAGATTCAGCTTTAACAGCGCATCTCCTACAATGGCTTCATCGGTGAGAACGGTAAATTCTTTTATTTCATCGCCGTTCTTTACGGTAAAATGCAGAGTCTTACTGCCGCTTCCCACAGTTTCGACCTTAGATTCCGTTTCCTTCTCCTCGGTCTCGGCTTGGGTGGCGGGAGTTTCTGCAGTCCCTTGGGTGGTGGTGTCTTTGTCGGAGCATCCCGGGAAAACAAGTACCAATGCCGCAATCAGTACCGCACACAGGATGAAAGACAAAAACTTAGAAAAAGTGTTTGTTTTCATAGTGTTTCTCCTATTCAATTTTTTGTTTTTCACCCCATCGGCACTCGCGATGCTTCGGGCTACTTTTTGTCTGAAAAATATTTCGGCTCGGCACTGCTTTTTCACCTTCTCAGGAAAATCCCAATGGCTTGTCACCTCTTGCGGCAGAGGCTAGAAAAAGCATTCAAATGTGCCTCACGACGACGGGCTCGCGCAAGAATTTCACTTGCTTCCTTTTCAAACAAGGGCATTATATCACGTGAAAATTAAAAAAACAATAAGTTCTATGAGAAAAAATAAAAAAAGAAGACCAATCGGTCTTCTTTTTCTCTTATTTGGCAAGCAAACGGACTTTTTGCAAGATCTTCAAAATCAATTCTCCTTTGGGGAGCTGAAGAACGTCCTCTTTCGCAAAACCACGGGTTTTAAAGAGGGCCACTACATAAGTCAAGGCGGCAAGGGCAATGCTTGCAAGAGTGGCAATGGAGGGAGAAAAAATACCTTTCAGACCAAAGTATCCGCCAAGAGCCACGATGCCGCAAAGAGCGGCGCTGATAAGCGGCTTCAGAAGAATTTCGCGGAAGGACATGCGGTAGTTTAAGTACTTATAAAGAAAGACCATATTGAAAAGAAACATCACAAGGAAGCATCCCAAGGTGGATAAGGGAATACCGTAGTGACCGATGGCAGGAATACGGATCAATGTGATTACAAGAAGCGCCTTCACCGCAACACCGCAGCAAGTGGAAAGAATGCTTACCTGCGCGTGTCCCGATGCCTGAAGCATGGCGCCGCTGACGCTGATGAGTCCCGAGAACAAAATGGCGCATGCAAGCACCGAAAGCATCGGTGCGACTACGGAGTTGGAGAAAAATTCCGTTCCTGCGGCGTTTAAATAAATGGCTTCGTTGTTGGAAAACAGAAGATCAATGATAGGTTTTGCCAAAACACCGAGACCAAAGGCGCAGGGAAGACAAATGACGGAAACGATGCGGAAGGTAAAGTCCATGGTCTTTTTCAGCTCAAGATTGTCTTTTTTTGCATCGGCAGAGCTGATGGCGGGAATGATGCTGATGGCAAAGGGATAAACGATGGTAGGCGGCAGATTGAAAAGGGTAACCGCCTTTGCCATATATGCGCCGTACAGGGTCATTCCCACAGGCGCGGCGGCATCTAAGGAGAAATATGTAATTTCCGCACAGGCTTCGTTGAAGGTACCCACAGCCAGAAGAGAATCGATAACACTGTTCAGGGATAAAATGCTGGAAGAAACGGTAATGGGAATCGCAATAAGAACAAGCTCTTTTGCCAACTCCTTGGGACTGCGCACGGGGATAGAGGGATCGGGGGTTATCGCGTTATCACGATCGGCAAGCCATTTGGCAAATGCCATATATATTGCCGAAGCTACGATTCCAAGCACCACACCGCCCAGCACGAAAGCTGCGATCTCAGGGTTGGAATAGCCTTGCTTTTTTGCAAAAATACCGGCAGTCAGGCCGAGAAAAAGATTGCCCAATACTTCAATGACCTGCGATACGGCAGTGGGAATCATATTCTGGTGGCCTTGGAAGTACCCCCGAATACAGGAAACCAGACAGATAAAGAGCATAATGGGGGAGATGGTCTGGATACAAATACCAAGCTCCGGCTCTTTTGCCCAATCAGCAATAAGATCGGCAGCAAAGAAAAGCAGTGCCGTTCCTAAAAGCCCGATGACGATAAATATGAAAAGACTGATGCGATAGACAAGGCTCACCTCGCGGTGGTTTTCCTTCGCCTTGGCAGCGGCGATCATTCGCGAAATGGCAACGGGAAGTCCTGCCGTGGAAATGAGAAAGCACATGGAATAAATAGAGTACGCCGAGGAAAAATAGCCCATGGCAGTATCTCCGATAATATTTGCCAAGGGAATCTTAAAAAGCGCATTGACTACTTTCACAATAATATTGGAAAGCATCAGTATCAGTGCTCCGAATACAAAACCTTGTTTTTTCTGTGCCATAAGTTCTCCTTGAAATTCAGACTAATTGATAAATTCCTGCAGTACTGAGTTTTTCGGTACCACGTCTTCCGAGAGCAACGGAAAAGGGGAAAGCAGTTCTAAAATTTCTTTCGCCTTGGGATAAAAGGGGCTGGATTTTTCTACTTTCTCCAAAAGGGAAGAGATCTCTTCTTTTTCTACGGCGATTTCGTAACGGAAATTGCTGTTCAGGGTGAGAATTGCGTTCTTTTGGAAAGGATGAAGAATGTCCTTTTCCGAGGAAATCACCTGCTTCCAAAGCTGAAAAGTCTTTTCCGCAGAGGCGTTTCTGTGTTTGAAATCCCGTATCAGTCTGCGGCAGAACCGTAGATCCTCAGGAGGCAGAACGGAGCTTCCGCCCTCTAAGCTCAAGCCTTTTGTTACGTTCAGATACAGTCCGAGATAGGGCTTTGTCATCTGAGATAAAATGACATCGTTTAAAGCGTGAATTCCCTCAATGATAAATACGTCGTAATCATTATAATTCAGGGGTACGGTTTCCTCCAACCTAATGCCTCGGTGAAAATCAAAGATGGGAAGATTTGTGCTTTTTTCATTGCAAAGATCGGAAAGAACGGAGATCAAATATTCAGAGTCGGTATGGGAAAATGCATCGTAATCGGGAATTCCGTCTTTTGTTTTCTTTGCCAGTTCCTGATTGAAAAAGAAATCGTCGGTGGAAAAGGTTTTTGCTTTTTTTTCGCAGCGTTCCAGATCTTTAACCAGCGTCAGCGCAGTCGTCGTCTTGCCGCTGCAGCTTGGCCCTGCGAGAAATACAAAGCGCACGTTTTTTTCTGAAATCAAAGATGCGGCTTTTTCAATTTGATCAAAATAATTTTTTTCGTCTTCGGCAATGATTTTTGCCGTGCACTCAGTAAAATTCAAGGGAAAGACTGAAAAATCTTTCATAAAATCTCCTTTATAAAATATCCTGTAATGATTCGAGATTCTCGTCCGTCTTCTTAGGATCGGAAAGATACTCGTATGGATATTTATATGCAGCAAAGCGCAAAATTTTGCCGCCTTTTTTTCTCGGCACAAGCTTTGTGATGGCTCCTGCACCAACGGCAAATACGTCGCAAAGGTCTTCCATCATAGAGATATTGTAAATACATTCTTTTCCTTTTTTTGCAAAACCGAGGTTTTCAAGGTCTGCCACCGCGTTTTTCTGGCGGTACAGATAATAGGGCTCCAATTGCTTGGATTTGCACATTTTATGGGCAATATCCATTGCTTCCCGAAATTTTTCCCCATCGGAAAAAGAAGCTTTCTTTTCTGCTGCCCGTTTTTGGCAAAGAGCGTGAATGGTAAGGTTTTCCGGCGAAAAGGAAAGTACTTTTTCTACAGAATGGAGAAATTCTTCGGGGCTTTCTTTGTCAAGCCCTGCAATAAGATCGCAGTTTACAGAAGAAAAACCAAATTCTTTTGCAATTTCCATGGCATCGTAGTACTGCTTTGCGCTGTGCCGTCTGCCGATGCGCAAGAGGGTGTCGTCGCTGGTGGTCTGGGGATTGATGCTGATACGCTGAACTCCTGCATTTTTTAAAATGCCCAGCTTTTCTTTCGTTACGGTATCGGGCCGCCCCAGTTCTACGCAAAATTCTTCCATATCATCAAAGGAAAAATTGTGGTGAATGGCTTCGCACAGATCCCTTAGCTCGTTTTCATTTAAAATTCCGGGAGTACCGCCGCCTACGTAAACGGCACGAAGTTTTTTTTCTTTATTGCGGAAAAGCTCTCCCGTCTTTTTGATTTCCTCTTTCAAAAGAGAAAGGTAAGAGGGGATTAGTTTCAGGTGCTTTGGTGCCGATGCAGAGATGAAGGAACAGTAATTGCAGCGTGAGGGGCAAAAAGGAATGGAAACGTAGAGCATACCGTCGTTTTCCTGAAGATTCTTTGCAAAATCAGCTTCCTTTTTCGCAAGCTTCGTCAAGAGAATTGCTTTTTCTCGGGAAACGAAAAATTCCTTTTCAAGAAGGCTTAAAACCTCGTTTTCTCCAATGCCTTGTTCCAGATAAAAGAGCGGTACCTTTACGGGCCTTACTCCGAAAAGATTGCCGTACGGCGGTGTATAAGAGGTAAAATTCTTTGCCGCCAGAAAAAAGGCTTTTCCCAGAGCAGCGTTTTTTGCGCGGCTGAGGGATCCGTGAAGAGTAAGATCCAAAGGAATCTTTTTTCGTGCGCTTTTTTCTTTTCCTTCCATAAAGATTTCTACTTCATTTTCATTCATAAAAGCAGAAACTTTTTCAATTTCCCCTTGGTGAAAAAGAAGCTGGGAAAGGTGTCGCAGCGTCAGTCGGTCAGCTTCGGTTTTTGCAAAATATTCCATCAAAATTCGTTGCTGTCTAGAAGTATGGTCACAGGACCGTCAAGCTTCAGATCGATCTTCATATCGCCGCCGAATACACCGGGGTAAATGTGCGCGCCCTTGTCTTCGGGAGTGGAAAGAGCATCTGCCATTTCCTGCATTTTTACAAGGGCTTTTTCATAAAGTGCCTCGGCAGGGCCGAATTTCATAGCTTTGGAAAATCCGGGTCTGCGGGAAGAAACGTCGGCGTACAGCGTAAAATTGGAAACGAGAAGGATATCCGCGCCTACGGCGAGAGGGGAGAGATTGAGCTTTCCTTCACTGTCGGCGAAAATGCGCATCTTTAAAATCTTATCCAGAATTTTTTCCAGTTCTTTTTCCGTATCGCTTTCGCAAAAGCCGAGGAGAACGCACATTCCTTTCCCGCAACGGGAAATTTCTTTTCCTTCGCAGACAAGGCTTGCCTTCTCCGTGATCTGTAAAACGGCT
>JAZSDQ010000063.1:0-28142 GCA_045531235.1 Eubacteriales bacterium
GATCGTTCTCGACCTTATCAGAGGTAAGAATGCAGAGCTTGCAAAGGGAATTCTGAAGAACACTACCAAGAGTGCCGCAGAACCTATTTTGAAACTTTTGAATGAAGCGTGCGCAAACGCTGAAAACAATTTCCAGATGGACAAAGAAAAGCTGTTCGTAGCTGAGTGCTTTGCTACTCCCGGAACCACCCTGAAGAGAATTCAGCCCCGTGCCCAGGGTAGAGCATTCCGCATCTACAAGAGAGCTTCTCACATCACCATCGCAGTAGAAGAGAAAGGAGGAAATTAAGAGATGGGACAGAAAGTTAATCCTCACGGTCTCCGTGTCGGCGTAATCAAGGATTGGGATTCCAGATGGTTTGCTAAGGATGAAGATTTCGGTGACACTCTTGTTTCCGACTACAACCTTAGAAAGTATCTGAAGGAAAAACTGCAGGCTGCAGGCGTTCCCAAGATCGAAATCGAAAGAACCGTTTCCAAGGTTCGCGTAACCATTCACTGCGCAAAACCCGGTATCATCATCGGCCGCGGCGGTTCCGAGATCGAAAAGCTCCGTGCAGAGCTTGAAAAGATGCTCGGCAAGTCTGTTGCAGTGAACGTTGCTGAAGTAAAGCTTCCCGACCTCAACGCTCAGCTCGTTGCTGAAAACATTGCAGGTCAGCTGGAAAGAAGAATTTCCTTCCGCAGAGCTGTAAAGCTTGCTATCGGCAGAACCATGCGCCTCGGCGCCCGCGGTATTAAGGTATGTGGCTCCGGCCGTATCGGCGGTGCAGAAATCGCACGTACCGAGCATTACCATGAAGGTACCATCCCGCTGCAGACCATTCGTGCTGACATTGACTACGGCTTTGCTGAAGCCAATACCACTTACGGTAAAGTCGGCGTGAAGATCTGGATCTACAGAGGTGAGGTTCTTCAGACTGTAAACCGTACCAACCCCAGAAGAAACGACTCCCGTCAGGACCGTCGTCCTCGTGGCGACAGAAAGCCCGGCGACCGTCGCCCGGGCCCCAGATTCAACAATTCTTCCAGAGAAGGAGGACGCAGAAATGTTAATGCCTAAGAGAGTTAAATTCCGCCGCGTTCACCGTGGAAGACTGACCGGTAAGGCATACCGTGGCAACAAGGTTACCAATGGTACCTACGGCCTGATGGCAATGGAACCCGCATGGATCACCAGCAATCAGATCGAAGCAGCCCGTATCGCTATGACCCGTTACATCAAGCGTGGCGGTCAGGTATGGATCAAGATTTTCCCCGACAAACCCATCACCGAGAAGCCTGCTGAAACCCGAATGGGTTCCGGTAAAGGTTCTCCCGAATACTGGGTTGCGGTTGTAAAACCCGGCAGAGTTATGTTTGAGATGGACGGCATCAGCGAAGAAGTTGCAAAAGAAGCTATGCGTCTTGCTTCTCACAAACTCCCTATCAAGTGTAAATTCGTAACCAAGGAAGTTAAGGAGGATACACTGTGAAACTTAACGAAATCAGAGAAAAGAACATTGACGAGTTGAACGCAGAGCTTGTTGCAAAGAAAGAAGAACTTTTCAACCTCCGCTTCCAGCACGCCATCAACCAGCTTGACAATCCTCAGAAGATCGTGGAAGTGCGTAAGACCATCGCTCGCATTATGACCGTGATCCGCGAGAAGGAAATCCAGGCCGGTAAAGACTCCGCTCAGTAAGTAAAGGAGAAAAAAGATCATGGATAGAAACCTGAGAAAGACCCGTGTAGGAAAGGTCGTTTCCAATGCTACCGATAAGACCATCGTTGTTGCAATCGAAGACAACGTAAAGCATCCCCTCTACAGCAAGATCATCAAGAAGACCGTGAAGTTCATGGCTCACGATGAGCTCAATGAGTGCGGTGTTGGCGATAAGGTAGAGATCATGGAAACCAGACCCCTTTCCAAGAATAAAAGATGGCGCCTTGTGAGAATCATCGAAAAGGCGAAATAACCGATAGGAGGTAACGAAAGTGATTCAGCAGCAAAGCTTAATGAAAGTCGCTGATAACACCGGCGCAAAAGAGCTGATGTGCATCCGTGTACTCGGCGGCACCGGCAGACGCTACGCCGCCATCGGTGATGTAGTCGTTTGCTCCGTAAAGAAAGCAGCTCCCGGCGGTATGGTTAAGAAGGGCGATGTGGTGAAAGCCGTTGTCGTCAGAACCGTACATCCCGTTCGCAGATCTGACGGATCTTACGTAAGATTCGATGAGAATGCGGCAGTTATCATTAAAGAAGACAAGAACCCCAGGGGAACCCGTATTTTCGGACCGGTTGCAAGAGAGCTTCGTGATAAAGATTATCTGAAGATCCTCTCTCTCGCTCCCGAAGTACTCTGATTCTTGCCCCACCCATAGTAACGAAATGGAAGGAGAAAAGCGCTGAGCAATTCTGGAATGAAGAGTTGTAGGCAGCGCGTCCAAGAAAATGAATAATAAGCTTCACATTAAAAAAGGCGATACAGTCGTTTTGAATGTCGGCAGCTATTCCAACAAGTTCACGAAGCCCGGCACTCCCAAGACCGGTAAGGTTCTGGAAGTAAGCCCCAAGGAAGGCAAAGTGATCGTAGAAGGAATCAACATGGTGTCTAAGCACGTGAAGCCCAGAAAGCAGGGCGAAACCGGCGGCATCGTGAAGGCAGAAGCTCCGATCAAGGCTTGCAAAGTAAGCCTTTACTGCCCCAAGTGCGAAAAGGGCGTTAGAACCAAAGTTAAAATCGAAGACGGCAAGAAGACCCGCGTTTGTGCAAAATGCGGCGCCGAGCTGTAAGGGAGGTAGTTGAAATGGCAAAAATGAAAGATTTTTACCGCAATGAAGTCGCTCCCGCTTTGATGGAAGAATTCAAGTATAAGAGCGTTATGCAGATCCCCAAGATCGACAAGATCGTGGTTAACGTAGGCGCAGGCGAAGCAAAGGAAAATGCTAAGGTTATCGATAATATTATCGACGATCTCTCTACCATCACCGGTCAGAAGGCAGTTCCCACCTACGCAAAGAAGTCTGTTGCAAACTTCAAGATCCGTCAGGGTCAGAAGATCGGCGCAAAGGTTACCCTTCGCGGCGACATTATGTACGAGTTCATTGACCGTCTTTTCCATCTTGCTCTCCCCAGAGTACGCGACTTCAAGGGCATCAATCCCGATGCATTTGACGGACGTGGAAACTACTCTTTGGGTATCAAAGAGCAGCTTATCTTCCCCGAAATCGAGTATGATAAGATCGATAAAATCCGCGGTATGGACATCGTATTCGTAACCACCGCAAACACCGACGAAGAAGCTCGGAAGCTCCTCGCACTGATGGGCGCTCCGTTCTCTAGATAAGGTAAGGAGGAAAGAATAAAATGGCAAAGAAAGCAATGATTCTCAAGCAGCAGAAGAAGCAGAAGTTCTCCACCAGAGAGTACACCAGATGCAAAATCTGCGGCCGTCCCCACGCTTATCTTCGTAAATTCGGTATCTGCCGTATCTGCTTCCGCGAACTGGCTTACAAGGGTCAGATCCCCGGAGTTAGAAAGGCCAGCTGGTAAAATACCGGCAATTATGTATTCAAGTGCAAGGAAAATCCTTGCAAACTAAATGCAAATCAGGAGGAAATATTAATGCAAATTTCAGACGTTATTGCTGATATGCTCACTCGTATCAGAAACGCTAATGCTGCAAAGCATGAAAAAGTAGATATCCCCAACTCCAATATGAAGAGAGCCATCGCTCAGATCCTGTTGGACGAAGGATACATCAAAGGTTTTGAAGTTGTGGATAACGGCAATCAGGGTATCATCCGTGTTACCTTGAAGTACGGTCCCAACAAGCAAAGGATCATTCAGGGCATCCGCAGAGTATCCAAGCCCGGTCTTCGCATCTACACCAGCTGCGAAGAGATCCCCCAGGTTATGCACGGTCTCGGCGTTGCCATCGTATCCACCTCTAAGGGTGTTATGACCGACCGCGCTGCAAGAAAAGCAAATGTTGGCGGCGAAGTGCTCGCTTTCATTTGGTAAGGGAGGGCAAAGAATATGTCAAGAATTGGATTAAAGCCCGTCGCAATTCCCGCAGGTGTAAAGGTTACCGTTAACGGTAGCACTGTTACCGTGCAGGGTCCTAAGGGCACTCTCACCAGAGAATTCCACCCTCTGATGCAGGTGGAAGTTGGAGCTAGCGAAGTTATCGTTAAGCGCCCCAACGATGAAAAGACCGCTAAGAGCCTTCACGGCCTTTCCCGTACCCTTCTTGCCAATATGGTAGAAGGTGTTACCAACGGCTACAAGAAGGAGCTGGAAATCAGCGAAGGCGGCTACCGCGCCCAGAAGAAGGGTAACCAGTTGGTTATGAACCTTGGCTTCTCTCATGACGTTGTTATGACCGAAGGCGACGGAATCACCTTTGAAGTACCCGATGCCAACCACGTTACCGTTTGCGGTATCGATAAGCAGAAGGTCGGACAGATCGCTGCCGAAGTAAGAGGCAAGAGACCTCCCGAACCCTATCTGGGTAAAGGCGTTAAGTATGTTGGCGAACGTATTCGCCGCAAATCCGGTAAGGCCGGCAAATAAGGAAAGGAGTGGAATAGAATGGTTTCTCGCGTTGATACGAATAAAAAGCGTATTAGAAGACATAAAAGAGTTCGCGGTAAGATTTTCGGAACCGCTCAGAAGCCCAGACTTTGCGTTTTCAGATCTCTGAAGAATATCTATGCTCAGCTGATCGATGATGAAAACGGCAAGACTCTGGCCTCCGCTTCCTCCCTTGATAAGGAATTCAATCAGTACGGCGGCAACAAAGAAGCCGCAAAGCTTGTGGGACAGGCAGTTGCAAAGGCTGCTCTTGAAAAGGGCATTACAGAGGTAGTGTTCGACCGTGGCGGTTATATCTTCCACGGACGTGTTCAGGAGCTCGCTGAAGGCGCCCGCGAAGCTGGTTTAAAATTCTAAAGGGGGAAATGATATGGCACAGAGAATTGATGCGGCTACTCTCGATCTGAGAGAAGACGTAGTATATACCAAAAGCGTTTCCAAGACTGTAAAAGGCGGTCGTGTCCGTAAGTTCTCCGCACTTGTTGTGGTAGGCGACGGTCAGGGCCACGTAGGCTACGGTCTCGGTAAAGCATCCGAGCGTCCCGAAGCAGTCCGCAAGGGCGTGGAAGACGCAAAGAAAAATATGATTGAAGTTTCCCTGAAGGGAACTACAATTCCTCACGAGATCATCGGTGAATTCGGCGCAGGCCGCGTTCTTCTGAAACCCGCTCCCAAGGGTACCGGTATCATTGCCGGCGGTAAGGTAAGAAGCGTACTGCAGCTCGCAGGTATTACCGATATCCGTACCAAGTGTCTGGGTACCAACAACCCCGGTAACGTGGTAAAGGCTACCTTCGAAGGACTTCGTGCTCTCCGCTCTGCTCAGGAAGTAGCTGCGATGAGAGGCAAGACTCCCGAAGAAATTCTGAACTGAACGAGGAGGAGAAACAATGGCTCTTAAAATTACTCTCGAGAAAAGCCTGATCGGCAGACTCGAAAAACAGAAAAAGACTGCTGCTTCTCTCGGCCTGAAGAAGATCGGCGATACCACCGTTCAGGAAGATAACGCAGCAACCAAGGGCAAAATCGAAGTGATCAAGCACATGGTTCGCGTCGAAAACGCCTAAGATAATAGGAGGAACAACAATGAAGCTTCATGAATTGACCCCCGCCACGCCCACCAAAAAGGCATGGCGTAAGGGCAGAGGCCCCGGCTCCGGAAACGGTAAGACTGGCGGTCGCGGACACAAGGGCCAGCAGGCTCGTTCCGGCGGCGGCGTTCGTATCGGTTTCGAAGGTGGACAGATGCCCGAATACAGAAGACTTCCCAAGAGAGGCTTTAACAACGCAAGATTTGCTACCGAATATGCTATCGTAAACCTTTCCGTTTTGGATAAGGCATTCGAAGACGGCGCAGTAGTTGATCTCGTAGCTCTCGTGGAAGCAAACATTATTTCTAAGCCGCTCGACGGCCTCAAGGTTCTCGGAAACGGCAATCTGACCAAAAAGCTCACCGTTAAGGCTCAGAAGATTTCCGAAGCTGCTAAGGCAAAGATCGAGGCAGCCGGCGGAACGGTTGAGGTGATCTAAGTGCTGAAAACATTTGCCAACGCTTGGAAGCTCCCCGATCTTCGGAAAAAACTGGTCTTTACATTTGTTGTCATTTTGATCTATCGGATTGGTTGTGTTTTGCCCGTTCCGTTTATCAATGCAGATGTAATTGAAAGCTGGTTTTCCAGCGATGCAAACGGAACCGTGCTTCAGTATCTGAACATTCTTTCCGGTAGTGCATTCTCCCAAGCGACTTTGTTCGCACTGTCTGTTTCACCTTACATCACTTCTTCTATCGTTATTCAGCTTCTTACCATTGCAATTCCTGCATTGGAAAGACTCAGCAAAGAAGGCGAAGAAGGCAAGAAGAAAATTACTCAGATTACCCGTTATGCCACCATTGCCATCGCACTGATCACCTCTTACGGTTACTATGTAACTTTGAAGAGCATCGATGCTATCGACAATCCCGGTTGGTTTGCGGCGATCGTAATTATTTCCTGTCATTGTGCCGGTGCAGCTCTTATTATGTGGCTGGCTGAAAAAATCAATGATAACGGAATCGGCAATGGCATCTCTATGATCCTGTTTGCCAACATTATCGCATCCCTTCCTACCATGGTTTCAGGCTTTGTATCTACTTTGGATTTTGCAAACGGCGCTACCTTTAAGAATGTTGTTTCTACCATTCTGGTGTATGCAATCTTTGTAGTAATCGCAGTTTTGATCGTAGCTTTCGTCGTCTTTATGACGGAATCCGAAAGAAAGATCCCTGTTCAGTATGCAAAGCGCGTTGTCGGCCGTAAAATGTATGGCGGACAGAACACTCACCTTCCCATTAAGCTCAATATGAGCGGTGTTATGCCCATCATTTTTGCTTCCAGCATTTTGATGCTTCCCGCTACTATTGCTATGTTCTTCCCCGATCCTGAGGAAGGCAGCTTCTGGGAAAGCTTCCTGAGTGTATTCACAAACCCCGGTATTCTCTATGTAGTAATCGAACTTCTTCTCATCATCGGATTTTCCTACTTCTATCTGGCGATCTCCTTTAATCCCGTAGAAGTTGCAAACAATCTGAAGAAGAACGGCGGTATGATCCCCGGTGTTCGTCCCGGTAAGCCTACCAGCGATTACATTTCCAGCTCTCTGAAGAAGATCACCTTGATCGGTGCATTCTTCCTGGGTGCCATTGCAGTACTTCCTATGGTCGTTAACATCATTGCATCGCTCTTCCCGAACGGTGTAAATCTTGGTAGCGTATCTTTCGGTGGTACTTCAATGCTGATTATCGTCGGTGTCGTTCTTGAGACCGTTCGTGATCTGGAAGCACAGATTACCATGAGACATTACAAGGGATTCTTGGGATAAGATGAAATTGATTTTTCTCGGAGCGCCGGGAGCCGGCAAAGGAACGCAGGCAGCGCGTATCAGCGCCGCCCTTGCGATTCCGGCGGTTTCAACCGGCGACATCATAAGATCGGCCATCAAAAGCGCTTCTCCCCTCGGTCTTGAACTGAAAAGCTATACAGATAAGGGAGCTCTTGTTCCCGATGAACTGGTGGTAGCTCTCCTTCAGGAACGAATTGAAAAGCCTGACTGTGCAAACGGTTTTATCTTGGATGGCTTCCCCCGCACGATCAAACAGGCAGAATTTCTTGACTCTGCAGGGGTAAACATTGACAGAGTCATTGATATTGAAGTGAGCGATGAAACGATCGTAAAGCGTATGTCCGGCAGAAGATTTTGCCCGACTTGCCAGAAGACCTATCATATCGTATCACTTCCGCCGAAGGAAGATGGAATTTGCGACACCTGCAAGGTTTCCCTTTCCATCAGAGAAGACGATAAGCCGGAAACGGTGCTTCATCGCCTTCAGGTGTACCATGAGCAGACCGAACCGCTGATTTCCTATTATAAGGATAAACTGGTGGAGGTTGACGGTACCGGATCTCTCGAAGAGATCACGGAAGAGATTCTGGGAGCACTTCGAGTATGATTAAACTGAAAAATGCTCTTCAGCTTGCAGCAATGCAGGATAGCTGCAAATTGACTGTTGCCGCCCTGTATGAGGGGGCAAGCATCATCGCTCCGGGCGTAGCCCTTGTAGAGATCGATGATCGCATCCGCCGCTATATCGAGAAGCACAAAGGAACACCTTCCTTTCTCGGTTATGCAGGCTTTCCCAAAAGCTCCTGTATCAGCGTCAATGATGTGGTGATCCACGGAATCCCGGGACATCAGGTTTTAAAGGAAGGGGATATCGTTTCCATAGATGTGGGCGCCTATTATAAAGGCTTCCACGGAGACTGCGCAAGAACCTTCCCGTGTGGCAAGATCACACCCGAAGCCGAAAGACTCCTTGAGGTTACGAAGCAAAGCTTCTACGATGGTATTGCAACCATCAAGCCTCAAAGCCGAGTGGGCGACATTTCAGCGGCTGTTCAAAAGACAGCGGAGGCCGCAGGCTATTCCGTTGTCAGAGAATTTGTCGGTCACGGAGTGGGTGAGAATCTCCACGAAGCACCGGATATTCCCAATTTCGGGATAGCAGGGAAAGGCCCGCGCCTTTACCCCGGTATGACCCTGGCCATTGAGCCTATGGTCAACCAGGGAAAAAAAGAGGTGCGTCAGCTTTCCGACGGATGGACTGTAGTAACCCTCGACGGATCCCTTTCCGCACATTATGAAAATACCGTTGCCGTTACTGACGACGGAGCAAAAATCTTAACCGAACTGTAAAAAGATATGCCAAACTCAAAGGAGTGATATTTTTGGCAAAAGACGATGTAATGGAATTCCAGGGCACAGTTATTGAGACCCTGCCGAATGCCACAAGCAAAGTAAAACTTCCCAACGATATGGTGATTCTCGCTTACATTTCGGGTAAGATGCAGCAACACTATATCAGAATCATCCCGGGGGATAAGGTGCTGGTGGAAGTCAGTATTTACGATCCCACCCGCGGAAGAATCATCCGGCGTCTGTAATTTTTTAAACCATATGGAGGAAATCAAATGAAAGTTAAGCCTTCCGTAAAGAAAATATGCGAAAAGTGCAAGGTCATCAAGAGAAAAGGTAAAGTTATGGTGATCTGCGAAAATCCCAAGCATAAACAAAAGCAAGGTTAATTAAGAGGAGGAAAAACAGTATGGCACGTTTAGCAGGTGTAGACCTTCCCAGAGAGAAAAGAGTCGAGATCGGCCTGACCTATATTTTCGGAATCGGTCTTACCTCTTCCAAAAAGATCCTCGAAAAGACCGGCATCAATCCTGATACCAGAGTAAAGGATCTGACTGACGACGAAGTTGCAAAGCTTCGTGAGATTCTCGAAAACGAGTACACCGTTGAAGGCGATCTCCGCAGAAACATCGCATACGATATCAAGAGAATGAAAGATATCGGATGCTACCGCGGAATTCGTCACCGCAAAGGTCTTCCGGTCAGAGGTCAGAGAACCAAGACCAACGCGAGAACCAGAAAAGGTCCCGCAAAGACCATTGCTAATAAGAAGAAGTAAAGGAGAGTAGAAAGAAAAATGGCTGCAGTTACAAAAGCGAAAAGAACTACCAAAAAGCGCCGCGAAAAGAAGAATATCGAAAAAGGCGCAGCTCATATCCGTTCTACTTACAACAACACTATCATCACTCTTACCGATGTGAATGGTAACGCTATTTCCTGGGCATCTGCCGGTGAATTGGGCTTCAAAGGCTCTAAGAAGAGCACTCCCTTTGCCGCACAGATGGCAGCAGAAACCGCTGCAAAGCTGGCTGTTGATCAGGGTCTGAAGACTGTTGAAGTTTTTGTTAAAGGCCCCGGACAGGGTAGAGAGTCTGCCATCCGCGCTCTCCAGACCGCAGGTCTTGAGATCACGCTGATCAAAGACGTTACTCCCATTCCCCACAACGGTTGCCGTCCTCCCAAGAGAAGACGCGTATAATTCAGAAAGGAGAGAGAATTATGGCAAAGTATACAGGCCCTGCGTGCAGACAGTGCCGCAGAGAAGGCGTAAAAATGTTTTTGAAGGGCGAGAGATGCTTTTCCGATAAGTGCCCCATCACCAGACGTGGCACCGTTCCCGGACAGCACGGTACCGCTCGTGCCAGAATGATGAAAGAGTACGGCCTTCAGCTCCGTGAGAAGCAGAAGACTCGTCGCTACTATGGCATTCTGGAAACCCAGTTTAGAAACTACTACAAGAAGGCAGACGCACAGGAAGGTATGTCCGGTGTTAACCTGCTTATCATGATCGAGCGCAGATTCGACAACGTTGTTTACAGAATGGGACTTGCCGAAAGCCGTCGGGATGCCCGCCAGCTGGTTCGTCACGGTCACTTCACCGTAAACGGCAAAAATGCTAACATTCCTTCCATGCTTCTGAAGGTTGGCGATGAAATCGCAATCAAGGATTCTAAGAAGGACCTTCCCAAGATCAAAACTCTCATTGAGAAGAGCGAAGGAAAGCTTATCCCTAAGTGGATCGAAGTTGATAAGGAGAAAGGAAAGGGCAAGATCATTGCAATGCCTGAAAGAGAAGACATTGACTTTGAAATTGATGAACAGCTCATTGTCGAACTTTACTCCAAATAATCCCTAAATTTTTAAGGAGGTTATTTCATGATAGAAATCGAAAGACCGGGTATTACCACCGTAGAACAGTCTGAGGACGGATCCCGTGGCGTGTTTGAAGTAGAACCCCTGGAAAGAGGCTTCGGCATCACTCTGGGTAACTCTCTTCGCCGCATCCTGATCAGCTCTCTTCCCGGTGTAGCCGTAACCAGCGTAAAGATCGATGGCGTACTGCATGAGATCTCTACCATCAACGGCGTTAAGGAAGATGTACCCGAAATTATTTTGAACATCAAAAGCATCCGCGCAAAACTGTTCACCAACCAGCCTAAGGTTTGTGTGATCGACGTACAAGGCGACAGCGTCGTTACCGCAGGTGATATCAAGGGAGATTCCGATATCGAAATCCTCAACCCTGATCTTCACATCTGCACCGTAGCGCAGGGCGCAAAGCTTTATATGGAACTGACCTTTGAAACCGGCAGAGGCTACGTCTCCGCTGAAAGAAACAAGGGTCAGGCTACCCCTGCCATCGGAACGATCTTTACCGACTCCATCTTCTCTCCTGCCAAGAAGGTAAACTTCAAGGTAGATCCCGCCCGTGTCGGCGACAGAATGGAGTTTGATAAGCTGACTTTGGAAGTGGAGACCGACGGTACCATCACCGCAAAAGAATCCATTTCTCTCGCAGCCAAGATCCTCAACGAGCATCTGAATCTCTTCGTTGATCTTTCTGACGAAGCGAAAAAGACCGAATTTATGACGGATAGAGAAGAAGTCATCAAAGAAAAGGCCCTTGAGATGACCATTGAGGAGCTTGATATGTCGGTTCGCGCCTTTAACTGTTTGAAGCGCGCCGGTATTCATACCGTTGAAGATCTGATTAACCGTAGCGAGGAGGACATGATCAAAGTCCGTAACCTCGGTAAGAAATCTTTGGAAGAAGTCATTCAGAAACTCCAGTCCTTGGGCTTCGAGCTCAAGAAGGACGACGAATGATCCATTCCGAATACTATCAGGAGGAAAACTGAAATGCCCGCAAGAAAACTTGGCAGAAAGACGGATCACAGACTTTCTATGCTCCGCGGTCAGGTAACCTTCCTGCTTGAAAAAGGCAGATTGGAAACCACCGCTACCCGTGCAAAGGAAGTTCAGAGTCTTGCTGAAAAAATGATCACCTTGGGAAAGAAGAATACTCTTGCATCCAGAAGACAAGCTCTTTCCTTTATTACCAAAGAGGATGTTGTTAAGAAACTTTTTGATGAGATCGCTCCTTCCTACGAAGGAAGAAACGGCGGTTACACCAGAGTACTTTTGACCGGTCCCCGTCGCGGCGATGCTGCTGAAATGGCAATCATCGAGCTGATCCCCGAAGAAAAAGAGGAGAAGGCTGAAAAGAAACCCGCGAAGAAAGCTGCTGCAAAGAAGGCTCCCGCTAAGAAAGCTGCCCCCAAAAAGGCAGAAGAAAAGGCCGAGGAAACTGCACCTGCAGAAGAAACTGCACCCGCTGAAGAAGCTGTAGCTCCCGCTGAAGAAGCAAAAGCAGAATAATGTCAAAGACTCCACCCAAGGGTGGAGTCTTTTTTTCGTGGTCTTTATTGAAATTTTTGGAAATTCCAAAGGAAATCTATTGATAATTTTTTTGGAATATGGTATGATAATTCTAATGAATATTTTCAAAGAAGGGAAGTTTTGGCTATGAATAAGAAGAGTGTAAAAGACGTTGCCGTTGCAGGAAAGAAAGTTTTCGTTCGTTGCGATTTCAACGTTCCCATGAAAGACGGCGTGATCACCAGCGATAAGAGAATCGCTGCCGCTATCCCCACCATTCAGTATCTTTTGGAAAACGGAGCAAAAGTAATCCTTTGCTCTCACATGGGTAAACCCCACAATATTTTCACCGAAGGATACGGCTTGACTAAAAAAGAAAAGAAGGCTGTTGAAAAGCTCCCCGCAGAAGAGCAGGCAGCTGCAAAGGCAGCATATCTTGCAAAAGCAGGCGACGATCAGAAGAAGCTTACCCTGAAGCCCGTTGCTGATAGACTGAACGAGTATCTCGGCGGCAAGGTTACTTTTGCTACCGATATCATCGGTGACGATGCAAAAGCAAAGGTTGCAGCTTTGAAGGAAGGTGAAGCTGTTCTCCTTGAGAACGTTCGTTTTGATGCAAGAGAAGAAAAGAACGGTGAAGATTTTGCAAAGGCTCTCGCTTCTATGGCTGATCTCTTTGTAAACGATGCATTCGGTACTGCTCACCGAGCTCACGCTTCTACCGAAGGTATTTCTCACTATATCCCCGCTGTTTGCGGCTTCCTCATTGATAAGGAAATCACCTTTATGGGTGGCGCTCTGGAAGCTCCCCAGCATCCCTTTGTTGCTATTCTCGGCGGTGCTAAGGTTTCCGATAAGATCGGCGTTATCACCAACCTCATTGAAAAAGTAGATACCATCATCATCGGTGGCGCTATGGCCTATACCTTTGTTAAGGCACAGGGCGGCCAGATCGGCACTTCTCTTTGCGAAGACGATAAGATGGATCTTGCTCTTTCTCTCGTTGAAAAGGCAAAGGCTAAGGGTGTTAACTTCCTTCTCCCCGTAGATACGAAGTGCGCAACTGCATTTGATAACGACGCTCCCAGCCTCGTTTGTGAAGCAGGCAAGGTTCCCGAAGGTTATATGGGTCTGGATATCGGTCCTAAGACCATTGAGCTGTTTGCTAATGCCGTCAAGGATGCAAAGACTGTGATCTGGAACGGACCTATGGGTGTTTCCGAGTTTGAAAACTATGCAGCAGGTACCCGCGCAGTAGCTCAGGCTGTTGCAGCCAGCGATGCCATTTCCATTGTAGGCGGCGGTGACTCTACTGCAGCAATCGAAAAGCTTGGCTTTGCCGATAAGATCACTCACATTTCTACCGGTGGCGGTGCAAGCCTTGAATTCTTGGAAGGAAAAGAACTTCCCGGTATCGCTTGCTTGGAAGAGAAATAAGGTGAACGCTATGAGAAAGACCATTATTGCAGGAAACTGGAAAATGAACAAGACCCCCTCTGAGGCTGCTACTCTTGCGGAAGCAATTGCAGCGATCGAGGGTGCAAAGTGCGAAGTTGTGATCTGCCCTCCTTTTGTAGATCTCTTCTTTGCAAAGAAAGCCATTGAAGGCTCAAGCGTAAAGCTTGGCGCACAAAATTGCCACTGGAAGGAATCCGGCGCATTTACCGGCGAGATCAGCGCAGATATGCTCATTGAAGCAGGCTGTGATTACGTGATCATCGGCCACTCCGAAAGAAGACAGTATTTCGGTGAGACTGATGAAACCGTAAACCTTCGTACCAAAGCAGCTCTTGCAAAGGGCCTGAAAGTGATTCTCTGCGTGGGTGAAACCCGCGAGGAGAGAGAAGGCGGCGTTACCGAAAAGGTGATCGACCGTCAGATCCGTCTTGGTCTTCAGGATCTCAGCAAAGAAGAAATGGCAAACGTTGTTATTGCTTATGAGCCTGTATGGGCTATCGGTACCGGTCTTACTGCTACTAAGGAGCAGGCAGAAGAAGTTTGCAAATTCATTCGCGAGCTGATCGCCTCTTTGTTTGACGGTGCAGTTGCCGAAGAAACCACCATTCAGTACGGCGGTTCCATGAATGCCGGCAATGCGGATGAGCTTCTTTCTATGCCTAATATTGATGGCGGCCTTATCGGCGGCGCGGCTTTGAAGCCTGCTGATTTCGCAGCAATCATTGCAGCAGGAAGCAAAAACTAAGTTTCATTGTGAAAAGCGGCAGATATCTGCCGCTTTTCTTTCTAAGGAGTATGGATGAATAAATTCTTGAAATGGCGCGCGGAGAAAAAACGAATTCGCGAGATCAATGCCGAAGGTTGGGATGGTTATGACTGGAACGAGAATCAACCGAAGTGGCCCTTGACCCGTATTTTAAAAGTGGCGTTCAATACCATTGCCGTTTTGATTTGGGCGATTATTTTGATCCGCATTTTCACATCAGGAAATAATGAATACGAAAAAATGATCCTTTTGAATGATGCTGCTTCCCAAATCTATCCCGTAGAAATATCAGAGGTGCTTCGCATTCATTCTGCTACCGATAAACAGGAAGACGGATCGGTTCTCGTTTACTATCCGGTCTATCTTTCGGAAGTAGATACTTTGCAGTTTACCGCCCGTGTCAACACCCGTACCCGTCCGGCAGGGGATAGCGAAACAGGTTATCAGTTTATTTTAAAGGAAACGGCAGACGGTGAAACAAAGTACTATCCTTTGTCTTACTATGCGATGGAAAAAACATTCCAATACCGTTTCTACAGACTGTGTTATGAGGGTGTGGAATGGAAGGAAAAAGGAACTTATACTTTCCTTTTATTTGATGAAAACTATGTTCCTCAAACGGAAGATCATCCGTATCCTGCCTCTAAAGCAGAATTCAGCTTTTTGCTCCGGGATCTGGATACCTATTGCAATACCACAACTCCCGATGAAGATGTTTTCCGTGAAGTAAGTGAAATGAAATAAAAAAAGTCCAAGTCTTTTGACTTGGATTTTTTTGGAGCTAGTGACGTGACTTGAACACGCGACCTGCTGATTACGAATCAGCTGCTCTACCAACTGAGCTACACTAGCGAGCTTAGGTATTATATCATACCTAAGCGGAAAAAGCAAGAGGGAAATAGGATTTTTCAAAGAGAGAAAAGGACACTTCAAAAGAAGTGTCCTTTATTATTATTTCAAACGGAAGGAGAGATTTTTACCAACGTCCTGACTAGCAAGGCCACCGGTGTGAGCCTGAAGACATTCTTCCAGTGTAGCCTTTTTCAAGGTGATGGGTGTGGAATTGATCACTTCTATCTTGTCGTCGGTGCCTACGAGAATGGTGGGATTCTCAAAGCCCTCAATGGTGCAATCTTCGAAAATCAGCTTTTCAAAGTTGCCTGCGGCAAGCATGGGAACCTTTTCGTAACCCTTGCGGCAAGCAAATTTTACGTTTTTGAAGCGGCAGATAACCTTCTCCTCGGCATCGCCCCAGCACATACCCGTATCCATCAATTCCTCAATACTGCAGTTTTCAAAGGTGATCTCGCGGAGGGATCTCTGGGTGCACCAACGGTGAAGACCTGTGAATTCCAAACGCATAATTTCCTTGTGCTGCTTGAACTGGCAGTTACGGATGATAATGTTTTCTGCGGGCTTGCGGAGAATGGCGCGGAAGTCACAGTAATAGGAGAATACCGCGTGAGATTCGTGACGAACGCTGTCATCGGAAAGGTGACCGTGAACTCTCTTCTCTTCGGGAAGACGAAGACGGTGACCGAAGTTTCTTTCTTCGGAAACACAGTTCTCCACCAGTACGTTGTTGCCGCCAAAACGAAGAGGCATACAAGCGGTGTTGAGAACGCTGTTGCGAATGATAACGTCGTGGTTGTCAAAGCCTGCAATGGAGTCGTCGCCACAGTTGATATCGCAGCCCTCAATGAGGACGTTGTCGCAGGTTCTCAGGTCAATGCCGTCAAAGCCTGCGTAGATACCGATATTTCTGATAGTGATGTTCTGGCTTTGGAAAATGGCGTGGCACCAGTTGGAGGAGTTTACAAAGGAATAGCCTTCCAAACGGATATTCTTACATCTCCAGAAGGAAAAGCCATGGGGGCCACGCAGATTATTCTCACCGATGGGGTCATAGGCGTTGCTTCCGTCAATATAAGAACCTTTTTCACCGATAATCGCAAAATCGTGGGCATCAATAGCACGGATAAGACCGTTGCTCCAACGGGAGGTGCAAACAGAGCTTCTTCCTTTTTGGGGATTGCCGTCTACAATTTCTTCCACGGTTACAGGCTCGATGGTGTCTTTTGTCCATCCAAAATAATCTTCGGGATCGCGGCTGCCTTTGAGAATGGCACCTGTTTCCAGATAGAGTTCCACATTGGAACGGATGCGAAGACCTTTGGTAAGATAAATGCCGCAGGGAACGATAACTCTGCCGCCGCCTGCAAGGAAGCAATCGTCAATAGCTTTCTGAATGGCTTCGGTCTGATACTTATCGCAAAACTTTGCGCCGTAATCTACAATGTTAAATGTTTTCATTGCCTTTCTCCTTTAAAACAATGTGTGATAAAAAGCTTATTTTAAACGGAAAGAGTTGTTCTTTCCCTTGTCCTGACTTGCAAGTCCGCCGGGGTGAGCAACCAAACACTCTTCCAGAGTAGCCTTTTTCAAAGTGATGGGTGTGGAATTGATGATCTCTACCTTATCATCGGTACCCACAAGAATGGTGGGGTTTTCATAGCCTTCAATGGTGCAATTTTCGAAGATCAGCTTTTCGAAGTTTCCTGCAGCAAGCATCGGTACGTGTTCACGACCTTTTCGACAAGCAAAGCGAACGTTTTTGAAGTGGCAGAGGACTTTTTCGTCCTTATCACCCCAGCACATACCCGTATCAATGAGATCTTCAATCACGACGTTCTCGAAGGTGATCTGCTTCAGAGAACGCTGGGTGCACCAGCGGTGAAGACCGGTGAACTCAAGACGCATAATTTCGCGAGCCTGTTTGAAGGTGCAGTTCTTGATGGTAATGTTTTCTGCAGGCTTGCGGAGAATGGCGCGGAAGTCACAGTAATAAGAAAATACGGTGTGGGATTCGTGACGAACGGTTTCGTCGGACAGATGGCCGTGAATTCTCTTTTCCTCAGACAGACGGAGACGTCCGCCGAAGGGTCTTTCATCGGATACGCAGTTTTCTACGAGAATGTTGTTGCCGCCGAAACGGAGGGGCATACAAGCGGTGTTGAGAACGCTGTTGCGAATAATCACGTCGTGGTTGTCGAAGCCTGCGATGGCATCGTCAGCACCGTTGAGGTTGCAGTCCTCAATGAGAACGTTATCACAGGTTCTCAGGTCAATGCTATCGTGACCTGCGAAAACGGAAACGTTTTTGAAGGTGATGTTCTGGCTCTGGAAGAGAGCGTGGCACCAGTTACCGGAGTTGACAAAGGAGTATCCTTCAAAGTGCATGTTGTGGCATCTCCATGCGCAAATGCCGTGAGGTCCGCGGAAGTTGTTTTCACCGATGGGATCGTATGCATTGCTTCCGTCAAAGTAAGAGCCCTTTTCACCGATGATGGAGAAGTCGTGAGCGTCAATGGCACGAATGAGAGCGTTGCACCAACGGCTGGTTGCAACGGCGCTGTGGCTTTTTCCTTCGTTTTCCGGCAGAGCTTCTTCGTCAACGACAGGCTCGATGGTATCGTTTTTATAATTGAAATAATCCTCGGGATCACGGCTTCCCTTAAGGATAGCGCCGGCTTCCAGATAAAGCTGAACGTTTGATCGGATGCGAAGACCACCCGTCAGATAAATGCCGCATGGGATAAGAACGCGTCCGCCACCTGCCAAAAAGCAATCGTCAATTGCTTTTTGAATGGCTTCGGTCTGAAGCTTATCACAGAACTTTGCGCCGTAATCGCGGATATTAAAGACTTTCATTTTTTACCTCTTTTCTTTTTTTCCGTTCTTGCATTTTTGGTTTGATTGTGTTATATTCATTATAAGTGATTGAATTTTATAAGTATATATAAAATCAGTTCATAAATATCTAATTTTGGGTCAAATATATGAAAAGAACACTCAATATTTCTCCTGCACTTAGGATTCATACGTTAAATAACTGTTTTTTGACGCGTTTTCGTGCTCCCTACTACTTTCCCGGTGAATTTCATCCATTCTGGGAGATGGTATACGTCACCGAGGGAAGCCTGTATGCAGCAAGCGAAGAAAAGGTTTATATTATGCAAAAAGGCGATGTTATTTTCCATAAGCCTATGGAATTTCACCGTCTGTGGTCAACGGAAGATTGTGACATTCACGCGTTTATTGTCGGCTTTTCCGCCAAAGGGGACGGGCTGAAGACTCTGGAGGACGGAGCTTTTGTTCTGAAGGAAGAGCAGCAAGAGGAAATGGACCGTATGATCGATTTTCTGAAGCTCCATTTTTCCGGAAAGAAGCATTTCCTTGACGATATGAAAGAGAACTATTTTGAAATGTCGGGAGAAATTCAGATTTTCGTCAATCAGTTTGAAAATTTTCTCCTTTCTCTCACCCATAAGCGCAGTCCCTTGACGGAAAAGGAACTTGCCATTGATGAAGGCTCCGTTCTTTACCGAATGACGGTAGAGGAATTGAGCCGCAACGTAGAGGGCTGGATCACTACGGAAGAATTGGCAGAGCGCCTATGTTGCAGTACCTCACAATTAAAGAGGACGTTTGCCAAGTTTTCCAATATCGGCATCCATAAGTACCTTTTGAAACTAAAAACTGCCGCCGCAGGAAGAATGCTCCGGCACGGACTATCGTCAAGCGAGATCGCGGCAAGGCTTGGCTTTTCCAATCAGAATTATTTTTCCACTGTATTCAAAAGGGAAACGGGCGTTTCCCCCAGCCGCTATTTAAGACACGACCCTGAAGAAAAATAACACCCTTTCGGGTGTTATTTTTTTCTTTATAATGCTTCAAAATCGCTTGCGGGATGCTTACAGATGGGACAGATATAATCATCGGGCAGGGGAGAATCCTCATAAACGTATCCGCAAACACGGCAGACGTAGCCTTTCTTTTTCGTTTCATTGCGGCGTGGCTTTACGTTGCTGTGATAATAGGCGTAGGTCATTCTTTCGTTTTTGGTCAACACTTCGCTTTCGCCGATGCGGCAGAAAAACAAAGCGTGAGAGGGAAGAAATACGGTTTCCAAAACTTCCAGAGAAAAACGGGCGCCGATATGCTCGGACAAATACGGAACCAGGTTTTCGCTTCTGCCGTAGAGAAGCCCTTTCATTTTATCCGTATCCCTGCCGCTATGGAAGCCAAAGCGCTCAATGAGAGAAAAGGGTGCTGTTTGATCAAGAATGTGGAGGTTGCATTTTTTCGTTTTGTTAATGATGGCGCAGGATGCATTCTGCCTTTGTATGGATAAGGCAATAATATTGGGCTTTGATCCTACCTGACAAACGGAATTGATGATCAGTCCGCTGTCCTTTCCGTTTTGACGGGTGGTAACCACGTAAAGTCCGTAACCAATGCCGTGGAGGGCAGAGCCTTCCGCCATAGGGCTTTCATTTCCCGAGAGGGAAGAAAGAAATTTTGTGTCCATAAAAAACCTCCTTTGGATACTTCTATTATACCCAAAGGAGATCAAAAGTCAAATCATTTAGTCGAGCTCAAAATAGCGCTTGGCGTTGTAGTAGGAAATGTCGGAAACCAAGGTGCCCAGCATCTCGTAATCTTCGGGATACTCTCCGTTTTCCACCAATTTTCCGATGAAGTTACAGAGAATTCTGCGGAAGTATTCGTGGCGTGTGTAGGAAAGGAAGCTGCGGGAGTCGGTAAGCATACCGATGAAATTTCCCAGTACGGAAAGGTTGGCAAGAGAGCGGAGCTGATCTTCCATGCCGGATTTGGTATCATTGAACCACCAAGCGGAGCCGTGCTGAATTTTGCCGGGACATTCGGTGCCTTGGAAGGCACCGAGAATGGTATCCAGCATTTCGTTATCCTTGGGATCAAGAGAATAGAGAATGGTCTTGGGCAAAAGGTCCTCTTCTTCCAGAGCATTGAGGAATTTTGCAATTCCCAGACCATCGCCGCCGCCTGCAATGCAGTCAAAGCCCGTATCGGGGCCAAGCTTACGGAACAAGCGTTGGTTAACGTTTCTCTGCGCGCCGTAGTGAAGCTGCATTACCACGCCGTGACGAGCGTATTCTCTGCCCATGTGAAGCATAATTTCCGTGTGGAAAGCTTCAATTTCTTCGGTAGAGAGAGCTTCTTTTGCCATGCCCTTGCGGAAGATCTCTTCCAGCTTTTCATCGTTTGCTCTGCGGTACCAAACGGCATCCATACCGTGGTCGCTGATTTTGCATCCGTGTTCACAGAAAAAGGAAAGTCTGTCGCTCAGAGCCTTTTTCAAAGCCTTAGCGCTGTCAATGGCAAAGCCGCATACGGAAGAAAGGGTGGCAATGGCTTCTACAAAGCCTTCTTTTTCAATATTGATATATTTATCGGGACGGTAAGAGGGGAGGACCTTGGTATCAATGGAAGGATCCTCGGCAATCTTTTTATGCCACTCCAGGGAATCTGCAGGATCATCGGTGGTACCGATCATTTCTACATTGGAATTCTTTACAATGTTGCGGACGGAAAGTGCGGGTGTCATAAGCTTTGCATTGCAAATATCCCAAACGGTTTCCGCATTCTTTTCCGTCAAGGGAAAATCAATATCAAAATAGCGCTTCAGTTCCAAATGGGACCAATGATACATGGGGTTTCCGATGGTACGGGGCAGAACTTCTGCAAAGTGCTGAAATTTTACGCGGTCGGAAGCGGAGCCTGTGATCTCCTCTTCGGGAATGCCGTTGGAACGGATCAAACGCCATTTATAGTGATCACCGCCCAGCCAAACGCGGGTGATATTCTCAAATTTTCTGTCTTCGTACACTTCCTTGGGGGAAATGTGACAGTGATAGTCAATGATGGGAAGGTTTTCAGCGTATTCGTGGTACAGCTTTTTTGCCACTTTGTTTTCCAGCAAAAAGTCTTCGGACATGAATTTCATAAAAGTTCCTCCAAAGGTTAATTTCAATACCTAGAGCATATCATAATACGCCTATTTTTTCAAGTTATTTTGCAAAGCAGGTTTTATGATAAATCTTTATGCTTTTATTTGCAAGAAGTAAAAAACGCCTTGACGAAAAAAGGGGCGCGGCGTATAATGAAACTGAACGGAAAAAGATTTGATTTTAAAGGATTTGGTATGACCAGATGAAATATTCCATTACGTCTTCCTCCAAGCCGGGATATCTTCAGCTGTACGAGCAGCTGCGGGAAGATATCATTTGCGGTCATTTCGCCTACGGCACGCGCCTTCCTTCCAAGCGGCTTTTGTCTGAGGAATTGGGAATCAGCGTGATCACGGCGGAGCATGCTCTTGCTCTTCTTTGTGAGGAGGGGTATGCCCAATCCCGGGAGAGAAAAGGCTATTTTGTCATTTTTCGGGAAGGGGAGGTTTTCTCCACGCCTACTGCTGCCTGTGAGCCGCGTCCACACGTAGAAAAATCCAAAGCAGAATATGAATTCCCTTTTTCCGTGTTTTCCCGTACCGTTCGCCGCACCCTTTCCGATTATGGGGAAGAATTGTTTGAAAAAAGTCCCAATATGGGTTGTATTGAGCTTCGTCAGGAACTCAGCCGTTATCTCGCAAGGAGCCGTGGTATCAAGGCAAGTCCGGAGCAAATCGTTATCGGCTCAGGTTCGGAGTATCTTTACGGCTTCGTGATGCAAATGCTGGGCAGTGATAAAACCTTTGCCATTGAAAAACCCTCTTATGAAAAGATCTGCAAGGTGTATCTTGCCGGCGGTGTGCAGATCCGTCAGCTTGCTCTCGGAAAAGACGGTATCCACAGCGAGGAACTGAAAGGGACGGATGCCACTGTTTTGCATATCACTCCCTACCGAAGCTTCCCCAGCGGCGTTACTGCGACCCTTTCCAAAAAAAGAGAGTATTTGCGTTGGGCGGAACAAGGAGACCGTTTTTTGGTGGAGGATGATTTTGAATCGGAGTTCACCCTTTCCCGTAAGCCGGAGGACACGCTGTTTTCTATGACGGAAAGGGAAAACGTTATTTACGTTAATACCTTTTCACGCAGCGTAGCCCCCTCCATTCGCGCAGGCTATATGGTGCTTCCCAAAAGCCTTTTGCCCCTTTACGAAGCAAAACTCGGCTTTTATTCCTGTACGGTGCCGCGTCTGGAGCAAATGGTTCTTGCCTCCTTTCTTTCCCAGGGAGATCTGGAACGTCACATCAACCGTGTTCGCAGAAAATTAAGGAAAAAAGAAGAATGACAGTCGAAGAAAAAGAATTGTACCACCGTGTTTTGGATCTTTGTGAACGAAGTGATCAACGGGGAATCTATACGGAGAGCACCTTTTTGACGGAGGGAGAGCAGGAGAGTCTGCGCTTTTGCCCGTTTCCCACAGCGCCGCAGTTTATCGGCGGCTATGACGATGCCGAGCGTAGGCTTGCCGTATTTGGCAAGGAAGAGGAGCTGGGTTACCCTTGGCCAAGCACCATCACGTTACTGAAAATTGAGCCGAAAATGCAAAAATATGCCGACCCCTTGACCCATCGGGATTTTTTGGGAGCCCTTTTGAATCTCGGAATGAAAAGGGAACTTTTGGGTGATATCATTATTTTTGAAAATGTGGGATTTGTTTTTGCTCTGGAGCATATTGCGCCTTATATCAAAGATAATTTAAAGCGTGTTCGTCATACGGATGTTTCGGTGGAATATGCGGAAACTCTTCCTGAAAAGGCAGGGAAAAACTTAGAAGAAAAACAGGTGGTGGCGGCTTCGCCAAGGCTGGACGCTCTCATTGCTGCCGTTTGGAATCTTTCCCGCAGTGAAGCAAAGGCTCTGGTGGAAAAAGAAAAAGTTTCCGTTCGTGGGAAGAACATTACCGATCCCTCACGGGAAATTGCCGAGGGCGAGAGAGTATCCGTCCGCGGACAGGGAAGATTTATTTTTTTGGGAAAACAAGGTGAAACCAAAAGCGGCAGATGCCGTATGGATATCAAGCTTTACGTGTAGAGGTGAAACAATGGAGATCAGGAGAGCAAAAAAGGAAGATTTGGAAGGAGTAGGGAAGCTTCTTTATCAGGTTTTGGAGGTGCACCACCAGGGCAGACCGGATCTGTTTTACGGCGGTGTCAAAAAATATACCGACGAAGAGACCCTTGCAATTTTTGAAAACGAAAAAACGCCGGTGTTCGTTGCCGTAGAGGATGGCACGGTTCTCGGCTATGCTTTTTGCATGGATCAGCAGGTAAAAAACAGCCATATTCTAACGGATATTCGCACCCTTTATATTGATGATCTGTGTGTAGACGAAAATACCCGCGGCAATGGCGTAGGCAAAAAGCTCTACGAATACGTAGTGGATTACGCGAAAAAAGAGGGATACTACAATCTCACCCTAAACGTGTGGTCCTGCAATGAAAACGCTCTTCGTTTTTATGAAAAAATGGGGCTGGTTCCTCAAAAAATCGGTATGGAAAAAATTCTGTAATTCCTTTCGGGAGTCTTGACAGACTCCCGATTTTTTTCTATAATCAATATACCCCCCAGGGGTATATAAGGAGGACGAAATGAAAAACGATTGTCCCTGTCAAAGAAAAAAGAAACGAAGCCCCGAGGAGGAGAAAAAGCTTCTGCATCGGCTGAACAGAATATCCGGTCAGCTTCGGGGTATTTATAAAATGGTAGAGGAAGATGCCTACTGCACCGACATTCTTTTGCAAACTGCCGCTGCAAGAGAGGCGCTATCCTCCTTTTCCCGTCTTCTTTTGGAGGAGCATATCCGCACTTGCGTTTGCCACGATTTGAAAGAAGGCAAAGAAGAGACCGCTGAGGAATTGGTGGAAACTCTCCGCCGTATGATGAAATAGGTGAAGAAATGAAAGATTACAAAGTAACGGGTATGACCTGCGCGGCATGCAGTGCGCGGGTGGAAAGTGCTGTAAAAAAAACAGAGGGAGTGACTTCTTGCTCCGTCAGCCTTTTGACCAACTCTATGACTGTGGAGGGGGAGTATAACGAAAAAGACCTTATTACCAACGTGAAAAAAGCAGGCTACGGTGTTTTAGCGAAAGGTGCGGCTGTCCCCGAGGAAGCGAAAAAAGAAAACAGCCTTTTGCCTTCTCTTATTATTTCTGCCGCATTGCTTTTTGTTTTGATGTATTTTTCCATGGGGCACATGTTTGGACTTCCCCTGCCTTCCTTTTTCAATCCCATGGCAGGTGGGCTTGTTCAGCTGATCTTATCTTCGGCGATCCTTTGGATTCACCGTCGCTTTTTCATCAAAGGTCTGGGAAGCCTCTTGCACCTTTCGCCCAATATGGATACTTTGGTTGCCTTGGGTTCGGGTGCTTCCTTTGGATACAGCCTTGTCCGTCTGTTTCAAATGACCGCACTTTCTGCTTCTCAGGCGGCTATGATCCTCCACGATCTGTATTTTGAATCGGCAGCTATGATTTTGGTTCTGATTACAGTGGGCAAGCTTTTGGAGGAACACTCCAAGGGCAAGACCACCTCAGCCATTCGCGCTTTGCAAAGGCTCTCTCCCGATACCGCCACGGTAATCGTTGACGGCGAGGAGAGGGAAACTCCCCTTTCCGAAGTAAGCGAGGGTGCCGTTATTGTTGTCCGTCCCGGAGAGCATTTTCCCGTGGACGGTACCGTTCTGGAAGGAGAAGGCGCCAGTGATGAATCTGCCTTGACGGGAGAAAGTGTTCCCGTAGATAAAAAAGCGGGCGATCGGGTTTATACCGGCACTGTCAACCTTTCCGGTAAGATCCTTTGTCGTGCGGATCAGGTGGGTAAGGATACCGCCCTTTCCCGTATTATTGACCGCGTTACGGCGGCATCTGCCTCCAAAGCGCCCATTGCGCGCCTTGCAGATCGGGTTTCGGGGGTCTTTGTTCCCATTGTAATGAGTCTTGCTTTTATAAGCTTTCTTATCTGGCTTTTCCTGGATGCTCCCTTTGGTGTAGCGCTCTCTCGAGGGATTGCCGTTCTGGTGGTCAGCTGTCCCTGCGCTTTGGGCCTGGCTACCCCCGTTGCCATTATGGTAGGAAACGGCGTTTCCGCCCGTCACGGCGTTTTGTTTAAAACGGCTACCGCGCTGGAAGAAGCGGGTAAGGTAAAAACGGTAATTCTGGATAAAACAGGCACCGTTACCACAGGAAAAATGAAGGTTACCCATATTTTCTCCTATGAATCCGAGAAAAATGAACTGTTATCCGTTGCCCTTTCTCTGGAATCGGGAAGCAGTCACCCCATTGCCCGTGCAGTTATGGATTACGGCATTGAAAACAATATTTGCTATCCCGCGGTGGAGGATTTCAAAAACTATACAGGTTTTGGTGTTTCCGGCAAGGTAAACGGCGTTATGTACCGCGGCGGTAAGAAAGAATTGTTTGATGGCTTTGCCGCCATTCCCGAAAAAGTGCTTACCGATGCAATGTATCTTGCAGGAGAGGGAAGAACGGTTCTCTTTTTTGGTAGTGTAGACAAGTTTCTAGGTCTTGTAGCCCTTTCCGATACGGTCAAAGAGGATAGCGCCGAAGCCATCGCGGAAATGAAAAAAATGGGGCTTGATGTGGTACTCCTCACGGGGGATCGCAAGGAGGCTGCGGAAAATATCGGAAAAAGCGTTGGGATCCAAAAGATCATTGCCGGTGTTCTTCCCGAAGAAAAGGAAGAAGTGGTGGCAGAGCTTCAAAAAAGTGGCAAGGTATGTATGGTGGGTGACGGTATCAACGATGCCCCTGCTCTGACTCGTGCAGATATCGGTATTGCCATCGGAAGAGGCGTGGATATTGCTATGGATGCGGCAGAGATCGTTTTGATGAAAAGCAGCCTTTGCGACGTGCCAAATCTTATTCGCCTATCCCGAAAAACGCTGAAGAATATTAAGGAAAATCTTTTCTGGGCGTTCTGCTATAATATTATCGGAATCCCCTTGGCGGCAGGTGCTTTTGTTCCTGTATTTGGCTGGAGTCTGACTCCCATGTTCGGTGCCGCTGCCATGAGCTTTTCCAGCTTTTTTGTCGTCAGTAACGCTCTGAGATTAAATCTCTTTTGTTGGAGCGAAAAGAAAATACAAGCAAATGAAAAAAAGGAGAAAAAGAAAATGGAAAAAGTAATGAAGATCGAAGGTATGATGTGCCCCCACTGCGAGGCTCACGTAAAGGCGGCTCTGGAAGCTCTTGACGGCGTGAAAGAAGCGCGCCCCTCTCACGAGAAAAACGAAGCGATTGTCATTCTGGAAAAGGAAGTTTCCGATGAAATCCTTCGCACCACCGTGGAAAAGGCAGGATACAAGGTTCTTTGATTCTGAAAAATGAATAATTATTCATAAACTTTTGCATAAATAAATTTTATTATTCATCAAAATCGGATATATTATGAATTTTTATCAAAAACCTTGTGAAAGCTCTTGCTTTTCTTATTGGGCTGTGCTAATATAATGGACAGAAAAGAGCCAAGGCTCTCACGGAGGAAAAAAGAATGAAAAAAAGTGATATTAAAAAGATCGTTCTCGCATATTCCGGAGGATTGGATACATCCATTATCATTCCGTGGTTGAAAGAGAACTATAACAATCCCGAGATCATTGCCGTTTCCGGTAATGTCGGTCAGGCAGACGAATTGGAAGGTCTGGAAGAAAAGGCGATCAAGACCGGCGCTTCCAAGATCTACATTGAAGATCTGACTGAAGAATTTGTAGAAGAAATGGTAATTCCCACCGTACAGGCTGGCGCAAAATACGAAGAATATATGATGGGTACCGCCCTTGCTCGTCCCATCATTGCAAAGCGTCTTGCAGAGATCGCCATTGCAGAGGGCGCAGATGCCATCTGCCACGGTTGTACCGGTAAGGGTAACGACCAGGTTCGTTTTGAGCTTGCCATCAAGGCATTCGCTCCCAAGCTTGCCATCATCGCTCCCTGGCGTGAGTGGGATATCAAGAGCCGCGAAGAAGAGATCGAATATGCCGAGGCTCATAATATCCCCTTGAAAATCAACCGCGAAACCAACTATTCCAAGGATAAGAATATGTGGCACCCTCCCCCCGCGGGTCTGGATCTGGAAGATACCGGCAACGAGCCCCTTTACGAGAAGGAAGGCTTTTTGGAAATGGGTGTTTCTCCCTTGCAGGCGCCCGATGAACCCACCTATCTCACTCTGGAGTACGAGGCAGGCCGCCCCATTGCTCTTGACGGTGTGAAGATGAGCGCAAAAGAAATTATTTTAAAGCTCAATGAGCTCGGCGGCAAAAACGGTATCGGTCTTATTGATATCGTAGAAAACCGTCTGGTTGGTATGAAGTGCCGCGGTGTTTATGAAACTCCCGGTGGAGCCATTCTCTACTTTGCTCAGAACTATCTGGAAAGCCTTTGCCTGGATAAAATGACCAAGCACAAGAAGGACGAGCTTTCCATCACCTTCGGTGAATTGCTGTACAACGGTCAGTGGTATACTCCTCTCCGTGAAGCGCTCAGCGCATTCGTTGAGAAGACCCAGGAGCACGTAACCGGTAAGGTTCGTCTGAAGCTCTACAAGGGCAACATCATCAAAGCAGGCGCTTGGAGTGACTGGTCCCTCTACTCCGAAGAGATCGCAACCTTCGAAGAGGATCACGTTTATAACCAGGCAGATGCCGGCGGATTTATCAACCTCTGGGGTCTTCCCATTTCCGTTCAGGCTCAGGTGAAAGCAAAGAACGCAAACAAATAAACAGAAAAAAACATCCCGACATCGTCGGGATGTTTTTTTTCTTAGAGAGTCTGAGAGAATTCCACTTGCTCTCCCGTAGGGGAAAGGATCTTAAAATAGCGGCAGCCGTTTGCCCAGAAGGTGGGAATGGCTTCAATGCCGTCGGTGGTGATGGTGTAG
>JAZSDQ010000095.1:0-3344 GCA_045531235.1 Eubacteriales bacterium
AATTAAGAGAGTGAATGTATGAAACTGATCGTTGACGCTATGGGCGGGGATCATGCCCCTCACGAGATCGTTCTCGGTGCAGTCCGCGGAATGAAAGAGTGCGATGACATTTCCCTTGTTTTCGTAGGAGATGAAGAAAAAATACGGGATGTGTTAAAGGAAGAAGATATTTCCGATGATGGCATCGAAATCGTTCACGCGCCTACGCAGATTGAAATGGATGAGGATCCTCTTTGCATTTTGAAAAGCAAAAAAGATTCCTCGATGGCAAAAGGCCTTTTCCTTCTCCGCGATGGGGAAGGAGATGCCTTCCTTTCCGCAGGAAGCACGGGCGCTCTGATCGTCGGTGCCTCCAGCCGCATTTTCAAATTGAAAGCATCGGGAATCCGCAGATGTGCCATCGGAACCGTGCTTCCCTTGACGCGTCCCACCTTGCTTTTGGATAGCGGTGCCAATATTGAAGTTGCTCCCGATGAGCTTTTGCAGTTTGCCTATATGGGTAAGGCTTATATGAAAGGCTTTTTCGGAATCAAAAAGCCAAAGATCGGTCTTGTCAACAACGGCGGGGAAGAAACCAAAGGCACTGCCCTTTACGTGGAGACTCATAAGCTTTTGAAAGAAGCAGATGAAATCAATTTTGTAGGCAATGTAGAAGGAAGAGATATACCTCTCGGTGCTGCAGACGTGCTTGTTTGTGACGGCTTTGTCGGCAATGTGATATTAAAGCTCTCCGAGGGCTTTGGAAAGTTTATCGGCAAAGAATTGAAAGCCATGTTTAAAAGCAGCTTCTTAGGAATTCTTGCCGCCCTTCTTCTGAAAAAAAAGGTGAAAAAATTCAAATCCCGTCTTTCTTATGAAAAGTACGGCGGCGCGCCTGTCCTCGGCACGGTAAGTCCGGTGATCAAGGCACACGGATCGTCGAAAGCTTCTGCAATCAAGAGCGCTGTTCTCCAGGCGAAAAAGTGCTATGATTCCAAAGTTTGTGAAATGATTCAGGAATCCCTTTCCGGGGAAGAAAAAGGAGAGTAACCATGGAGATCAAACTTGCCACAGCAGGTGATTACCCCTACGGATTTCTTTCTCGTATTCCCGAATTGGAAGAAAAGATCGGCTATAGCTTCCGTGAAAAAAAATATCTTTACATTGCCCTGACCCATTCTTCGTTTTCCAATGAACGGAAAAACCGCATTTTATACGAACATAACGAAAGACAGGAATTTTTGGGAGACTCTATTTTGTCCCTTATTGTTTCCCGTCACTTGTTTTCCGACCACGCTACCTTTCAAGAGGGCGTTTTAACGAAGCTCCGCGCAGCTTCTGTGTGCGCAGAGGCACTGTTTGAGTATGCCGAGGAGCTAACTCTTGGAGAATATATGCTCCTCAATCACGGCCTTGACGATGCAGGCGGTCGACATCAGAAAAATATTCTTGCCGACTGCTTTGAAGCTCTTATTGCCGCGCTTTATCTGGATGCAGGCTTTGAGGCTGCGGAAACATTTGTACTGCGCTATGCCTTGCCTCGTTTTGCCCGACTTTTGGAGGGCGGCAAGCTTCGCGATGATGATTATAAAAGCTTATTGCAGGAAAAAGTGCAGACCAGCCCCGGTGAAAAAGTGGAGTACCGTCTGGTAGGCGAAAAAGGTCCGGATCACCACAAGGAATTCTTTGTGGAAGTCCGCTTGAATTCCAATGTGATTGGTGAGGGTAGCGGAAAAAGCAAGCGCGAAGCCGAACAAGAGGCTGCCCGCACTGCGCTTCTCACCTGGTTTGGCGAAAAAGAAAAAGTAGAACAAAAGTAAGAAAGAGGAAATCGGATGTACCTGAAAACACTGGAATTGCAAGGATTTAAATCCTTCCCCGATAAGACGGTCATTGAATTTGATAAAGGAATGACTGCCATCGTCGGCGCCAACGGAAGCGGAAAGAGTAATATTTCCGATGCTGTCCGTTGGGTTTTGGGTGAAATGAGCGCAAAATCTCTCCGCGGAAGCAAAATGGAGGATGTTATTTTTAACGGATCCTCCGGGCGTAAGCCTGCTTCTTTTGCGGAAGTTATTATGACCATTGATAATTCCGATTTTCTGATGAAAATTGATTTTGACGAGGTCAGCGTCGGCAGACGTCTTTACCGTAGCGGCGAAAGTGAGTATTACCTCAATAAAAAGCAGGTTCGCCTGAAGGATATCGTAGATCTCTTTCTCAATACCGGTATCGGCAGAGAGGGATATTCCGTCATCAGCCAGGGAAAAATTGCCGAGATCGTTTCCATGAAGAGCAACGAGAGAAGAGATCTCTTCGAAGAAGCAGCAGGTATTTCCCGTTTCCGCTACCGTAAGCACGAAGCAAGCCTGAAGCTTGCAGGTGTCAATGAAAATGCCGTTCGTATCAACGATATTTTGTCCGAAGTGCAGGGAAGATTGCCTCGTCTGGAAGCGCAGAGCGCCAAAGCGAAGCAGTATCTTGCCATAGTGGATGAAAAGAAGCAATTGGAGCTTGGGATCTGGTCCCGCAAAATGGAAAAGCTTGCGATCTTTTCCAAGGACGGCAGAGAAAAATACCGTGCCGAAGACGAGGCACTGTCCAAATTGAGCAATACCATTGAAGAGCAGGATCGTAGGATCGACTCTCTCTATATTGAATCCCAGCAAAGCAGTATGCAAAGCGAGCTTCTCCGTGGAGAGGTAACGGCTCTTGCATCTGCAGAATCGGATCTTTCCGCCCGCCTTTCCGTTTTGGAAAATGAAATCCATCACATGGAGCTTCGTCGTGAGGAGATCCAAAATCAAGGTGTTAAGGATGAATCCCGCGAAAAGGCGCTTCAGGAAGAAAAAGAAGCCTTGGAGTGTCGTTTTAAAGAAATGCAGAACGAACTCGGTCTTGTAGAAGAACGCTTTTCTGCCAATCGCGCATCTCAGGAAGCCTTGGCAAAGGAATATACTGCCTTGGTAGACAGTGAAGAAGCGCTGCTCACGGAAAAAGATCGCCTTGCGGAAGAAAAAGAAATGCTTTCTCTTTGTTTGAAGGAAGATGAAGGCTTTGCTACTGCAGGTGCCGAGCAAAAGGCAGAACTGGAAAAGCGTCTCAATGAAGACGTCGGCAAAGACGATGCCCTCCGTATCCGCTTGGATGAGGTGCGCCGAGAAGCTGAGGAAGCTATTCAGAAAAAGACAGAAGCCGAAAAAGAAAACGGCAAACTGAATCTGGATCTTTACCATCTCGGCGAAGAAATCGATGAGAAAAAAGACGTTTGTCAAAAAGTTCGTCTTGAAAAAATGGATGCAGAGCAGCGCCGTGATACGCTTTTGCGTATGGAACGCCTTCTGGAAGGCTTTTCCGAATCCGTC
>JAZSDQ010000080.1:0-1605 GCA_045531235.1 Eubacteriales bacterium
GAGCTTCCCTCCGGAAGCTATATCCTCAGCCTGTACATCCAGGATGTTTTCACCGAAGATCAGGTGCATCCCCTGATGAAAGACTTTTCTGCGAAACAGACATATGACATAGCGTTTATCATTCCCTGAAAAAAACGCGACTGCAATGCATCCGGAAGGTTCACCTTCTGGGTGCATTTTTATTGACATGCCACAAGGCATATAGTATGATATTTCAGATAATCCAATAGTGGGAGGATCGGCAATGTTTTCTGTACTGGCTGCTGCCGTTTACGGCTTCTTTGAAAAGCGCGTCAAAAAGAAGCCTGCGGTTTCCATTCTGTATTTTCTTTCCATGGGTGCCATTTGGGTCATCGTCGGATGCTTCTTCGCAGTCCTGTTTGCCGTAAAAGACCTTCTGCAGGGTAAGATCAATCAAAATTTCTTCCGTGCCGTTCTCATCGTCTGTTTTCTTCTGGGGGAAGTATTCGCTTTCATCCCCTGGATCACCGGTCTGAGAAAAACCAACGGTGATAAAGAAATCAGCACTCCGCCCCCTCAAAATCAATCCGATCCGAAGCGGGAAAAGTATGCCCACTACATTCAACAGATCCCCAATCCCTCCCCTGATTTTGAGTCGTTTTTAAACAATTATTTTACCGGCTCCAGTATGATTCGTTTAAGAAACGAGGAAGATACCACCGTCTGGAACCGTCTACACGGCAAAGAGCTTTCCGTTGCCAAAGACATGATCCTGGACAACCTGGGCCACGATACCGCGTATATGCGTGCCATCGGCATTTTCAGAGATACGCGCGGGATTCCCCTGTTGGAAAATTTCATTCAGAAATATCGAAACGACAACGAATCTACCTACGAAGTTCTGACAGCTGCCAAAATTCTTTACGATTGGGTTTCTTTCCCTGATTATTTAGATCTTCTGGAGCAATATCTTCCAAGCGCTGGCGAATACGTAAAAACAAGTCTTTCTCGTTGGATCGGCGGCATCCCTCCTTACATGGCCGAGCGCTATATCTTCATGATGCTCAATGATGAAAACGGGTTTGTTCGCTTTTGCGCGCTCAACAGCTTCATCCACTATTACGACTATCCCGATGCATTGATGGAAAGAGATAAACACCCCGATTTGAACAATAATGCGGAGATTGCGCTCAGACAGCTGGTCAAGCTAAAGGATTATTATACCGAACAGAGCGTCTACGAAGACAAGCCGTTATTTAATCAGCGGCTGGAGGAATTAAGATCCCATATTCCCAAAAAATAACGAAAAAACATAAAAAAAGTGCAAATTATCCTTGACATTTTCTGATCCATATAGTATATTATTGGAGTTGCCAAAGACAGCAGGTGTCGAAAGACGTAAGTCCTGCCGAGGTGCGCCAATTACTTTTGATTGTTTGCGTGTCTTTCTGTCTTCTGGCAGGAAGACACTTTTTTATTTTCGGAGGTGAAAATTATGCCCAACGCAAAGGTTCTTGAGAGCAAGAAGGCAGTTGTCGAAGCCCTGACCGGCAAAATCCAGGAGTCTACTTCCGTGGTTTTCGTCGACTACAAGGGTATCACTGTTGCTCAGGATACCGAGCTGCGTAAGCAGTTCCGTGAAGC
>JAZSDQ010000051.1:0-2437 GCA_045531235.1 Eubacteriales bacterium
CGCTGTTTTTTTATTTTATTCTTCCGTAGCTTCAGGCAAAAGCGTGGAGCCGGATTTCACCGATTTCAGGACCACGTTGGTACGGGTACCGGAAACACCGGGAAAGCTCTTGATCATACGGTGAACCTCTTCCAGCTTCTCCGCAGGAGCGAGGATCTTCAGCATAAAATCAAAATCGCCGGAGATGTAATAGCAAGAAACGATGCAAGGCGTCTTTTCAATGATCTCGGAAAACTCCCCGTAAAATTTGGGGTGCTCCAGGGAAACTTCCATCAAAGCGGTAACGTCATTGCCGATTTTCTTTTGATCGATCAGCACCGTATACGCTTGAATCACGCCGCTTTCCTCCAGCTTGCGGATGCGTTCGGTCACGCTGGATACGGAAAGACCGACTTCCTTACTGATATTGGATGCTTTTGCTCTGGCATTGTCCTTCAGGAGCGTGAGAATATGGACGTCAATAGAATCCAAGTTCATTGATCTACCTCCGAATTTATTGGAATCAGTATATCATAATCAAAGTTTTTTCGTCAATATTTTTCTGTAAAAGCTATATCAATTCCATCGTTTTACCGAAAATTATTTCTTTGCCCCCTAATAATTTTCCGAATTTACATTTTTCTCCGAAAATATTTCTGCATTTTCCGCAAATGCATTTCATATCATTTACCAAAAAACATCTTGGGGAGCAAATATGATCGGGGAATTTTTCACCACTCTCAACACATACATCTGGCAAGGCTTCGTTCTTCCTCTTGTCTTTTTCGGCGGGATCTGGTTTTCAATCAAAAGCCGTGGACTCCAATTTACCCGATGGAAAGAAATGCTGCGCCTGGTTTTCAGCTCCCTGTTTCAAAAAAGAAACATTCAAAAAGGAAGCGTTACTCCTTTTCAGGCACTGACCACGGCTTTGGCGGGAACGGTGGGAACGGGAAGCATTATAGGTAGCTGTCAAGCGGTGATGCAAGGCGGCTTCGGTGCCGTTTTTTGGCTCGTTATTGCTGCTTTTCTCGGAATGATCATTAAATTTTTTGAAGTGACGCTGGCCGTTCATTATCGCCGTAAAAACGCCAAGGGAGAGCTTGTCGGGGGACCGATGTATTATATCCTCTACGGAATGAAAAAAGGTCGCCGCGCTCTTGCGGCATTGTTTGCATTTTTTGCAATTTTTGCATCCTTTGGTATGGGAAATCTCGCCCAGGCGAGCAGCATTTCTTCCGCAGCAGTAGGCATTGCCAAAAGCTTTTTAAAGCTATCGCAGCGTGAAGAATCGATGCTTGCTCTTTTGAGCGGTATACTCATAGCAGTTCTTTTGGGTTGTTCCGTTTTTGGCGGAATGCGCCGCATCGGCAAAGTCAGCGAAGGGCTGGTGCCAAGTATGTGCCTTGTTTTTCTCATTCTTGCTTTCGGCGTGATTTTTTCCAACATTCACCTTCTTCCCCAAATCCTTTCCCGTATTGTAAAAGACGCATTCAGCATAAAAGCCTTGGGCGGTGCCGGAACGGGAATTGGCGCAAAGATCGCCTTGGAATGGGGTTTCAAGCGCAGCGCCTTTTCCAACGAGGCAGGGCTCGGCTCCTCTACCATCGCCCACGCTGCCGCCGATGTGGATCACCCTGTAAAACAAGGCTTTTTCGGCATTTTTGAAGTGTTTGCAGATACAGTGGTCATCTCTCTGATCACTTGCCTTGCGGTGCTGGTCAGCCTTCCCGAAGAAACCATTTTTCAAAGCACCACCCCCGATGCCACTCTCATTACCCGCGCTTTTGCAACGCTGTACGGCAACCGCTTTGCCGCTGTTTTCATCGGTATTTCCCTAGCCCTTTTTGCATTTTCCACTCTCCTCGGCTGGTCGCTCACGGGAAAACGCTGCGTGGAATTTCTTCTCGGTACAAAAGCAGGAAAACCTTATCAAATACTTTTTGTTACCCTCTCCGCGCTGGGCGCCGTCTTCCCTGCAGAAAACATCTGGTCATTATCAGACCTCTTTAACGGGCTGATGGCGATTCCAAATTTCATTGCCTTGTTTTCTTTAAAAAGCACCGTCCTCGCCCTGACGAAAGACTATTTTTCCCGACAGAAAAACTTTCCTTCCCCATCGAAAAAGGTTTGACATATCCCTTTCTTTATGTTAAACTATTCCCCGCACGGAGTGGTATCGAAGTGGTCATAACGGACATGACTCGAAACATAGTCGGGTCTGTCACAACCGCATCTCCGTAAACCCTTTATTTATCGGCGTTTACGCCATGTGCTTATGCACTTTTGAAAACTCGCATCTCGCAGTTTTCTCGCAATTTAGGTATCAAGGCTTTGCCTTTACAATTTAATATGGAGACGTATCGAAGTGGTCATAACGGGGCTGACTCGAAATCAGTTAGGGAGCAATCCCCCGCGAGTTCGAATCTCGCCGTCTCCGCCAAGGACTCCTTGAAGG
>JAZSDQ010000064.1:0-2439 GCA_045531235.1 Eubacteriales bacterium
AGCTTGAACTTAATACCATTCAGACCGCCGGCAGCGTTGATTTCTTCAACAGCCATTTTTGCGGAATTCTGAACTGCAACACCATAAACGGCAGCAGCACCGGTAAGAGGGCCGGAGAAGCCGATAACAAATTCGGTATTTTCAGCGGCATAGTTTGCTCCGCCGCAAGCAGCAAGGCCACACAGCATGGTCAATACCATCAATACGGCAAAGACTTTTTTGAACATAGACTTCATAAAATCCTCCTTTAAACGTAGCTTTGATATGCTGTAAGTTTTAACAGCAACTACATTTCATAATTAGCATTTTAGCACACTAAATTGGATTTGTAAACATTTTCAGTTAAATTTTCACAACTTTTTTCACCATTTTTGTGAGAAAGTTGCAAACTTTGTTACAAATTAACATTTTAAATACTTATATGCAATGGCAAGATAAGCTGCAACGCCTTTCCAAAGAACGGATTCATCCACATCAAAACCTGGGTTATGATTCGCTTCCGTAATTCCCTTTTCACGATTATTGGTGTGAAGAAAAAAGTATACAGCCGGGATGCGGGAAGCATAATTTGCAAAGTCATCAGAACCCATCAAAGCGTGGGAAAGCTTTGTTTTGCATGCCCCCTCTCCAAATACCTCAGCAATACTTTCTGCCACAAGTGCGCTGAGCTTTTCATCGTTCATTACCGTTTTGGAACCTTTTCTAAGGTCAACGATGCTGCTTGCTCCGAATGCCAAAGCAATATTTTCCGCGATGCACTTCATTCTTTGACCGATGCGGTCTCGGGTTTCTTCATCCTGCACACGGATACTGCCGCGAAGCTCGGCAATTTCGGGAATGGTATTATGATCCAGTCCTGCATGGAAGCTGCCAAAGCTGAGAACTGCTGCAGTGCCTGCCGCAAGCTCTCTTGCCTGGATCTCTTCACAAGCATTGACAATGCGAGCGGCAACGAGAATAGGATCCACTCCCTTGTCAGGAAATGCGGAATGGGTGCCTTTCCCCTTGACGGTAATGGTAAATTTATCCTTGCCTGCGCTCACGGGGCCCGGAAGAACGATAAAATCACCGGCAGTATGTTCGTCACCTGCAAGATTACCTACGTGAATGGCGCACATAGCGTCCACACCCTCAAGGACCCCGCATGCGATCATCTCTTTTGCGCCGGTACCGGTTTCTTCACCGCTCTGGAACAGCAAGCGAACGTTTCCGCAAAGCTCTTCCCTATGCTGATTCAAAAGAGCGGCGGTAACAAGAAGCGTTGCGGTGTGAACGTCGTGACCGCAGCCGTGCATCTGTCCTTCAATCACAGAACGAAAAGGCTTATCACTTCTCTCTTCAATGTGTAGGGCATCCATATCCGCACGAAACGCCAAGGTCTTCCCTTCATTTCCGCCTCGGATCTCAGCAACCAGACCATCGTCGTTAGGATTGAGTTTATATGAAATTCCTTCAGTATCAAGGAAGTCACAAACGATCTTTTTGGTTTTAGGAAGTATGCCTCCGATCTCGGGAACCTGATGAAGTTCTCTGCGGAGAGCAACAAGCATTTCTTCTTTTTGTCTACACAATTCCAGAATGTTGTTCACAAAAACACCTCGCTTTATCGTCTATTATAGTTAAAATCAAAGGAAAAATCAATAGAACAACTTTACTTTTGGCAAGGAATCATTATAATTGAATTAGAAGCGGAGGTAAAACGATGAAATACATAAATCAGCAGGATTATCCCGAGAAACCTTATATTACCCGCATTTCAATGGAAAACGAGGAATATGAAAAAGGGCAAAAAACCACTGTAAAAAGCTCTGCTTGCGGCCTTTGCAGCGCCATTATGGTATTGGACAGACTTCTTGTGCACTACGATTTCAGTCTTGACGATGCCATTCAGATGTCGTACGACTGCGGCGCCAATCAAAGAAAAGGAACCAATTACAAAAAATTCATTCCCGTTTTCACAGAAAAATTCGACTTGAAATACGAGACGACAAATGATCCTGAGGTGCTTCTTCGCTGTCTTCGCACAGGCGGTGTTGCCGTGGCAAACGTAGGCGGAGACCGTGAAGGATATATCGGCGTATTCAGCCACGTAGGTCACTATATCGTCATCATCAACGAAGAGCCCGACGGCAGGATCGCCATTTTGGATCCTTCCTTTAACGAAGGAAAATACGAGGAAAAAGGGCGGAAAGGTAAGGTGGAACTGAAAAACGGAAACATTGAGATCTGTTCCCTTTCCGTTTTGCAAAAGGACGCGGAGAACCTTGATCCCTCCTATTATCTTTTTTGGAGAGCATAAAAAAAGAAGCTGCAAGCATGAAGTGATATAATGTTGGTAGACACAAAAAAAGTGTCTACCAACATTTTTGTATAGGAGGAAAAAGAGATGGGACGGCCGAAAGGCGGAAAGAACCGAAGCCATAGCAAAGCAGAAAAACT
>JAZSDQ010000093.1:0-11900 GCA_045531235.1 Eubacteriales bacterium
ACTCAGAACATCACACCGGTCTGGCCATGGATATTACCACAGCAGACACTTCAGAATGTGAAATTCCAAGAATTGCCGCCGTGATGAAATGGCTGAATGAAAACGCGTATAAATACGGCTTCATTCTCCGCTATCCCGAAGGGAAGACCGATGAAACGGGATATATTTTCGAGCCATGGCACTACCGCTACGTAGGGACAGAGCTTGCAGAAAAGCTTTATAACAACGGCGACTGGATCACCATGGAAGCATACTTCGGTATAGACAGCATTTACCGCGGATATTAAAAAAAAAGAGGCTTTCGCCTCTTTTTTTTGTTTTTATTTTCCCAATTCCAGAGTTCTTTCGTAAGCCGCTACCACGGCATCCATAGCAGCGCCGCGGAAGCCGTTCTCCTCCAACGCTCTGACCCCCTCAATGGTGGTTCCGCCGGGGCTGCAAACCGCATCTTTTAATTCCCCGGGATGCTTTCCTGTCTGAAGCACCATTTCCGAAGCGCCGGAAACCGTTGCTGCCGCAAAGCGAAGAGCAGCATCTCTGGGAAGGCCGCAAGCTACGGCGCCATCTGCCAATGCTTCAATGAAAAGATATACGAACGCAGGCCCACAACCGTGAAGAGCGCTTGCCGCGTCAATTTTTCCTTCGTCCAATCTTTCCACAAGTCCTGCTTTTTCCAGAAGAGATACAAATTCCTTTTCTGTTTTTTCCAAAAGATTAACCCCACAGTAAGCAATGACACCCTTTTCTACAAGAACGGGAGTATTGGGCATTATACGGATCAAAGGAACATTGTATCCAAGGCCCTTTTGCAATTTTTCCAAGGAGATACCTGCCGCCATGGAAATAAGAGTAAGACCTTCTCTTTCGGAAACCGTGGGAGCAATTTCGCGAAGAAGCTCAGGAAGCACCTGAGGCTTTACACCGAGAAATACAAAATCGCAGTCACGGACGAGAGAAAGATTATCTCCTACCGTGGCGCCCAGCTTTTCTGCAAGGGCTTTTGCCTTGGAAAGATCAAAATCCGCAAGATAGATGTCAGGGGAAAGAGCACTTTTAGAGGCAGCGGAAGCAAGGGCGGAACCCATATTGCCCGTGCCGATAAATCCAATTTTCATATTAGTCTCCTTTTCTTATCGAACCGTACCGTTACCGGTTACAATGTATTTATAAGTGGTCAATTCCTCCAAGCCTATGGGGCCTCTGGCGTGAAGCTTTTGGGTAGAAATCCCCATTTCGCAGCCAAGTCCGAATTCCCCGCCATCGGTAAAGCGAGTGGAAGCATTGACATAGACAGCGCTGCTGTCCACCAAAGCGCAGAAAAGCTCTGCCGCCTCTTTATCTTCCGTAACAATGGCTTCGCTATGTCCCGTGGAGTGAATGCGAATGTGGCTGCAAGCCTCTTCGGTATCGGAAACCACTTTCACCGCCAAGATGTAATCCAGAAATTCCGTATCAAAATCTTCTTCGCCGGCAACCTTTCCGTCAATGATTGCAGCGCTTTCGGCGCAAAGACGAAGCTCTACGGGATTTTCCTTGCGGTCATCACACAGTTTTTTCTTAAGAAGCGGCAAAAAACGGGGAGCGATCTCTCTCGCCACCAAGCAAACTTCAGCAGCGTTACAAACAGAGGGACGGCTGGTCTTTGCGTTTTCCACAATGGCAAGCGCCTTATCGAAATTCGCTTTTTTATCTACGTAAATATGGCAGATACCCGTGCCTGTCTGAATACAGGGAACGGTAGCATTCTCTACGCAGGCGCGGATCAAGCCTTTTCCGCCGCGAGGAATAAGCATATCAATATATCCCTCGGCGCGCATCATATCCATGGCGCTTTGTCTTGTTAGATCCTCGATCAAAGAAACTGCAGCAACGGGGATGCCCAGCGCCGAAAGTCCTTTTTGCATTGCTTTTACAATGGCAGACGAAGAACGGTAGGCTTCCTTGCCGCCGCGAAGAACGCAAGCGTTTCCGCTTTTAATGGCAAGGCTTGCGGCATCGCTGGTTACATTAGGGCGGGACTCATAAATAATGCCCACCACGCCCAAAGGGCAAGAAATGCGACGGATCACAAGACCGTTTTCGCGAACGGTTTCTTTCAAAGTCTTTCCTACAGGATCGGGAAGACGGATCAACGCGCGAATACCATCTGCCATTCCACGGATACGTTCGGGAGTCAGGCGAAGACGATCCAGCATCACTTCGGAAATGCTTCCTTTGGCAGCGGCAAGGTCTTCCTCGTTGGCTTTCAGAATCGTTTCTGTTTCCTCAAGAAGGGCTTCTGCCATTTTTTCAAGAGCCTCGTTTTTCTTTTCCGCGGAAAGACGGTTGATAACAAGGGAAGCTTCTTTTGTTTCTTTTAAAATGAGAGCGGTTTCTTTCATGCTTTTTTTCCTCTCGCTACAAAACGGGTACCGACGCTTTTTCCTTCGGCAATGGCATAAAGCACCGTGGGATCTTCCCCATTAGCAATGATCATATCACAGCCTGCACGTGTGGCAATGCGGGCTGCGGAAAGCTTGGTTGCCATTCCGCCCGTGCCGAGACCTGAGCCTGCCTTACCGCCAAGTGAGAGGATCTTCTCGTCAATGCTTTCTACAACGGAAATAAGCTTTGCATTTTCATCTTTATGAGGATCGGCGGTATAAAGGCCGTCAATATCGGAAAGGAGGACAAGAAGATCTGCCTTGCTGCTTTCTGCAACGATGGCGGCGAGGGTATCGTTATCGCCAATGACGATTTCTTCTGTGGCAACGGTATCGTTTTCATTGATAACGGGAAGCACACCCAGCTCCAAAAGGCGGGAAAGGGTATTACAGAAGTGCGCGTGGCTCTCCTCGTTTTTTACGTCGTACCCCGTCAGAAGAATCTGGGCAACAGTATGATTGTATTCGGAAAAGAGCTTATCGTAGGTATACATCAGTTCGCACTGACCCACAGCAGCAGCTGCCTGCTTGGTTGGAATATCCTCGGGGCGCTGCTTCAGATTAAGCTTTCCGACTCCCATGCCGATAGCACCGCTGGAAACAAAGATCAATTCGTGACCGGAATTCTTCAGATCACTCATAACCTTGCAAAGCTCCTCCACGCGACGGATATTCAGTCTTCCCGTGGAATGGGCAAGAGTAGAGGTTCCAACTTTAATTACGATTCTCATGTTTTCTCTCTTTCTAGTTCTGCTTCTGAACGAATTTATATTCGTCGTAGAAGCGGTAATAGGGACAGGTGCTGTAGCGGCCGCTTGCCAAGCGTTCCACTTCGTCTTCGTCCAGATCCAGGGTGCAGATTTCCATATCCCATTCTTCGTCGTAGTCGAAGTACAGACAGGATTCGCAATTTGAGCTTTTTTCTTCCATTTTGCTCCCCTTTCTCTCATATAAATTTTATTATAACCTTTTTTCTTTCCCGTTACAAGAGCTTTTTATAAAAAAACAGGACCAATCGGTCCTGTTTTCCTGTTATGACAATTCAAATGCGCCGGTATACAGCTGATAATACTTACCCTTCTGACGGATGAGGTCATCGTGATCACCACGCTCAATGATCTCACCGTTTTCCAGCACCATAATGGCGTTAGAATTGCGAACGGTGGAAAGGCGGTGAGCAATGACAAATACGGTCCTTCCCTCCATCAGTCGGTCCATACCTTTTTCAATGAGAGCTTCGGTACGGGTATCAATAGAGCTTGTGGCTTCATCGAGAATGAGAACCGGGGGGTCGGCAACGGCGGCACGGGCAATATTGAGCAGCTGAACCTGACCTTGGGACAGATTAGAGCCGTCGCCGGAAATGTAGGTATTGTAACCGTCGGGCAAATGGCGAATGAAGGAATCGGCATTGGCAAGTTTTGCGGCAGCAATACATTCTTCATCGGTGGCGTCAAGCTTTCCGTAACGGATATTATCCATAACCGTTCCCGAGAAAAGGTGAGGATCCTGAAGCACCATGGAAAGGCTTCGGCGCAGATCGCTTTTGCGGATCTTATTGATATTGATACCGTCATAGCGGATCTTGCCGTCGGGCACATCATAAAAGCGGTTGATCAGATTGGTAATGGTGGTTTTTCCTGCGCCGGTAGAACCGACGAAGGCGATTTTCTGCCCGGGTTTTGCATACAGGCTGACGTTTTTCAGAACGGTCTTTTCAGGAACGTAGCCAAAGGTAACGCTGTCCAGTTCCACCTTGCCCTTAACCTCGGTATAGCTTACGGTACCGTCTGCTTTGTGGGGGTGGCGCCAAGCCCAGATGCCCGTGCGGACATCCGATTCGGAAAGATTTCCGTTTTCGTCTTTCTTGGCGTATACAAGCGTAACGTAGCCGTTGTCTTCCTCAGGCTTTTCATCAATGACACGGAAAATTCTCTCCGCGCCTGCAAGGGCGGTGAGAATGGAGTTGATCTGCTGTGACATCTGACTGAAAGGACGGGAAAATTGATTGGAACAGGTCAGAAAGGTAATTAAAGTTCCTACAGTCAAAATATTGGGAAAGGTAATTGCCAAAGCCGCACCAACCATTGCCACGAGGGCGTAATTGATGTGGTTTAGGTTATTCATAATGGGCATTAAGATATTGGCAAAGGTGTGAGCACTCGTCGCCGCGTGGCAAAGCTCTTCATTAATTTTTTCAAAACCTTCCTTGGTTTGCGGCTCGTGACAGAAAACTTTCACCACCTTTTGTCCTTCAATCATTTCTTCGATATAGCCATTGACCTTACCGAGAGAAGCCTGCTGACGGATGAAAAAGCGGGCGGAATTTCCGCCGATGACCTTGGTTACCCACATCATAACGAATAAGGAAAAAATGACCACAAGAGTCAGCTGCCAGGAAAGAACGAGCATAACCGCAAAATATCCAACCACGGTAATCAGCCCCGAAACAATATTTGCCATAGAGTTGGAAAGCATTTCACGGAGGGTATCTACGTCGTTGGTGTAAAGGCTCATCAGTTCTCCGTGGGTGTGGGTATCAAAAAAGCGAATGGGAAGGTTTTCCATGCTGCGGAAAAGTTCGCTGCGGATACGGAAAAGAGCCTTGGTGGAAACACCCAACATAATGCGAGCATAGCTCCAGGAAGCAAGAGCTCCGACGCCGTAGACAAGTCCCATACGGGCAAGCATCATTACAAAATTCAGAATTTTTTCTTTGTTTTCCACATCGCCGATGAGAGGAGCAATGCCCTCATCGATCACGGGACGAAGCATATAGCCGCCAAGCACCTGGCTTGCCGCAGAAAGGATCACGCAGACGAAGAACAGAGAGATCAGAGAGCGGCTTTCGGAGAGATATGAGAAGATGCGGCGAAGAGTACCGAAAATATTCTTCGGCTTTTCGGGGGGTCTCTTGGAGGGTGGCATCAGTCATTCGCTCCTTTCTGTTGAGAGGTATATACCTCTTTATAAATTTCACTGTTTTGTAAAAGCTCCTCGTGGGTGCCGATATCACAGATCTTACCGTCATCCATAACGACGATACGGTCGGCATCCTGCACCGAGGAAATGCGCTGAGCGATGATAAAGGTGGTGGTGCCGCGGAGCTTTTCACGGAAGGCGGCGCGGATACGGGCATCGGTAGCAGTATCCACAGCGCTGGTAGAGTCGTCCAGAATAATGATCTTCGGCTTTTTCAAAAGAGCGCGGGCAATGCAAAGCCTTTGCTTCTGTCCACCGGATACATTGACACCGCCTTGACCAAGTTGGGTTTCATAGCCATCGGGGAAGGAGGAAATAAAGCCGTGGGCATCTGCATTTTTGCAAGCTTCAACGATTTCTTCCTCGGTGGCATTTTCATTGCCCCAAAGGAGATTTTCACGAATGGTGCCGGTAAACAGTACGTTTTTCTGCAAAACCATAGCTACACTGTTTCTCAGCGTGGAAAGGCGGTATTCTTTTACGTCTCTGCCTCCTACCAGTACTTTGCCGCAAATGGGATCGTAAAACCGGGGGATCATTTGCACAATGCTGGTCTTTCCGCTACCCGTACCACCAATAATACCAATGGTCTCACCGCTTTTCACAGAAAGATTGATGTTTTCCAAATTACAATTCTCAGGGTCCTTGTGATAGGAGAAAGAAAGATTTTTGAACTCTACGCTGCCGTCTACAGGAGCATCCTCTGCCGTACCGTCTGCAATATCGGGGGTTTCATCCAGAACTTCGCAGATACGCTTGGCAGCGGCAACGGAAATAATGAGCATCATAAAGAGCATGGAAAGCATCATAAGGCTGGTAAGGATCTGACCGATATAAGTAAGAAAGCCGGTAAGAAGACCTAAGTCAAATTCTCCCGCGCCAATGAGCTTACCGCCAAAATACAAAACGGCAATGATGGTACCGTGCATCACAAGCTGCATAATAGGCATATTGAGAATGACAAGCTTTTCCGCGCGCATCTGCGCCGTACGTACTTCGTCAGCGCTGAGCTCAAACTTATCAATTTCGTGCTTTTCACGGACAAAGGCTTTCACAATGCGGATCGCAATCAGATTTTCCTGTACGGCGGCATTCAGCCCGTCGTATTTTTTCAGCATTTTCTTGAAACGGGGATGTGCATTGGTGGAAATAAGAACAAAAGAAATGGCGAGAACGGGAATGGCTACCAGAAATACCGTAGCAAGGCGAGGATTGACGCGCACCGCCATAATCACCGCGCCAATGAGCATCATGGGACTACGGAAGGTAGAACGAATGAGCATCATAAATGACATTTGCACATGGTTGACATCGGTGGTCAGACGAGTGATCAAAGATGAAGTAGAAAAATGATCTACATTACCGAAAGAAAAATCCTGCACTTTAGAGAACAGGGCGGCGCGCAGATTCTTGGCAAAGCCCATAGCGGCGCGAGAACCGAGAGCTCCCCCCAAAGCACCGAAGATCAAGGAAATCACGGACATTGCCACGAGAAGAACGCCCTTTTTGGCAACGTAGGCTACGTCGGCAGTTCCGTTTTGAAGCCCCGAAATAATATCGGCTGTTACCAGAGGAATCAGAACCTCCATAATGACTTCGCCGATCATTACCACCGGGGTAAAGATAGCATACCATTTATACTCTCTGACATAGGAGAGAAGCTTTTTGATCATATATTTCTCCTTTCGATCTCATCCAAATTCTTTAAAACACGGGAAAGCAAGCGTTGAAGGATCTCTTTTTCCTCTTCTTTGAATCCGCAAAGCAATTCACTTTCCAGATTGTGAAGAAAGCTGATCAGTTCGGCATCCAGCTTTTTCCCTTTTTCCGTCAACGATATGATCTTGACGCGGGCGTCATCAGGACTTCCCTCTCTCAGTAAAATACCGCTCTTTTCCATGGTGCTGAGGATCCCCGATACGCTGGAGCGACGGATCTCGAAGGCTTCTTCCAGATCCCTTTGATACACGGGGCCCGATTTACTGTTGCGGGAAACGTAAGCCAGAACCTTGAGCTGAGCGATGGTCACACCGTGCTTTGCCAGATTTTCATCTCCCAGCCGATGAAAACGGCGGGAAATATCATAAGAAATCTTTCCTACCCGAAGTTCGTTTTTTCCCTCGGGATTCCTTGATGTCGGTTTCAAATTACGATCCCCTTTTTTTATTTTGTTAGGCTCCTAACATATTTTCGTATTATATCACTTCCCTCTCTTACAGTCAATAAAAAAGCCTGTTTTTTTCCGTGTTTTTGCGAAAAAAGTGCTTTAGAGGACTTTTCTTTTTTTCTAATTTATGATACAATGAGAAAAAAGTGTCAAAAGGAGCAACTTATGAAAGCTGTTATTACCGTTGTAGGTAAAGATACCGTTGGCATTCTTGCCAAGGTTTCCGCGCTGTGCGCGGAGAGAGGCGCCAATATTATTGACGTAACACAAACCGTTATGCAAGATCTGTTTTGTATGATCATGCTTTGCGAAACGGAAAAGCTTGCTGTGCCCTTTCACGTCTTCGTTGACGAAGCAGAGAAGCTTGGTGCTGAAAATAATCTGAAGATCCACGTAATGCACGAGGACATCTTCAACTCCATGCACAAAATTTAAGGAGCCGCTATGATCAACACAAAGGATATTTTGGAAACGGTGGCAATGATCCAGGATGAGAATCTGGATATCCGTACCGTAACGATGGGTATTTCCCTTTTGGACTGTATCGATCCCGATATCGACCGAGCCTGCGAAAAGGTTTATAACAAAATCTGTGAAAAGGCAAAGAATCTGGTTCCTGTATGTGAGGAGATTGAAAAGACATACGGTATTCCCATTATCAATAAACGTATTTCCGTTACCCCCATTGCAATGCTTGCCGCCGCATGCAAAGGACAGAGCCCTCTCCCCTTTGCGCTGACTTTGGAAAAATGCGCGCAGACCGTAGGCGTAAACTTCATCGGCGGATACAGCGCCTTGGTACAAAAAGGCTTTTCTGCAGGCGATATGGAACTCATTGAAAGCATTCCCGAAGCTCTTGCAAATACAGAGCACATCTGTGCTTCTGTCAACATCGGTTCTACCAAGGCAGGCATCAATATGGATGCCGTTCGTATCATGGGCGAGACCGTAAAGAAATGCGCAGAGCTGACCAAAGACCGTCAGTGCATCGGCGCAGCAAAGCTGGTAGTATTCTGCAACGCCCCCGAGGATAACCCCTTTATGGCAGGCGCCTTCCACGGTGTCGGTGAATCGGATACGGTCATCAACGTAGGCGTTTCCGGCCCCGGTGTCGTTCGTGCGGCGCTGGCAAAGCTCCCCAAAACAGCTCCCATTGACGAAGTGGCAGAGCTGATTAAGAAAACCGCGTTCAAGATCACCCGTATGGGTCAATTGGTTGCAAAAGAAGCTTCTCAGCGCTTAGATGTAAAATTCGGCATTGTAGACCTTTCCCTTGCTCCCACACCTGCCGTTGGTGACAGTGTGGCTCATATTCTTGAGGAGATGGGTCTGGAGGAATGCGGCTGCTGCGGTACCACCGCCTGTCTTGCTCTCCTGAACGACGCTGTGAAAAAGGGCGGCGTTATGGCATCCAGCCACATCGGCGGACTTTCCGGCGCATTTATTCCCGTAACGGAAGATGCCGGTATGATCGATGCCGCAACCCACGGCACTCTGATCCTCGAGAAGCTGGAAGCAATGACTGCCGTATGCTCCGTAGGCCTTGATATGATCAATATTCCCGGCGATACCACTCCCGAAGTGATCAGCGCCATCATTGCTGACGAGGCTGCCATCGGTATGGTCAACTTCAAAACCACCGCTTGTCGCCTGATTCCTGCCATCGGCAAAAAAGAGGGTGACGTCCTCTCCTTTGGCGGACTTCTCGGCGAAGGCCCCGTAATGAGAGTCAATAAAAAGAGCCCTGAAATTCTCATTCACCGCGGAGGCAGACTCCCTGCTCCTCTGCAGAGTCTGAAAAACTAATGAAAGATATTATGCTGGAAGTGGAAAGGGAGAAAACCTCCCTTTCCCGCATTGTACTCAGTTCTCCGGAAAAGAAGCAATCTCTTCCGGAGAAAATTTCTATTCGCAAGGTAGCCGATAAAGAAAACACCCTCTCCTTTCTTGCAGAGGAACAGCACGGCAAAAAAGCCTTTCACAAAAAGCTCTCCTCGGAAGATTTGCCGCCATACGTGGAAAAGGCGCTTTCGGAGCATCATTTCCGCCAGGTAAATCTGTTTTCCGATGTGGGAGAGGTAGCCTTCCGCATTTCCAAAAAAGGAAAGATCTGCCGCACGGTGAATAAAAAAGCGGTAGTGAAAAACGTATTGCAAGGACATAACCGAGAGAAGAATTATCTTATCCGAGAAGGCGAGAACGTCCCTTTCCTTGTAGACCTTGGTGTGTTCACCAAAGATTTCAAGGTGGTTGCCCAAAAATACGATAAATTCCGTCAGATCAACCGCTTTATTGAAATGATGGATCACGCCTTCCGCGGCTATGAAAAAGACGAGATCTCCGTTTTGGATTTTGGCTGCGGAAAAAGCTATCTGACCTTTTTCGTATACCACTATTTTGCCGTCATTTGTAAAAAGAGAGTAAAGATCATCGGATACGACCTCAAGGAAGACGTGGTAGCGCATTGCAACGAGCTTGCGAAAAAATACGGCTATCACGGACTGAAATTCGTTGTGGCAGACGTAACGAAGGACGCTCTTTCGGATGAAAAGATCGATTTCGTCATCTCTCTTCACGCTTGCGATATTGCAACGGACTACGCCTTAAACTATGCTTTGGAGAAAAAAGTTCCTTATATTTTCTCTGTTCCCTGCTGTCAGCACGAAATTTGCTCCTCCATTCAAAAGGGTGACGGTGAATTGGACCTTTTCTTAGGCCACGGTATTTTCAAAGAACGAATGTCTGCCCTTCTTACCGATGCTTTCCGCACCAAGGTTCTGGAAAGCGAGGGCTATCGGGTGGACGTGGTGGAATTCGTAGATTTTGCCCATTCTCCCAAAAATCTTATGCTTCGTGCAAAAAGAAAAGAAAAAGCAGAGAAGAAGGATCTTACTCCGCTTTTGAAACTGGAAGAAAAATACGGCTTTCACCAAACACTTTTGCATTTAAGAGAGGATAAAAAATGAGCGAAAGCAGAGAAACCCCACAAGAGGCGTTGGAAGATGCTTTGGAGGTCCTGAAAGAAAAAGAAGTGTATGTGCAAGGCGGCACCCTGTACGTAGTGGCAACCCCCATTGGTCGCATCGTAGACCTTTCCGTGAGAGCTATGAAGGTGCTTGAGGGAGTGGATCTCATTGCCGCCGAAGATACAAGGCGCTCTTACATTCTTCTGAATATTCTGGGAATCAAAAAAGAAGTGGTATCCAACCAGAAATTTAACGAGCACAGAAAAAAAGAATTCTTTCTCAATTCTCTCCGTGACGGAAAAAGCCTTGCGGTGATCTCCGATGCAGGCACCCCCTGTATTTCCGATCCGGGAAATGAATTGATCCGCACGGCGGTGGCGGAAGGCTTCCCCGTGGTACCCGTGCCCGGCGCTTGCGCTGCAGTCAGCGGGGCTTCCGCCTCGGGATTTGATCTGACAAGCTTTCTTTTCTGCGGCTTTTTCCCCAAGGAAAATTCGGACCGCAAGGAAGAGCTGAAACGACTGCAAAGCGGTGTAACTCGCACCTTTATCTATTATGAATCCCCCAAGCGCATTATGAAGACCATGGCCTATCTTGCGGAAAAGATCCCCGAAAGCGCCATTTGCCTTTGCAACGACCTGACCAAGACCCACGAACGCTTTTACCGAGGAACTCCCGAAGAAGTTCTGCGGGAATTGGAAGCAAACCCCAACGCGGAAAAAGGAGAATTCACCTTGATAGTAGAAATGCCACCCAAGGAAGAAAAAGAGGAAGAGAAAAAATCCCTTCCCCAATCTCCCGAAGCCGCCCTGGTAGAAGAAATGCTTCTTGGTGCGCCTTCCCTACGTGATGCAATGGAAAGGGTTCTCGCAAAAGACGACAATAATTTCAAGAAAAACGAATTGAAAAGCGCATCCATTCGCATCAAAGAATTGTTTCAGGATTAAAAGCGTTTCAGACCCCCTGCGTTGACAATCGTTTATAAGAATGATATGATATTTTCAAAGAGAAAAAGTGTTTACTTTTTATGGAAAGTGAGGTTTTATTATGATCAAAAACAGAGCCCTTGACCATCTTGGTATGGCTGTTGACAATGTAGAAGCCGCCAAAGATTTTTACACTGAAATTTTAGGCGGAAGCATTGAAGGCAAGTTCTTCTGCGACGGAGATCCCAATCCCGTTTACTTCGTTCGCGTAGGCAAGACCCTTTATGAAATTTATCAGGAGCCCGTTCCCGCCGACGCCAGAGGAAAGATCGACCACGTGGCGTACGTTTCCCGGGATATTGAAGCAGATTACAAATACTGCTGCGAAAAAGGCTACACCATCACCACCGACGGCATTGAAGCCATTCCCACCTTC
>JAZSDQ010000089.1:0-32582 GCA_045531235.1 Eubacteriales bacterium
TTCAAAATTCCCAAGCTCCGCCGTACCATCGGTATCGTGTTCCAGGATTTCCGTTTGCTCCCCAATATGACTGCGTCGGAGAATATTTCTTTTGCTATGCACGTTATCGGTGAGAAAAAGAAGGTCATCCGCTCCCGCGTAGCAAGCTTTTTGAAGCTTGTCGGTCTGGAAGATAAGGGAGACTGCAAGCCTGCCGGGCTTTCCGGTGGCGAGCAGCAGCGCGTTGCTCTTGCCAGAGCCCTTGTTAATAACCCCAATATCATCATTGCCGATGAGCCGACCGCCAACGTTGACCCCTATATGGCAATTGAGATCATGGAGCTTCTTTTGAAGATCAATAAGCTTGGTAAGACCGTTATCGTCATCACTCATAACGTAAATCTTGTCAATTACTATAAGAAGCGCGTGATCACCATGAAAGACGGTCAGGTCGTCAGTGACAGACAAGGAGGAATGTTCGATGAAGTTTAGATTTTATAATGTCGGATATTTCTTCCGCTTGGCTTTCCAGGGCATCGTTCGCAATAGCTTGATGAGCCTTGCCACCGTATTCGTTCTCACTTCCGCTTTGCTGGTTACGGGAACTGCCTGGGCACTGAAAGTCAACCTGGAGTATAACTTGCAGGAGATCAATACTTACAACAAGATCGTTGTTTTCGTTAATAAAGAAACCGAAGATCATTCTACCAAGCTTTTAAAAGAAAAAATTGAAAAGCTGGATTCCGTGGAAAGCGTAGAATGGATCACCAAGGACGAGGTTTTAAAATCTCTGTTTGAGGATTATGGCGATTACGGCGATATTCTCCAGATGTACGGTGAGGATAATCCTTGCAAGGATGAACTTGTTATCACCTATACGGATGCTTCTAAAGTTACCGATATCGTCTATCAGATCAATAATATGAATGAAACCGAGGATACCCTGGGCACGGTAGAAAAGATCAATGACCGTCGGGACGTTGCGGAAAAGATCGATGATCTGAAAAATATTGCTTCTCTCGTGTTGACCTGGCTTATGGTGCTTTTGCTTGTAGTATCTAACTTTATTATTATGAATACCATCAAGTTGGCCGTTTATTCCCGCAGGGAAGAAGTTTCTATTATGCGCTATATCGGCGCTTCCGGATTTTTTGTGGCGTTTCCTTTTGTGCTGGAAGGTATTATTTTAGGCCTCTTTTCTTCCGCAGCCGCATTTGGATTACAGTATTACATTTATCAGCTGTTTGCCGTGAAGATCGTTGGCGGCAGTGGGCTTATTACCATTCTTCCTTTTACACTTATGATGAAACAGTTCATCATCGCATTCCTTGCCATCGGTGTTGGGCTCGGTGTTGTAGGAAGTCTTTTCTCGCTGCGTAAATACAACAAAGATTAAACCTTTCTCGGAGGTGTCGGTTTGAAAAAGAAGATTACGGTGGGAACTGCACTGATTTTAGTGCTTTTTGCCATTCTTCTCACTTTCCAGATCACATATAGTTTTGTGGGTATGGAATACCAGAACAAAGTGAATACCTTGACAGGGAATCGTTCGGATTTTTCACTTCTTGTTTACGCAGACGATCTGATCCGTGAAAATTCTTATCGAAGCATTGATGAAGATGCTTTGGAGGAAGGCCTTTTGGACGGATATCTTGCTGCCCTGGGAGATCCTTATTCCCGATATCTTACTGCGGAAGAGTATTCCCAGTATAAAAAAGAAAAAGCTCCCTCCGGCGACGGCATCGGTGTAAGACTTACCCGAAACGATAAAACGGGTGCCGTATTGATCTACAGTGTTTACTCCGAATCTCCTGCAGAATCGGCGGGACTTCGTCAAGGCGACGAACTTTACCGTATCGGTGAAGATACCGTATCGGATATGAGCCTTTTTGATGTAGCCTACGCTCTTTCCGGGGAAGCAAATACCTCTGTTTCCGTTACCGTAAAAAGAGAGGTGGCTGCCCAGATCCTTGAAATGGATTTTACCATTACTCGCGGTGAGATCAAAAATAATGATGTCAGCTATGAAATGCTCAATGATACCGTAGGGTATATTCAGGTTTTTGCTTTCACAAGTGAAACTCCCGCAAGCTTTTCTTCGGCGCTGGATGCCCTAGATAGCAAAGGCGCAGGAAGTCTTGTTATTGATGTGAGAAATAATCTGGGCGAGAATCTTGAGGCTTCTCTTACAATGCTTGACCGCCTTCTTCCCGAATGTGATATTGCACGCATTACGGATAATAAAGGCAAGGAAACCGTTGTAAAAAGTGATGCAAACGGGATTCATCTTCCCATGACCGTTCTTGTCAATTCCTCCACCGTTGGCGGTGCAGAGCTGTTTGCCGCAGCCCTAAGAGACCAAGGCGCAGCTACCCTTGTAGGTGAGACCACCTACGGGAAGGGAATCGATCAGGCGATCTTTGAGTTGGATAACGGTTCTGCCGTGCTTCTTTCCAACCGTTCGTTCCGCCCCCCCGTATCCGAGAGTTTTGAAGATGTGGGAATAGCGCCTGATTACAGCGTTCCTCTGGATGCGAAAAACGTTTATCTCATTTCCCGAGACAAAGACACCCAACTTTTAAAGGCAATAGAAGTTCTTGGGGAATAAATAATTACCGTAAGGAGTATGTTATGAAACGAATGAAACGGATCATTGCTCTGTTTCTTTGTATGACAACTTTCATTAGTTTTTCGTTGTTGTTTACTGCTGCCGATGCTTCAACGTTAGCGCAGGATTATGAAACGAAAAACAAGCTGGAAAGCGAACTTGCTGCAATCAAAAAGCAACAGTCAGAGATCAACGCCAATCTGAAGGCTGCCAAAGATAAGGTGAACAATCAGATCCAGATCATCAATTTGTTACACGATGAAATGGAAGCCTATCAGAAAGAGCTTGAAACACTCTTTAGTTTGATTGAGGAATATACCGCCTTAACCGATCAGAAACAAAAAGAGATCGATGCTCTCAATGAAAAAGTAAATAATAATTTCGAGTTGTTTAAAAAGCGGCTGGAATTCGCCCAGGAAAGCGGCAATATGAGCTATATTGATTTTATTCTCGGCTCATCAGATCTTTCCGATATTATTTCACGCTCCGAAGTCATCAATGATATGCTGGGTAATGACCGCAAGATCATTGAAAGTCTGATTTCCGACCGTGAAGCCATTGAAAAAGCAAAGCAGGAAGTGGATATCGCTTTAAAAAGCTGCGAGGAAAAGCAGAAGCAGTACGAAGAAAGCGTAGCTATCCTTGAACAAAAGAGAAAAGACGAGCAGGCCTACCTTGCTCAGTTAAAGAATGATCAGGCTGCAGAGCAGGCAGCGTACAACAGAGCGCAATCTTCCAAAAAGGCTTTGGAAAAACGGCTGGATGAGATCATTCAGCAGATCGCAGATAAATCCAGTGGAAGCTACGAAGGCGACTTCATCTGGCCTCTTCCGAAAACCACCCCCGGTTATCTTACCCAAAAGTTTAAAGGTGCCGCCCACAGCGGTATTGATATTGGTGTCGGCGGCTGGGCAAACAATGGCAAAGTTCCTGCCATTGCATCTGCTGCCGGAAAGGTCGTCCGCGTCGGCTATTGGTCCGACTGGGGTAACCTTGTGGTTGTGGATCACGGCGGTAAATATCTTACTTATTATGCACATCTGCATACCATCAGCGTTTCTTACGGGCAGCAGGTCAGCCAAGGACAGCAACTTGGTAAGATCGGTTCCACCGGTGATTCCTCTGCACCGCATTTGCATTTCGTATTTTATGCACCCGTGGGTGCTAACGGAGCGTCCATTCGTACGGATCCATTGAACTATGTTAAGGCACCCCGATAAAATAAATATAAAAATATATTGATAGATTAAAGGAGTAAATCATGGCAACGAAACCCACTTTTGTCACCGAGGAAGGTCTCAAAAAGCTGAAAGACGAGCTGGAGTACCTGAAGATCACAAAACGCAAGGAAATTGCAGAAGCTCTCAAGCAGGCAAAAGCCTTTGGCGACCTCTCTGAAAACAGCGAATACGATGAAGCGAAAAACGAGCAGGCAGAAGTGGAACGCCACATTGCCGAGCTGGAAGAAACTTTGAATAATATCGAGATCATCAAATCCACCGGTAAAAAGAACGTCATTCACGTTGGTTCTTCCGTGAAAGTCCTGGATATGGAATTTGATGAAGAGATCACCTATACCATCGTTGGTTCCACCGAGTCCGATCCTATGGAGAATAAGATCAGCGACGAATCTCCCATTGGTAAAGCGCTTCTCGGCGCGAAACCTAAGGATATCATTACTGCAGATACCCCCGGCGGCGCGGTAAAAATGAAAGTAATTGAAATTATTTAATCATATAGAATCACAAACAGAGGAATTGCATTATGGATCAGAATCAGACACAGGAAAATTTCAGCGAGCAGGTAGCCATCCGCCGCGAGAAGCTTTTTGAATTGCAAAATCAGGGCAAGAACCCTTATGAAATTACAAAATTTGATTTTAACGCATACAGTGCAGAGATCAAGGAAAATTACGTAGAAGGCCAGGAGAGGGAAGTCCGTGTTGCAGGCCGTATCCTCAGCCGCCGTATTATGGGTAAAGCCTCTTTCTGCAACCTTGCAGATGAAAAGGGCAATATTCAGCTGTACGTAAAGCGCGACGACGTTGGAGAAGAAGACTACGCCGCGTTCAAAAAATGGGATATCGGCGACATTATCGGCGTAGAGGGCTTCGTTTTTGTTACCCGTACCGGCGAAGTTTCCATTCATTGCCGCAAAATCTCCCTTCTTTCCAAATCTCTCATCCCCCTGCCCGAGAAATTCCACGGCCTTACCAATACCGATATGCGCTACCGTCAGAGATATGTAGACCTTATCGTAAATCCCGAAGTGAAGGACGTATTCTATAAGCGCTCTGCCATTCTCAAGGAAGTTCGCAATTATCTTGATTCCAAGGGCTTTTTGGAAGTGGATACCCCCATTCTCGTTCCCTTGGAGATCGGCGCTGCTGCCCGTAGCTTCGCTACCCACCACAATACGCTGGATATGGATATGTACCTTCGTATTGAAACTGAGCTTTACCTCAAGCGCCTTATCGTTGGCGGTATGCACAGAGTTTATGAAGTCGGCCGTATCTTCCGTAATGAAGGTATGGATACTAAGCACAATCCCGAGTTTACCACTGTTGAGCTTTATCAGGCATTTACCGATTACTACGGTATGATGGATCTTGTAGAAGAGCTTTACAAGGGCCTTGCTGAGAAAATCTGCGGTAGCCTTGTGATCCCTTATCAGGGTAAGGAGATCAATATGGGCAAGTGGGAAAGAATGACCATGGTAGAAGCCGTCAAGAAATATGCCGGCGTAGATTATAACGACTGGAAGAGCGATGAAGAAGCCCGCGCTTGCGCCAAGGAACACCACGTGGAAGTTCCTGCCAACGCTACCTGCGGTACCGTTCTTATCGAGTTCTTTGATGCTTACGTAGAAGAAAAGCTGATCCAGCCTACCTTTATCTACGATTATCCCGTAGAAAACAGCCCCCTGGCAAAGAAGAAACCCTCCAATCCCAAGTTTACCGAGCGTTTTGAGTACTTCATCAATGCCACCGAGTTTGGCAACGCCTTCTCTGAACTTAACGACCCCATTGACCAGAAGGAACGCTTCGAAACTCAGGTTGCTGCTAAGCGTGCCGCTGAGCCGGATACCCGTGCCGAAGTGGACTACGACTACATCACCGCCATGGAATACGGTATGCCCCCCACGGGCGGCCTCGGCTTCGGTATCGACCGCCTCGTAATGCTCCTTACCGACTCCGCATCCATCCGCGACGTCCTCCTGTTCCCCACAATGAAACCCTTAGACTAAGAAAAACCGCATAAATACTGTGTTTTTCGAGGTTTTGGACCGCCAAAATCGTAAGCCATAAGCCAAACTTAAGCCAATGCATGTTTTTGTGCAAAAAATGACGGTTTTAAGTGGGCAAGGCAAGAGCAAAAGTTCCAAAAATCTTTAAGCCATTTACACTTGAAACCGAGTGTAAATGGCTTATTTTTTATAACAAAAAAACACTCTGCTGTTGCGGCAGAGTGTTTTTTGTTTACTTACGAGTAGGTTTTACATTTGATGCAGGAGTTATATTACCGTCAATAGCACCGTGGGCATCTTCAAAAGCTTTAATATTATCCCTTATTAAAACAAGTACCTGACTGTTAACACTTCTGCCTTCATAATCAGCAATGTATGCGATTTTATTCAACATTTCTTCTTCAATTCTAATAGAAACACTCTTGATAGCCATAAATTCACCTCATAATAAATATATTGTATATTTATTTTAGATGTATTATGTGTTACAATGTTAGAAATAGATATATGGTATATCCATTATATTTTGGAGAGAAGATTATGAAATCAAGTACCGCTGCTTTTTTGGTCACAGAACCATAAACGAAACCGAGGAATTGAGGAGGAAAATAACCGAAGCTGTTGAAAGGCTGATTACTGACGAAAAAGTCGATACATTTTTATTCGGCAGTAAATCAGAATTCGACCGTCTTTGCCTTGAGCTTGTGACCAAATGTAAAGAAAAATACCCACACGTAAAACGAATCTACGTGCGAGCAGAATTCCCATATATTAACGATGACTATTTGGCATACCTACTCAAATCCTATGACGACACTTACTATCCCGAAAAGCTCCACGGCTCAGGCAGAGCCGCCTACGTCGAGCGCAACTACGAGATGATAAAGGGCAGTAAATACTGCATTGTCTATTACGACAAATCCCACGCTCCCACCACCCGGAATAGCGGAACCAAGATCGCGCTTGACTATGCCATAAAAAAGAGGAAAAAAGTGATACGCTTTCCAAGGTAAAATTTATGATCCCCCTTGACAAGGGGTGTTTTTTTATGCAAAATGATTAAGGACTTAATTATTGCTTGACTATTAGGGGAGGATATTATGAAGAAAAGGCAGACCTTGATGCGCTCTGTTGCAAAGACTCGCCGCGCTTGGAACAATTTTGTAAAGGATGTGGCAATGGAAGAGGGGATTCCCGATTCTTACAGAACCGTTTTGATGTATTTGCTTCGCCATCCCGGGTCGGGGCAGAGAAACATTGCGGAATTTGCGGGGATCACCACGTCTGCCGTAAATCAAGCGGTGAAAAATATGCTGGAGGAAGACTTTCTCATTAAGGAAACGGACAGTTCCGATAAACGCAATTCAAAATTGTACTTAACGGAAAAGGGAACGGAGGTTGCCGAAAGACTTTTTGAAAAGCTTGCTGCCGCAGACGATGCCATTACGGAAAAAATCGGTACAAAGAAAGAAGCGGAGCTGATCGCTTTTTTAGATGAGCTTACGGAGTTTATACGGAGGGATTTGACGCAATGCTGAAATATTTAAAGAAATACTGGTTCTTTTGCCTGCTCGCGCCGCTGTTTATGGTGGGCGAGGTAGCAATGGATCTGATCCAGCCGGATATGATGGCGGATATTGTGGATAAGGGCGTTTTACAAGGAGATTTTTCTCTCATTGTCAACGTTGGTATCCGTATGATCCTGACGGTGATGATCGGTGGCTTTTTTGGTGTGCTTTGCGGCGTTTTTGCCAATCTTGCCGCCCAAAGCTTCGGCAATGATCTTCGCAAGGATCTTTTTTCAAAAATTATGAATCTTTCCTTTCAACAGACGGATAAGATCTCAACGGGCTCATTGGTTACGCGACTGACCAACGACGTTACCCAGGTGCAGATGATGGTAATGATGTCCATTCGTGGCTTCGTTCGCAATACGGTGATGTTTGTCGGCGGTATTTTTATGCTCTACCGTCAGTCACCGAAATTTGCCTTGGTGGCTGCTTGCGGTCTGCCTTTCGTTGTCATTGCTGTAACCTTCTTTTTAAAGAAAACCTCTCCCTTGTTTGCCATTGTGCAAAAAAAGCTTGACGGCATCAACCACATAATGCAGGAAACCGTGGCAGGCGCCCGCGTAGTCAAAGCGTACGTCAAGGAAGAATATGAGCTTGGCCGTTTTGACGGTGCCAATGACGAGCTTTGCCGGGAGAATCTGAGGGTGCAAACCCTTCTTGCCTTTATGGGCCCATGCATGAATATCGTATTGAACCTTTGTGTTGTAGCCGTGATCATCGTAGGAGGCTATACCGTGAAAACAGGGGGCTCCATTACGCCCGGTAATACCATGGCGGCAATTACATACCTTGCACAGATTCTCCACGGCATTACCTTTATGGCAAATATCTTTCAGACCTTTAGCCGTGCCAAAGCCTCGGCAGATCGAATCAATGAGGTTTTGCAAAGCCCCGATGTGATCACGGACGGATCGGAAGAAGTAAAAGAAAAAGAAAAAGGCTCCATTGAATTTCGCAACGTCAGTTTTTCCTATCCGGGAAGTGAAGATCATTCCGTGCTGGAGAATATTTCTTTCCGGGTTCAGCCTGGGGAAACTTTGGCAATTATCGGTGCTACCGGTAGCGGAAAAAGCTCTCTTGTGCATCTTATCCCCCGATTTTATGATGCAGGTGCGGGTGAAATTCTGGTAGACGGTGTAAACGTCAAGGATTACTCCTTGAAAGCGCTGAGAGAGAAAATCGCAATCGTTCTCCAAAAGGCGGAGCTTTATTCCCGCAGCATTGAAGAAAATATTCGTTGGTCCAAAAAGGATGCTGATCTTTGGGAGATCAAAAAAGCGGCAGAGATTGCCCATGCCGATGATTTTATTTGCGAAAAAAGCTATGGCTATTATACTCCTGTCACCGAAGGTGGTCATTCCCTGTCAGGCGGCCAGAAGCAGCGTATTTCCATTGCAAGAGCAATTCTCAAGGACCATGAGATTTTGATTCTGGACGATTCCACCAGCGCGCTGGATCTGAAGACGGAAGCTTCGTTATATCAGGCGCTGCGAGAAGAACATCCGAACGTTACCAAGATCATCATTGCCCAGCGTATTTCTTCCATTCGCGGCGCTGACCGTATTCTGGTATTGGATAACGGCAAGGTTTCTGCCATGGGAACGCACGTGGAATTGATGAAGCAATCGGAAATCTACCGAGATATTTATAATTCTCAGCTAAAGAAAGGGGGAGACGTTCAATGAAATACAGTGCCAATCCCCCTAAAGGCTTCGAAAATCGCCCGAGGCAAGGCGAGAATATTTACAAAGCGGAAGCGCAAAAGCAAAACGCACCTCAGACTGTAAACTTCCGTGGCAGACCTGGCGGCGGTCCGGGCAGGGGTATGGGTCAAGCGGTGGAGCATGCCGAAAATGTCAGCGGTACCTTGAAAAGACTGCTGCAATATTTTAAAAAAGCAAAAAAACTCATGGTTGCTCTTCTCATTTCCGTGGTTTGTGTTACCTTAGCAGGACTTTTTGCTCCGTCTTTGCAGGGAAAAGCAATTGATGCCATCAAGGACAAAGGCTGGGAACTGCTGCGCACCTGCGTTTCTTGGCTCCTCGTTGTATATCTTGTGAATGTTCTTTTCACCTTGGCTCAGTCACTCCTTGCGGCAAGACTCAGCCAAAGCATTGTAAAGCAAATGCGCCACGATCTGTTCAAGAAGATCGACCATCTCTCCATAAAGTATTTGGATACCCACTCCAACGGCGACGTAATGAGCCGTATGACCAACGATGTGGAAAATGTTTCCAATACCATTTCTCAAAGCCTTGGTTCTTTGGTTTCCGGTGTGCTGACTATCATTGGCACCGTTGCCATAATGTTTGTTTACTGTTGGCAGCTTACCTTGATTACCATGATCAGCGTATTTCTAACCGTTTTTGTCACGAAGAAAATGTCAAAAATGATGCGGAACGTGTACCGCAAGCGCTCTCAAGTGTTGGGGCAATTGAACGGCCATTCCGAAGAAATGATCACGGGCTATAAATCCATCGTTGCTTATAACAAGCAGGAAGATGTGATCGAAGAATTTGCCAAAACCTCCGATGAACTGAAAAAAGTAAGCATCAAAGCCGAGATTTTGGGAGGCTCTATGGGTCCTATTATGAACTGCATTTCCAATATCAGCTTTGTGATCGTAGCGGCGTTTGGGGGTTATTTTGCCTACACGGGGCTGATCACTATCGGTACGGTTTCGGCGTTTATCATTTATGCCAAGCAGTTTTCACGTCCCATCAATGAAATTGCTCAGCTCTACGGCACATTGCAAACGGCAGTAGCAGGCGCAGAGCGAGTGTTTGCGCTTCTGGATGAGCCGAATGAAGATAACAGCGGCGAAAAAGAACCTGCGCCGATTTCGGGAAGAATCTCTTTTAAAAACGTTGATTTTTCCTATATTCCGGGGAAGCAGGTGCTTTATGATTTCAATCTGGACGTAGAGCCGGGGCAAAAAATTGCCCTTGTCGGTGCAACGGGCAGCGGAAAGACTACGGTAGTCAATCTTCTGATGCGCTTTTATCCTGTAGATCAAGGAGAAATTCTTGTGGACGGTGTGAATATTCAGGACATTCGGAGAGATTATCTGCGAAAGAATATTGCCATCGTTTTGCAGGATACCGTGCTTTTCTCCAATACCATTGAAAATAATATTAAATATGCAAACCTGGAAGCCGACGACGAAGAAATGATGAGTGCCGCGAAAATGAGCCATATCCACCGTTATATTGAAGGACTGCCTCAAGGTTATGATACGTATTTGAAGCAAGCGGGCGCAGGTCTTTCTCACGGTCAGCGTCAGCTTTTAGCCATTGCAAGAGCTATTCTTGCCGATCCCAAAATCCTTATTTTGGATGAAGCTACATCATCCGTAGATACCCGAACGGAGAAGAATATTCAGGATGCTATGGTGAAATTGATGAAGAACCGCACCAGCCTGATCATTGCTCACCGCCTTTCTACTATCCAGGATGCGGATAAGATCGTTGTAATGGATCAAGGCCACGTTGTGGAAATCGGTAATCACGAAGAACTTCTTCAGCAGAAAGGCAAGTATTACGAGCTTTATATGACTCAGTTTGCAGGAAATAAAACCTAACAAAAAAGCCCTTACGATAGGTAAGGGCTTTTTTCAGAAACGATTTAAAAAGTGAAGAAGAAAAAAATGTAGAAAATTCCCGAGGGATATGATATACTCTGTTTAGATACATTATTCTGAGAAAAGAGAGAATTGTATGAAAAAACTGATTTGTCGCTGCCTGGCAGCATTCTTAGCCGTAATCACTTTATGCAGCCTTGGCGTTGCCGTCAATGCCGAGGAAAAAGAAGAGGTTACCGTTCTGTTTACCCATGATCTGCATTCCCATCTCCTTCCGTCGCGTGATGAAGACGGCGGTGAATTCGGTGGCTATGCCCGATTGATGACAGCCATTCGCGAACAAAAGGAAAAATATCCCGATGCTATTTTGGTGGATGGCGGTGATTTTTCCATGGGCTCCCTTTTTCAGACTGCCTATCCCACCTCTGCCATTGAACTGCGTATGATGGGCGCCATGGGCTATGACGCTACCACGTTCGGTAATCACGAATTTGACTATCTCCCTCAAGGGCTGATTTCTATGCTCAACGCAGCGGTTTCTTCCGGAGAAAAAACTCCTCATATCGTTGATGCCAACTACCTGCCCCCAAAAGATGAAAAGGGGAAAGATATGCAGGAAGCGCTGGATCGCTACGGTGTTCGGGATTATATGATCCTGGAACGGGGCGGCGTATATTTCGTGCTCTTCGGCATTACAGGCTTTGATTCCAATGATTGCGCCCCCAATTCGGGAATGATCCTGGAGGATCCTGCCGCTACTGCACAGAAGACGGTGGATTCTGCCGTTCAGGAATGCAAAGAAAAATACGGCGTTCAACCTGTCGTGATCTGCCTTTCACATAGCGGCACGGAAGACGGAAAAGGGGAGGACTACGAGCTTGCAAAAGCCGTCAACGGCATTGACCTTATCGTTTCTGCACACACCCATACCACGCTGGAAAAAGCCATTGAGGTAAACGGAACTTATATCGTTTCCGCAGGCGAATACGGTAAGTATCTCGGCGTTGTTCAGCTTCTTCGCAAGGGAAGTGAAGTTGCTCTCCGGGATTACACTCTCGTACCCATTGATGAAAACGTAAAAGAAGATGAGAACATTGCCACTCTCGTAGAAGCCTTTAAAAACAATGTGGAAACGGAGTATCTTTCCAAGTACGGCGTCAGTTTTGATGAAGTTCTGGTAAAGAATCCTTATAAATTCGATTCTGTGGATGAAGTGTACGCCACACAGCACGAATCTACCCTTGCCAATATTTTTTCCGATGCTTATAAATCTGCGGTGGAAAAAGCCCTCGGCGTAGAAATTGATGTTGCTCTCACTGCCGCTGGTGTCATTCGTGAAACGCTTCCCGTGGGTGACGTAACCACTTCCGACGTTTTCAACGCCGCCTCTCTCGGTGTTGGCACGGAAGGGGAGCTTGTTGCGGTTTATATTACAGGCAAGGATCTTATGAATGCGCTGGAAGTAGATGCTTCCGTTCAGCCCTTGATGCGCTCTGCACAGCTTTTTTTCTCAGGCATTGAGTATTCCTTCAATACCCATCGTATGATCTTCAATAAAGTGGATTATGCCCGCCTTCGCAGAAATGACGGCAGCCTTGCGGAAATTGATCCCGATAAGCTGTATTCCGTCGTCACGGGTATGTACTGTGGTCAGATGCTTGGCGCAGTGGAATCTACCTCTATGGGACTGCTTAGCATTACTCCCCGCGATAAAAACGGCAATCCCATTGCCGTGGAAGATTTGGTGAATTTTGTTGTAAAGGATGAAAACGACGTTCCCGTAAAAGAGTGGTACGCCATTGCTTCTTATCTCAAGGAAATGGGCGGCGATATGAATGAAAAATATCAAAGTGCCGACGGCAGAAAAGTGGTGTATTCCAGCCTGAATCCCGTAAAGCTTTTAAGAGGAGCAAATGTTTTCACCCATGTTCTTCTTTTAGTTGTGGCTCTTCTTATTGCCGTGATCGCAATTGTAACCACTTTTGTGATCCGCAAAAAGCACCGCCGCAGTGAAACTGAATAAACGTTCTTGCGATGAGGTGATGCCATTCACCTCATCGTTTTTGTGTGCAGAAAAAGGCCTTGGAATTCGCCTTGTTCCTTGACAAAAGGAGTGCTATGATTTAAAATGTAATTGTATGTGAGGATATGTTATGATGAAGCGAATTTCGGAAGAAGTAACCGCTTCTTTCAAAAGAAAAGGAATTGATGTAAATACCGCGCTCCTTCTTGTTCAAACCGATATGGCAAGAGAAGAGCATTTTTGCGATGCCTACACCGCATTTACGCGTGAGGGGATCGCAACGCTCTTTTGTCTTAAGGCTTTACGGAAACGAGAGGGAGCTTCTTTATTTTCCCCTGTAAAAAGTAAGCCCGTCTTGGAAGAATTGGAATATCTTTTTATTCCCCTAGGTGAAATCGAGAGCATCAAGGTGGAAGAACTTGTCAGTGTATTCCGTGTAGTGCTGACACGCAAAGATCAAGATGCCGAGGTTCTTTTTTATGCAAGCTTTGCTACACGAAAAGAAGTGTATGAATTCTCCGACGCTGTCAATGAGTTTTTAAAAAGCGGGGAAGTGCCCCGTCCAAAAAAAAGGGAGAGAGGGGAAGCGGTTTGCCCCCATTGCCATACTCCATACAGTGATCCCCAGCGCAAGATCTGTAAAAAATGCCTGAGCCGCCGCAATCTTGTGAAAAAACTCTTGCCGTTTTTCTATCGCTATAAAAAGCAGATGGCGCTTGTCTTTTTAACCGTATTTCTGTCGGGACTTCTCAGCGTTATCGTTCCTTATCTGAAAAGCAAGGTTCTGTATGATCAGATCCTCACTCCCGGGAATTCTCTTTACGGCAAGGTGGGGCTGCTTGTGCTTTCCGTTGCGGGTGCAGGGCTTCTCAGCGCCTTTGTTACCATGATCAACAGCATCATCGGCTCCCGTGTATCGGCATTCGTCACTTATGATCTGAAAAAGACGATCTTTTCATCATTTGAAAGACTTTCCTATTCCTTTTTCACTTCTCGGCATACGGGCCGACTGATTACGCAGATCAATTCCGATGCGGAAACCTTGTATTGGTTTTTCTGTGACGGTGTTCCGTATCTTTTGACCAACGTTCTTCAGATGATTGCCATTGCTGTTGTTATGCTTTCCATTCATCCGCTTTTGACTCTGGTGGTAATGCTTCCTATTCCTCTGCTGTTTCTCGGGTATGTGCTGGTTCTTCGTATGTTCCGCCGCCTTCACGCAGAAAATCATACTCACCGATCCCGCTTTAATTCCGTCCTTTCCGATGTGTTGGGCGGTATGCGCATTGTAAAAGCATTTTCCAGAGAGAATGAAGAAATTGAACGCTTTGATGAAAAGAGCCAAAAGCTCTATTCCTCAAAACTTAGTATTGATATTCGTCATCACACCATTTTCCCTCTCTTGAATTTGGGAATGCGCCTAACCAATTACCTTGTATGGGGCTTTGGCGGATATTTCGTTCTTCATGAAATGCTCACTCCCGGCAGCGGCATCAGCTACGGCGTTCTCAGCCTTTTTATCAGCTATCTTACTATGCTCTATACACCGCTCAATTTCTTTGCCAACTTTTTCAGTCAGATGGCAGGCGGTCTCAATGCCCTCCAAAGATTGTTTGAAATTTTGGAAACAGAGCCGGAAGTCAAAGAAAAGAAGGATGCTGTTGATCTTGTAAATGTTGAGGGAAGGGTAGAATTTGATCAGGTCTGTTTCTCTTATCAACCGGGGAAAAAGACCATTGATCACGTATCGTTTTCCGTTCCTGCAGGAAAGACCCTCGGTATTGTCGGTCATTCCGGCGCAGGAAAAAGCACCCTTGTTAACCTTTTGACCCGTCTTTATGACGTTTCCGAAGGGGTTATTCGTATTGACGGAAAAGATGTCCGTGATCTGACTCTTGCAACCCTTCGCAGAAATGTTGCTATCGTATCTCAGGAAACTTATCTTTTCCGCGGAACGATTATGGATAATATTCGCTACGCCCGCCCCGAAGCAAGCGCGGAAGATGTGATCCGCGCCTCTCGTGCGGCAGGCTGCCATGATTTTATTATGGCACTTCCCGATGGCTACGAAACCTACGTGGGCTCGGATCAACGCACGCTTTCCGGCGGTGAAAAGCAAAGGATCTCCATTGCAAGAGCCATTTTAAAGGATCCTGCCATTTTGATTTTGGATGAAGCGACCGCAGCAATGGATACGAAAACGGAGAGAAGAATTCAGGCTTCCCTGGCTGCCATTACCAAAAATCGCACTACCATCACCATTGCACACCGCCTTTCTACCATTCGCGATGCTGATTTTCTTATCGTTATTGAAGACGGTAAAAAGGTGGAAGAGGGAACTCACGAGGAGCTTCTTGAAAAAGAGGGCGCCTATCACAATCTTTATCGGCTTCAGATGGAAGCCTTGAAAATTATCGGTATTGAAGAATAAGGAGGAAAAGAATGCTTAGTGATTTGAAAGAATTGGAAAACGCTCGTTCTTTGACCCCTGAGAATACGAGCTTTTATCTGTCTAAAAACGGACTGCTTATGGCAAAGATATCCGAAGCCGATTATGAAGGCAGAGTTTTTCTTGCAAGGGCTTTTCCTTTTGAAAATGAGGATGAGTATATCAGTGTTCAGAACGAGGAAAAAGAAGAGATCGGCATGATCCGCGTCTTGTCGGATTTTGAGAAAGAAACAGCTGATATTTTAACAACGGAGCTGAATAAAAAGTATTTTGCCCCCAAGATCAAAAAGATCGTAAAGCTTTCTTCCCGTTTCGGTATGAGCTATTGGGACTGTGAAACGGATCACGGCCCCTTGACTTTCACGGTGAAGGATACCAACCGCAGTCTTTTGAAAGCGGGAGAAGACCGTGTTTTTGTAGTGGATCATGACGGTTGTCGCTATGAGATCCCCAGCCTTTCCGGGCTTGATAAAAAGAGTCTGGGAAAAATTGAAATGTACCTGTAATTACGAGGAGAAGAATTTTGAAAGATCGTGACGCTTTGGCAGAGGAATTGGCTCAGCACCTTTCCTATCTGGAGAACCGGCTGAAAGAGCAAGTGTTCTTTTTCTTTCCGATCAATTTGGATCAAAATGGAGAATGCTCGGAAGCTTGTGTGTTTTTCTGTCAAAAGGGAATATACCGCTCTCCCCGAGATCGGATCGATCCCACCTTTTATTCCTTTAAAAAAATTGAAAATGCGCGCTTTGAAGCTTTTCAAAGCGGTGCTGTTTGTGAGGTTTTTTACAATGGAGAATGGGTGGAGTTTTGTCGCGCCTTTTCATCGGAAAAAGAAAATATTTCCCAGCTTGTCCGTATTTTAAAAGAGGTTTCCGACGGCGTCTGTAAGCCCGAAGAGGCTCGTTTTACTTATCGCATCACCACTTGCCCAAAATGCCGTAGGCCCCTCCCCAAGGGAACGATGGTTTGCCGTAACTGTTCTTCTAAAAAAGGTCCTTTGAAAAAGCTTTTGGCATTGATGCGTCCTCAGATCGGATGGATCGCGCTGTCTATGCTTTTGTTCTTCCTAACTTCGCTGACGAATGTAATTCTCCCCGTTTTGCAGCGAAATCTTGTAGATAACTATATTATGAGCAATGATCCTTCAGCAGTCCTTGCTTCTTTTTCTCAGGTGATCGGAGTCATTGTATCTATGGCGGCAGTCAGACTTTTTTCCGTCTTGGCCTCCGTATTTCGTAATAATATTCTTTCCTCCGTCAGTTCCAAAACAGTCGTATCTCTCAGCCGTATGCTCTATGCCAAGATTCAAAGTCTTTCTGTTGCAGGCATTTCCCGCCATACTGCGGGAGATCTTATCAACAGAGTTTCCGGAGATACCAACGTCATTTCTCAGTTTATGACCAACCATTTGCCAAATCTCCTTGAGCAGACGTTGATGATCATCTTTGTTTCCGTGATGATGTTTTCCTACTCACCCGCAATGGCATTGATGATCCTGATTCCCGCGCCTTTCGTTACTGTCCTGTATCGCTTGGTGTGGACCAAAACGAGAACGCTGTTTCACCGTCAGTGGGTGGAAAATTCCCGCGCCAATACCGTTCTACACGACGTTTTCCAAGGAGTTCGCGAGGTAAAGGTTTACGGCAATGAAAAACGGGAAATTGAAAAGTATGAAAAAACCATTCGCACGCTCCGAGATATCTCCGTTCGCAATGAAACTGCTTGGGCAAAGCTCGTTCCTTATGCTGATTATCTGATTCAGATCGGGAACTTTATTCTCTTGTACTATGCAGGCAATCAGATCATTGACGGAAATATGACCATCGGTGAAATGACAATGTTTTCGTCTTTCGTCAGCCTTGTGTACAGTCCTCTTCGCTGGATGGCAAATCTTCCCCGTATCACTCAACGCGCAATAACCAGCGTTAATAAAATTTTTGAAGTGATGGATGAAGAACCTGAAGTAGCCGACCGAAAGAATTCCAAAGATCTCATATTGCGTGGGGAGATCGAGGTGGATAAGATCTGGTTTGGCTATACGGAAAACGAAAACGTTCTGGAAAATGTATCTGTCAGCATCAAACCCGGGGAAATGCTTGGTGTTGTCGGACGTTCCGGGGTTGGAAAAAGTACGCTTATCAACCTTATTATGCGTCTTTACGACGTAAATCGAGGTGCCATTCGCATTGATGGGGTGGATATTCGTGATATTACTCAGCATTCTCTCCGCTCGCAGATCGGTGTGGTTCTTCAGGAAACATTCCTTTTTGCAGGAACCATTTACGAGAATATTGCATACGCTAAGCCCAATGCAAGCTATGAAGAAGTCCTTCGCGCCTCTCGCCTTGCCAATGCCCATAATTTTATTATGAAATTACCCGATGGCTATGACACCGTCGTAGGAGAAAGAGGCCATACCCTTTCCGGCGGCGAAAGACAAAGAATTGCCATCGCTCGTGCGATTCTTCACGATCCTAAGATCTTAATTCTCGATGAAGCTACCAGCGCATTGGATACGGAAACGGAAAAGGAGATCCAGACGGCGCTTGCCCGCCTTTGCGAAGATAGAACGACCATTGCCATTGCTCACCGACTTTCCACCTTGCGCAATGCTACGAAGATTCTTGTGCTTGATAAAAAGACCGTTGCAGAAGTCGGAACTCACGAAGAACTTGCTGCAAAAGACGGCGGCATTTATCAAAGTCTTGTGATCGCACAGCGTGAAATGTCGTCAGTCCGAAAAACAAAAGCGGAAGAATAAGCGTAAAAGCCCTTTTTGGTTGACAAAAAGGGCTTTTTGTGTATAATGGAAGAAGTTTCACCTGACCTCCAGTCAGGGAAGAAAGAGAGGAATTTAAAATGAAAAACACAGAAAAAACAATGGATAAGATCGTTGCCCTTTGCAAGGGAAGAGGTTTTGTCTACCCAGGCTCCGAAATTTACGGTGGCCTTGCAAACTCATGGGACTACGGCCCCCTCGGCGTGGAACTGAAAAATAATGTAAAGCGCGCTTGGTGGAAGAAGTTCGTTCAGGAATCTCCCTACAACGTAGGTCTTGACAGTGCGATCCTCATGAACCCCCAGACTTGGGTTGCTTCCGGTCACGTCGGCGGATTTTCCGATCCTTTGATGGACTGCAAGGTATGTAAGACTCGTCACAGAGCCGATAAATTGGTTGAAGATTACATTGCAGAGAACAAGCTGGATATCAACCCCAACGGTTGGGATAACAATCGCCTTGCTGAGTTTATCCGTGAGAACCACATCGTTTGTCCCGCTTGCGGCTCCGGCGATTTTACCGATATCCGTAAGTTTAATTTGATGTTTAAGACCTTCCAGGGCGTAACGGAAGATTCTACCTCCGAGCTCTATCTCCGCCCCGAAACCGCACAGGGCATCTTCGTAAACTTCAAACATATTCAGAGAACCACCCGTAAAAAGGTTCCTTTCGGTGTTGGACAGATCGGCAAATCCTTCCGTAATGAGATCACCCCCGGTAACTTCATTTTCCGTATCCGCGAATTTGAGCAGATGGAGCTTGAGTTCTTCTGCAAGCCCGGTACGGACCTTGAGTGGTTTACGTATTGGAGAGGATACTGCGAGAAGTTTCTTTACGATCTTGGTATTGCAGCTGAAAATCTTCGCCTTCGCGACCACGATAAGGACGAGCTCAGCTTCTATTCCAAAGCAACTACTGACTTTGAATTCATGTTCCCCTTCGGATGGGGCGAACTTTGGGGTATTGCAGACCGTACCGATTACGACCTGACCCAGCACGCCAACCATTCCGGCGAGCCTATGGAATATTTTGATCCCGAAAGCGGTGAAAAGTACGTTCCTTATGTTATCGAGCCTTCTCTCGGTGCAGACCGAATCACCCTCGCATTCCTTTGCGAGGCTTATGATGAAGAGCAGGTCGGTGAAAACGATACCCGTGTTGTAATGCACTTCCATCCCGCATTGGCTCCCGTGAAGGCAGCGATCCTTCCTCTTTCCAAGAAGCTTGCTGAGCCTGCACGTGCCCTTTACGCCGAGCTTGCAAGTGAATTCAATGTAGAATACGATGAAGCAGGTTCTATTGGTAAGCGTTACCGCCGTCAGGATGAGATCGGTACTCCTTTCTGCATCACCTATGACTTTGATACGGAAACCGACGGTTGTGTTACTGTTCGTGACCGTGATACTATGGAGCAGGTAAGAATGCCTCTTGGCGAAGTGAAGAACTACATCGCAGAAAAGATCAAATTCTAAACCAAATAAAAAAAGATCCACTGTTCAGTGGATCTTTTTTTATTTGGTTATTACACCTCAATGGTGAAAACCACGTACTCTTTTTCCAAAAGTGCTTCTATAGAAACAGGCTTTCTACGGTCCATGACTAATTCAAGACCGATATGACCTGAGTAACCGCTTTTCGGTGCTAAAATACGAATTGCATGAGGGGAGTGAAGTTCCGAATTAAGCTCATTGATTAATTCATTCATTTTTGACATATCACTGACTTCAACGTATATAACTTCAGTGTTCTTCTTTTTCCGTTCCATTTTTGCAAATAGTGTCAAAGCAATGAAAAAGAGAAGAGTGGCGATTCCCGCGCCCCAGTAAAAACCGTAACCTACGGCAATCCCAAGCGTAGCTGTAGCCCAAACGCCTGCTGCAGTGGTAAGACCTGTGATCACATTATCATTCTTTAAAACGATCATTCCCGCACCGAGAAAACCGACACCGGAAATTACCTGAGCGGAAAGACGCATCGGGTCGCCGCTGAATACATTGGCACAGAAAATACCCGTCATTGCAGTCACCGTTGCTCCGAGGCAAACGAGGATATGTGTGCGCATGCCGGCGGCGCGTCCGTGACGGGCGCGTTCCACGCCAATGATCAATCCAATGACCAGGGAAAATAAACAACGAAAAAGTACGACTTCAATTTTCATTTGAAGTTCTCCTTTCAAATATTGTACTTTACGATATGCTCTGGGGGGCTTGTTTATGATAAAAATCGTCAAGTACTGAAAAAGCAGAAGGTGCAAGAAAACGAAGAACGTATCTTGCATCTTTTCTGCTCCTAGGTTCGGCTATTCTGTATCAAAACAGTGCCTTTTGTCAATAGTAAAAATTAATAGTTTTCAGCGTGAATCTCAAAATAGCTCTTTGGATGTACGCAAGTGGGGCAGATTTCGGGAGCCTTAGGACCAACAATGATGTGTCCGCAGTTGCGGCATTCCCATACCTTTACTTCGCTCTTTTCAAATACCTGAGCGGTTTCAACGTTCTTAAGCAGTGCGCGGTAGCGTTCTTCGTGATGCTTTTCGATTGCAGCAACCAAGCGGAATTTTCTTGCAAGGTCGCTAAAGCCTTCTTTTTCTGCAGTTACGGCAAATCCTTCGTACATATCGGTCCACTCGTAGTTCTCACCGTCAGCGGCAGCCTCCAGGTTTGCAGCAGTATCGCCAATGCCGTTCAGTTCTTTAAACCACATCTTTGCATGCTCTTTTTCATTGTCAGCGGTTTTCTGGAACAGAGCGGAGATCTGCTCATAGCCTTCTTTTTTTGCTACAGAAGCAAAATAAGTGTATTTATTTCTTGCCTGGCTTTCACCTGCGAAAGCAGCTTCAAGATTTTTTTCGGTCTGGGTTCCTGCATATTTGTTCATAGCTATTACCTCCAAATATAATTTTATCCATTATATCACATTCGTTATGAAAACACAAGAAAAATTTTCTTTATTATATAAATAATTCCAAGAGAAAAACAGTTGTGCAAGATGCGATAGCAACGGGAAAGAGTCCTTTACCGCGCCAGGCAAGAATTGCCCCTGCAATCAGCGCTGCCGCGCCGATGAGAGGAGAAGACGGTGCCCAAAGTATGGAGGGAAATGTCATAATGGCAAGGGTCACATAGGGCACATAGTAGAGAAACGAACGGAAAAACTGATTGCGAATGGGCTTTCGGATGAGGGTGAGAGGCAGTGCACGGATCAGAAAAGATACTCCTGCCATAATGAATATGTATATATAAACATTATTCTGCATCTTCTTCCACCTCCTCATATTTTACGGGGAAAAAGATTGCTGCAGCGGAAGATATGGTTACTGTGAGAAGAATGGTTTTTTCACCGCCGGAAAGAGCTGAAAAAATAGGTAGAATTTCTGCAAGGGAGCTCAAAAGAAAGCTTAATAGAACAGTGCCAAGAATTACGCGGTTCTTCTTGGCAGGGGGAATAATAATGGCCAAAAACATACCGAAAAGGGCTACGGAAAGTGCGCTGACCAAACGGTCAGGAAGAATATAGCCTGCTAAGATTCCGGAAGCTGTTCCCAGACCCCAAGAGGGAATAGCTACAGTCATTGCTCCATAGTGATAAAAAGGATCGGTGTGTCCTTCTCGCCCGACGGAAATACCAAAGATCTCATCGGTAATACCAAAGCCAACAAGCAGACGGTGAAAAACTCCCGTGTTTGGCGAAAAGCGTTGACTGAGAGCAAAGCTCATAAGAAGATAACGGGCGTTTGTGATGAGAATCACCATCGCTGCCTCTACATAGCTTGCTCCCTGGGAAATTAGAATCAGTCCCGCATATTCTCCTGCAGATGCGTGGTGGAGAATACTGTTTAAAAATCCTTGAAAGGCTGTTAGACCCGCTTTTCTTGCGGCAATGCCAAGGGAGAAGGCAACAGCGAAATACCCAAGGCCGATAGGAACGCCGTGACGAAGACCGTCTTTGAAAGAAGACTTCATTTGTTTCATAAAAACCTCGCTTATTATGCTTCTTTCATTATACTCTTTTTTTCCTTTTTTTCAAGAAAAAAAGCAGCCAAAGGCTGCTTTTTTAAAGATCATCTGCATCTTGAACGGGCTTATCTCTAAAATCTAAGGGGAGACCAGTGTACCAACCGTCGGGATCCATGCGGCTGGGAGGAAGACGAATCATATCGCTGGGTCCTGTTTCACTGACAGGGCGGGGCTTTTTATCATTTGGATTAATTTTAATTTTTTTCATATGCCACTCCTTTTTCTTTTATTGTTCACAAGATGCCTCTTTTTATGCTTTTCCCATTGAAATTCTGTGCTTATTATGGTAAAATAAACATAAGTATAATTAAAGGAGATTTTCTATGGCGGAAGAATATTTCATTCGTTTAAGTGAATTGGTGAAAAAATTCAATCTTACGGAGCTGCAAGTAGCTCCCGAAGACAGAGAAAAGAAAATTTTTCGCAAGGAAGTAAACCGTCCCGGGCTTTTTCTTGCAGGCTTTGAACATCATTTTACTCCCGAACGCATTCAGATCCTTGGCAGAACCGAGTATGAATTTTTGGAATCCTTGGGCGAAGAAAAAAAAGATATCGCTATTCGAAATCTTATGGAGAGAAAGCCTGTCTGTGTTATTTTCTGCCACGGAAGACAGGTGCAGCCCAATACCATAAAATTTGCGCAGGAATTCGGCGTTCCTCTTTTAACTACCCCAATGGATACCTGCTCTTTTATGGCAGGCCTGATTGCCGAACTGAACGTTGCTCTTGCCGAAAGAATGACCCGTCATGGCGTTCTTGTGGAAGTGTTTGGTGAGGGTGTTCTTCTTCTCGGCGACAGCGGAGTGGGTAAAAGTGAAACCGCCATTGACCTTGTAAAGCGCGGACACCGTCTGATTGCAGACGACGCTGTGGAAATTAAGCGCGTTTCCGATAAAACCCTTGTTGGTTCCGCACCGGAAATGATCCGCCATTACGTAGAGCTTCGCGGTATCGGTGTGGTCGATATCCGCCGTCTTTTCGGTATGGGTGCCGTCAAGGATATGGAAAAGATCGAATTGATCATTAACCTTGAGCATTGGGAGCAAGGAAAGTTTTACGAAAGACTTGGTATGGATACGGAATATACCGAGCTTCTCGGCATTAAAATTCCTTCTCTTACCATTCCCGTCCGTCCGGGTAGAAACCTGGCTCTGATCATTGAAATTGCTACCATGAATATGCGTCAAAAGCTAATGGGCTTTAATACCGCAGAAGAATTAAACGAAAAACTGATGAAGCAACTGGGTGATATGTAACGCCCAATGGAGGTAGACGTGTTTAACGTTTCCGGATTTAAACTTCTTTTATCCTCTCTGGTCAAGGATGATCGTGTCGATGAGAGTGATTTTGTTTTTGAAGAATCGTACCCCCTTTCCAAATTGACATCTTTCCGCACAGGCGGCAATGCTGCTGTACTGTTTTTTGAAAGTCAAAAGGCGGTAAAAGTGATTTTTCCTGCCATCGTGGCGGCAAAGATCCCATACTTTCTTCTCGGGAACGGTACCAACGTAATTGCCAAAGATGAGGGCTTTGATGGTGTGATCCTTTCCTTTATTCACTTAAAAAAGATTACTGTTACCGAGAATATGATCACTGCAGAAAGCGGCGCGCTTGTTACTACACTGGCATCTGTCGCTCAAAAAGCAGGTCTCTCCGGAATGGAAACTCTTTATGGCATTCCCGGTTCAGTGGGCGGTGCCGTCTTTATGAATGCAGGCGCTTACGGCGGAGAATGTAAAGATACTCTTGTTTCCGTAACGTATGTTACTCCGGACGGCAAGGTTCTTACAAGACCAACAGAGGAACTGGAAATGGGCTATCGCACCAGCGTTTTTGAAAATACCGGCGATGCCATTATATCCGCTACCTTTTGCTTGGGAAAAAAAGATCCTGCGGCTATTCGTGAAAGTATGGACGATTATATGTCACGCCGTGTGGCAAAGCAGCCGCTGGAGTATCCCAGTGCCGGCAGTACGTTCAAGCGCTGTGAAGGACGCTTCACCGCACAAATGATTGATGAAGCGGGGCTGAAAGGTTACCGCATCGGCGGCGCTATGGTCAGTGAAAAGCATGCAGGCTTTATCATCAATTTCGAGAAAGCAAAAAGTGCGGATATTTTTTCCCTCATTGATCACGTAAAAAGAGTTATTTTTGAAAAAGAGGGCATTTCCATAGAGTGTGAAGTGCGTGTGATCGAATAAATATCGGAGGAAGCAAATGGAAAGCTTTTCTTCCCAGGTCAAGGATTATCTTGCTGAGCGATGCCTGGAAGAACTTGGCATCGGAGAAAAGAATAAAGTAAAGTGGAAAGAATGCTGTGGCAAAGCTTTCCTTCGCGCCGTCTTTCTTTTTCTTGCCAAAGAAGAAAAAGAGGGCTGTGTACTTACTTCCACCCGCGAATCTTTTCTTGAAATTATAGAATTTTCCTTAATACAGATCTTTGATACCGAGGCTATTATTTCTCGTAAAGACGGAGGAAAAAAAGTAAAGCTCATTCTTCCTTCGGGGGAGAGGGCGAGATTTTTAAAACGTATCGATCCTGCTACTACAGGATGTGAGCGCTGTCTTCTGCTTTTCGTTCGCGCCGCGTTTCTTTCTTGCGGAACGGTTTTGGATCCCATGAAAGGCTACCATGCCTCATTCCGCACCGATAGCGTGGAAAGCGCCGAAGAGCTTTACGAGCATCTTCTGGCTTTCGGAGTAGAAGCCAAGACCACACTGGACGAAAAGGGCTTCTTGGTTTACCTTAAGGAAAGCACAAAGATCGAAGATCTTTTATCCCTAATGGGAGCCCAAAGGTTTTCTTTGGATTTGATGAACAGCAAAATTGAAAAGAGCATTCGAGGGGATATTAACCGCCGTCAAAATTTCGACGGTGCCAATATGCAAAAATCCATCAACGGTGCTATTCACGTTACGGAAGCGATCCGTTATCTCGAAGAAAAAGGCGTGCTTGCCACCCTTTCTGAGCCTTTACAGAAAGCCGCGAAACTACGCCTTTCGTTTCCCGAAGTCAGCTTGAAAGAGCTTTGCTTTCGTTCCGAAGAAGAAATTACAAAATCAGGACTGAATCACCGCCTGCAAAAGCTTTGCGCGTTGGCGGAAAAATTGAAAAAAGAGGAAGTACAATGAATCATAACGGAGATTTTTACGCTCTTTTGTTTCGCATGAAGAATATTACCCGTTGGGGCTTGATGTATAACACAAGAAGTGAGAATTTAAGCGAGCATTCTATGGAATGTGCCGTTCTTGCCCACGCCCTTGCCATCATCGGCAATCAGCATTTCGGAAAAAACTACGCCGCTGAAAAGCTTTTGTCTGCGGCGCTGTTTCATGATATGAATGAAGTGTTGACAGGAGATCTTCCCACGCCTGTCAAGTATTACAACGACAGCATCAAAGATTCTTATAAGGAGATCGAACGGATCAGTTTGGATAAGATGCTCTCTCTTTTGGATGAGGATTCTGCGAACTGCTATCGCGACCTTTTAAAACTTTCGCCCGAAGAAGAAAGGGTCGTAAAAGGGGCAGATAAGCTTTGCGCTTATATTAAGTGTTTGCAGGAACTGGATCGCGGTAACACCGAGTTTGCTTCGGCACGCCAAAGCAATGAAAAAGGACTTCGTGCGCTTGGGCTCCCTGAGGTAGATTATTTCCTTGAGCACTATATTGATTCGTTTACAAAAAATATCGACGAGGTACGTCTTTAAAAAAAGGATTTGCGCCAAGCGCAAATCCTTTATCCGCATATAAAGTAGAAAAAAGTATCCCAAGCGGGAATATAAGGGGAATGCCTGAAATACACCTTGTAATTTTGCTGCATTTCTTTCACCTGAAGGGGAATGGCATATAGATCTTCGGTGCGATGATAGGCGCTGATGCAAAGAGAAGCTTTTTCTTCGGAAATGAGTCTTCTTGACCCTTCAATGGCTTCTTTTTCCGCGCCTTCCACATCATACTTGATGAATGCCGCGTCAGAGGTCATTTCGTCGGGTGGCATCCCTTGCACCTTGGTTTTACCACATTCGCTCACAGCAGCGCTTCTGCCGCTTTTTCCCGAGAAGGAGAGTTCTTCTTTTTGATTCCACGCTGCCGCCTCCAAAGGAACGATCTGCGGAATATCTTTGCAATTTTCCACAAGCTTCCGATAGGTCTTATGGTTTGGTTCTACGGCAATAATTTTTCCGTGGTCAGGAAAGAGAGTATCCCACTCCAGGGCAGTATCACCGTCGTAAGCGCCAAGGTCTAAATATACATCGCCTTTTTGAAAAGGAATCAGCGAAACCATATCCTTTGCCTTGTCGCTTTCAATTTCCCAAAGGTATTTTGGGTCTCCCGTCAGTTTGAAGAGAATGGTATTCCGATATGCTTTTTTTGAAAAATCATCGCTGAGCATTTTTTCAACGGCGTCAAAGTTCTCTTTGTGGTCTTCGTAGTATTTTCTGTCAAAAAGACCGCCGCCAAAAAGGGGAACGTCGGGAGCGTACAGTTCGACTTCATCTGCGATCTTTTTTATTTTTGCCATTAGGTCGCTGCGGAACACACCGAAGGCCAAAAGTACGATCATATCTCTAAAGGTTTCTTTGGCTTTTTCGTATGTCATTACAGGAAACCCGTTTGCCATTTGTCCCCGCACGTATTCATCACTCGCGAAAATCCCTTTGATCTCAATGCCCTTTTCTTTTGCTACGGCAAGGATCTTATCACAGCCGTCCCCCATACCGTAGATGACAATGGGTTTTTCTGCAAATCTTAATTTCTCCCACAGATCAAATTCAACCATTTTTTACTCCCAGTGTTTATTGCCCATATCCTAGCATATTTTTTTAAAAAAGTAAAGGAAGAACCATGGAAAAAGCTGTTGGCGTCATTTGTGAATTTAACCCGTTCCATAACGGACACGCCTATTTTCTGCAGAGGGTCAGAGAAAAATTTCCCCGGAAGCCCATTGTTTGTATAATGAGCGGTAATTTTGTTCAGCGGGGTTCTTTTGCTATTCAGGAAAAATACAGCCGTGCAAAATGTGCCGTTCTTTCCGGAGCCGATCTGGTTCTGGAGTTACCTTTTCCTTTTTCATCCCTATCGGCAGAAAGCTTTGCCGCATCTGCCGTTTCTGTTTTAAAAGAAATCGGTATTGTAGATACCTTGGCTTTTGGCTGTGAGTGTCCCGATATTTCTGCTTTGAATTTGTGTGCTGAGAATCTAAATTCCGATAGGTTTAAGAAAGCTTTTCTTAACTTTACGGAACAGAACCGCGCCATGGGATATCCTGCGGCAAGAAGCAAGGTTTACTCGGAACTTTTTGGCAGCACCGAGCTTTTAAATGAGCCGAATGCTATTCTTGCATTGGAGTATCTATTGGCAATGAAAAAGCAAAAGGTGTCTTTTTCTCCTTTCATCGTACCCCGTGAAGGGGATACTCTTCGAAACTCTGTAGCCTTGAGCGAATATCCTTCTGCCACTGCCCTTCGAAAAATGATTTTCGAAGGAAAAGACGTTTCCGATTTTCTTCCCGAAGCAACTCTTACGGCGATTTGCGAAGAAAAAAAGAAAGGTCGCTTTCCAGTTTCTATAGAATACTACGCCTCTACGGTTTTTTATCTTTTGAGAACCAAAAGCCGCAAGGATCTTTCTTCTGTTTACGGTTTGGCGCCGCTTTGCGATCGTGCAAAAAAAATGTCTGATTCCTGTAAATCTTTGGAAGAGTTGGTAGAAAAACTAAATTCATCTAATTTTACAGATTCCCGTGTTCGCCGTTCCATTTTGGCTTTGCTTTGCGGAGTGTATCGAGATGCCGAGAAGGAAAGTCCCGGATACACTATGGTTCTCGCTGCAGGGGCGCAGGGAAGAGAATTGCTTTCTCAAATGAAAGAAAGCGCTGTGATTCCCGTGTTTACTAAACCTGCACATGTTTTCAAGACGAAAGAAAAGGCCGTTCTTCGTCAAGCATCTCTTTCTTATCTGGCCGACGATCTTTACGCTGCTGCATTTCCTGAAAAAGGAGAAAACGGTGAATTTTTGAAAAAAACACCGTATATTATTTGAAAATCTTCAAAAAATTGGCCGAGTCCCGTTTCTTGACGAGATGCATAATCTGTGTTACTATGTTGGAGGTGGAGCCCGAAAGAAAGGATGTGAGAATGTGAATCGTACATACCGAGCCGTATCGGCTCGCTTTTTGTCGCTTATTCTCTGCCTTGCGATCCTCTTGCTCCAGGTTCCTTTGGTTGTTTCGGCTGAAACAGAGCCACGGAAAGCGGTTGTGACTACCGCGACCGGTGGCAGCGTTAATGTTCGTTCCGAACCGGGCACTTGGAATTCTATTGTTGTGAAGGTTCCCAGCGGAGTTGGCGTTACTATTCTTGATGAGAAAAAAGATAAAGACGGTGATGTTTGGTATCACGTTTCCTTTACATACGGAGGTAGCACGCATAACGGCTATATTTTAAGTGATTTGGTTACCATTCTGACAGATGATCCGCCTGTTACCGCAAATCCAATGTTTGAAGCAGAACTGTCCGCCTTTCCGGAATCTTATCGCGAAGCGCTGAAAAACATACACGCCCTTCATCCTTCTTGGCATTTTGAAGCCGTTCTTACCGATCTGGACTGGTCTGCAGTTCAGGAAAAAGAGAATGTTCTCGGTAAAAGCTTTATTAATGACGGCATTATTTCTCATTACTCTACCATGGCGGGAAGCTATGACTGGGAAACGGATACCTACTACGTTCAAGAAGGCAAAAATTGGTATCAAGCCGCACCTGCAATGGTGGCTTTTTATATGGATCCCCGCAACTTCCTGAATGAAAATGATCTTTTCCAATTTGAAAAGTTGGCTTTTTCTTCTTCTTCACAAACGCTGGAGAATATTGAAAAGATGCTGCAGGGTACTTTTATGGAAGGGAAGATGATCCTGGATGAAAGCGGAGCTGAGATCAGCTATGCAAAAGCTTTCCTCGATGCAGGAGAAAAGTATAATGTCAGCGCTTTTCATTTGATTACCCGTTGTATCCAGGAAGTTGGCTGGAACGGTAATGCTTGTACTTCCGGCAGCTATTTCGGTTATGAAGGCTTTTATAACTTCTTCAATATCGGTGCCTATAACGGTGCGGAAGATGGTATGAAATATGCCAAAACAAATGTGTGGAATACGCCCTATAAAGCAATTACTGCCGGGGCGGGGATCATTGGCAAAAATTATATTGCCGTCGGACAAAATACGCCCTATTTCCAAAAGTATAATGTTGTAAATCACGGTGCGGTAGCTTCTCATCAGTATATGACCAACATCGCAGCGGCACAGAGCGAGGGCTCTATTCAACGTTCCAAATATGTTCAGCTTGGATTTTTGGATGCGGAGCTGACCTTCCGTATTCCTGTTTACAAGAATATGCCTGAAGCGCTTTGCACTAAGCCTGCTCCTGCCGGAAGCCCCAATAACTATTTGAAGACTCTTGTTGTTGACGGCTACTCCCTTACTCCCACCTTTGATTTTTATGAATGCTTGAAAAACGGAGTGAATTCTTATACTTTAACGATCGACGGAGACGTACCTACCATTCAAGTCGATGCTTCGGCAGTCAGCAGAACCGCTACCGTATCCGGCTTCGTGGGAGAAGTAAATATTGTTACGGGAGAAAATATTCTTCCCATCACTTGTACCGCGGCAAACGGTGACGAACGCACATTCACGTTGCGCGTGGTTCTGAACGGTAAAGGCTCTGCGTCGAGCGGTGTGATAAAGCCTCCGGAAGTCATCCCCTCCGGTTGGGCACCCCCTTACAAACTGCAGGGAAGCACGGTGACAGGTCTTACTCCGGGGATGGACATTGGTGAATTTATTTCGTCTCTCGGGACTTACGGCAATGCAAGCGCTTCCGTAGTGAATGAAAGCGGCGAAGCACTCTCGTCCGGCTCTATCCGTACCGGATTAAAGCTTCTTTATTACGATGGCAAGAATACCACCGAATTCGTTCTCACCGTGTTTGGTGATATCAATAAAGATTCTGCGATAGATGCCATTGATCTTTTGATGATTCGTAGAAATCTACTTGGATTGACCACGTTAGATGCTTCTGCCATCGCGGCTGCCGATGTAAACCACGACGGTCAAACCGATGCGATTGATCTTCTTTTGGTAAGAAGAACTCTTCTCGGTCTTTCTACCATAACTCAGTGAGGTGATTTGAATGAAAAAAAACAGAGCAACAGCGTTTTTTCTCGCAGTGTTCCTTTTTGCTCTTGCCTTGCCGATGGCAGTTTCTGCAGCCAGTGCAAAGCTTACGTTGACAGCCTCCAACAGTGTTACTGTTGGAAATCAAGTGAAGGTTACAATAAAAATCACATCTTCGGAAAAGATCGGAAGCTGGCTTTTTTCCATGGCGTATGATCCCTCTGCGCTTGAGTACGTTTCCGGTGCAGATAGCGGCGGCGGCGGAGCGATTCGTTTTTCAGACTCCCTGGATTCCGGTGTCACTTCTTTAACAAAGACTGTTGTGTTTAAAACCAAGAAGATCACTTCTACTACGGTATCCGTTTCATCTCCTCAGATCGTAGGCTTTGATTCTTTACAGAACATGAGTGTTTCCAGCGCCTCCAAAACGATAAAAATCAATGCAAAGCCGACCTATTCTTCCGATAATAAGCTCTCTGCGCTTTCTGTTGCAGAGGGAGAAATTACTCCCGCATTTGATGCAGGTACGACTGCCTATACTATGTCAGTACCTTTCGAAGTTACTGCTATCACCGTCAGCTCCACGGCGAATCACAAAAATGCAAGTGTGACTGTGGATTCTCCGGCCCTGGTTGTCGGTGAAAATACGGTAACGGTTACTGTTAAGGCAGAAAATGGCAGCACGAAAAAATATACGATCACTGTAACCCGCCAACAGTCTGACCTTGCGGGTGCAACTGCCAAAGTGAAGGATAAGGATTATTCCATTGCCTACGACCCTAATGCTCTAACTGTTCCGGAAGGATATACCGCTACCACATTACCGTTCGGAGAAAAGAAAATATTAGTGTACGCGGCTCCTCAAAACGCGCTTTACATCGCATATCTGACGAGCGAATCGGAATCGGCGTGGTACGTCTATCACGGAGAAGAGCAGATTTTCACACCGTATATCTCCCTGCAAACAACGGCTGCTCCCTTTGTTATTCTCGATGCCCCTCAAGGAACCCCGGCACCTTCCGGATATATTCCTGCTGATCTGACCGTCGGCGATGTTGTAATGCCGGCGTATAAAACAGAGGATTCCGAGCAAAAAGGCGTGTATATTGTTTATGCCATGGCGAAAGACGGCACATGCGGCTTTTATTATTACGATTCAAAAGCTGCTTCTTTCGTATCTTATTTTGAAGTATCGTTGCCTGCAGGCTCAGATGCGGAAGAGAGCGTGGAAGAATTAAAAAGCCGCCTTGAAGAAAAAGATGCAACCGCAGATAAAATGGAGATTTCTTTTCTCATTGCAGCGCTGGCAGCGGTGGTTTTGTTTATCTTTTTGATTTTGGCTTTGTTCTTTGTTCGCAGACCGAAAAAAGAAGCGGAGGAACCTCTTTCGGTAAACAAAAACAGCGAAGCCTTTTTGGCCGAATTCGCTATGAATGAGGATTCTGAAGAAGCGGTTGAAGATCGTGAAGAAGAATCTGCAGACACAGAAGAAAGGGAAGTGCCTCCCGAAAGCGAGAACGAAAACGATCCGGAATGAATATTCGCCGACGGATTTTCCCGTCGGCGAAATCTAAAAAAATAAAAATAAAAAAGTTGAAAAAAAGGCTTGACAAGTGAGAATTTAGGTGCTATACTGTCAAGGTCGCAGCGAGAGGTACGCCTCTGTAGCTCAGTTGGTAGAGCAGAGGACTGAAAATCCTCGTGTCGTTGGTTCGATTCCGACCGGAGGCACCACTTTCCTGCGCGTCACCTGCGGATTTAGCTCATTTGGTAGAGCGCGACCTTGCCAAGGTCGAGGTGGCGGGTTCGAGCCCCGTAATCCGCTCCACATGGAAGCTTAGCTCAGCTGGGAGAGCATCTGCCTTACAAGCAGAGGGTCATAGGTTCGAGCCCTATAGTTTCCACCACTCCTCGGAACGGATTTTTTCCGTCCCGAGAATATTATTAGGCCTGGTAGTTCAGTTGGTTAGAACGCTAGCCTGTCACGCTAGAGGTCAGGGGTTCGAGCCCCCTTCAGGTCGCCATATATGCTGATATAGCTCAGTAGGTAGAGCGCATCCTTGGTAAGGATGAGGTCACCAGTTCAACTCTGGTTATCAGCTCCAAAAAGAAACACTTCCTTTTGGGAAGTGTTTCTTTTTGTGTTTGTGTCCGCAGG